>JADGOQ010000050.1 GCA_017882885.1 Actinomycetales bacterium | reverse complement strand
CGGCGCCAGCGTGGGGCCGGGGCGGGTCCGGGGGTGGGGGCTGGGGGCGCGGGGGCGGGGGCGGGCCCGGACGCGGGGGCGTCGTCGTCGTCGGCCGAGCCGGCGAGCGCGGCGCTCTCCTCCGCGGAGAGCACCAAGAAGGTCACGAGGACGGCGGCGACCAGCCCGCTGACCAGCAGCGTCGCCACCTGCGCGAGGGTGAGCGCCACGCCCGCGACCGCGGCCAACGCCGTCGGCAGCACCGCGTCCGCGAGCCGCGTGACCCCGAGCGCGAGGAACACGCCCACACCCAGGGTTGCGGTGGACACGACCCACGCCGCGACGAACGCGGCGGCCACGCGCCAGTTCCGGCGGCGGGTGCGTCGCCAGCTGGACCGCATCGCCCCGGCCACCGAAACCGGCTCGGTCACCAGGAGCACCGGCCGCCGAGGTGGCGGCTCGCAGCAGCAGCGCGAGCACCGGGAGCAGCACCACGGCGGTCAGCGCCTGCAGTACCAGGATGGTCCGCAGCTAGTCGCGCGGGTTGGCCCGGACGGTGGCGATGGCACCGGCGAGCAGCGGGAACGTGGTCCGGAGGCGATCCACCGCGCGCGGCCCGGCCCCGCCCGCGCGCGCCTCGCGCCGCACGGTCGGGGTCACCGCGCCGCTTCGAGGCGCGCGACCACCTCTGCGACGCGCGCCGGGTCCGTGCCCCGGACCACGATGTTCGTCCCGTGGATCCCGTTCTCGGCGAACGGGTAGGAGCCGATCGAGAGGTCGGGGAACTCGGCCGCGAGCGCGCCGAGCCGCTCCGCGATGCGCCCCTCGCCGACCTCGAACCGCACCTCCCGCGAGACCCGCGGCGTACCGCGCTCCAGCCGCGGCAGGAGCGTCTCGACCATCGCCCGGAAGATGCTGGGCACTCCCGCCATCACGTGCACGTTCTCGATGCTGAAGCCGGGCGCCCCCGAGAGGGCGTTGACGATCAGCGTGGCGCCGTCGGGGATGCGCGCCATGCGCAACTGGGCCTCGTTCATCGCCACACCCTTGGCGGCGAACATGCTCTCGAGCAGCTCCCGGGCGTCCGCACGCACCCCGATGCCGACGCCGAAGGCCGCGGCGACGGCGTCGGAGGTGATGTCGTCGTGGGTGGGGCCGATCCCGCCGGACGTGAAGACATGGGTGTGGGTGGCGCGCAGGGCGTTGAGTGCGGCGATGATCGCCGCCTCGTCATCCGCGACGACGCGCACCTCCTTCAGGTCGATGCCCACGCGGGTGAGCTCGCCGGCGAGGTGGTGGGCGTTCGCTTCGCGAGTGCGCCCGGAGAGGATCTCGTCCCCGATCACGAGGATCGCGGCGGTGGGGTTCGGCATACCGCCCAGCCTATCCGGGAGCGCCGCCCGCAAGCATCCGGCGGAGCCCGACGCCGGTGACCACGGCGACCGTCGTCGCCATGGCCAGCCCTCCGAGCGCGAAGGACGCAGCGATCAGCGCGGCGGGCGTGGTCTCGTCCACGAACGGCGACGGCAGCAGCGTGAACGGGAGCCCCACCAGCCAAGCCGCCACATTCAGCGGGATCCAGCGCCACGCCCGCGCGATGACGTCACGCAGCACGGTCCACTGCGCCGTCGGGATCGTGAGGAGGAGCGTGAGTCCCCCGACGGCGGCGACCGCCCAGGTGAGGGGGCTGGCGCCGTCGATGGCGACGCCGGAGTCGAGCAGCGTGGACGGCAGCATGCCGATCGACCATGCGGCGGCGGCGGCGAGCGCGGTGACCAAGACCCAGCGCGCGGCGCGCGAGAATGGCCCGATGACACAGCCACTCCTCGTCGTGCTCGCCGGGCGACCCGGCACCGGGAAGACCACGCTTGGCAGCGCGCTCGCGGGCCGGCTGGGGCTGGCGTACCTGCGGGTCGACGTCGTCGAGAACGTGGTGGTCAACGAAGGGCTGGCGCGTCACCCGGTGGGGACCGTGGGCTACGGGGTGCTGCGGGAGTTGGCACGATCCAACCTCAGGCTCGGGACAGGGGTGCTCGTGGACGCCGTCAACCCCCTGCCGGTGGCGCGGGCGTGGTGGCGGCGGCTCGCGGAGGAGTGCGGCGCGCGGCTGGTGGTGTTCGAGACGTTCCTGCCGTCGTCGGCGGAGCACCGCGCGCGGGTGGAGGTGCGGGAGCCGGACCTGCCGGGGCAGTGGGTCCCGGGTTGGGGGGACGTCGCGGCGGCGGAGTGGGTGGAGTGGGACGAGGCGCGCGACGGCGCCCGCGTCCGCATCGACATGACGACGACGGCGGCCGGCGTGGCGGACGCGCTCCGTGCCGTGGGCGACGGTGATCGGGCGACTCCCGCGTGACCCTCGTCTCCCTCCCCCGTCGGGTCCAACCGGGCCGAGCGTGAGAGACTGAACGCAGGGAGTCGCCCACCACGGCGCCCCGACACTGCACTGCACGGCCACCGCGCCGGCCGGATCCCGTGGACAAACCCGGATCGATCCCGCCGATGACGAGTGAGCGGGATGCCTGCGGTGACCTCTACTGAGAGAAGCTCTTTTCCTCGTGTCTCAACACACCCCTGTCTCCACATCCACAAAGCCCACGTCCTTCGACGCCCTCGGCGTCCCCCGGGCGCTCGCCGCGAGCCTCACTGCGAACGGCATCACCGCTCCCTTCCCCATCCAGACCGCCACCCTCCCGGACACGCTCGCGGGCCGGGACGTGCTCGGCCGCGGCCGGACCGGCTCCGGCAAGACCCTTGCCTTCGCGCTCCCGATCGTGGCGCGCCTCGCGGCGCTGGTCCCGTCCGGCGAGCTGATCGGCCGCCGCACCCAGCCCGGCCACCCCCGGGCGCTCGTCCTTGCCCCCACCCGCGAGCTGGCCACCCAGATCGCGGAGGTCATCACCCCGCTGGCCGCCGTGGCCGGCCTGAACGTGATGACGATCTTCGGCGGCGTCAACCAGAACCCCCAGGTCGACAAGCTGCGGCGCGGCGTTGACATCGTCGTCGCCACCCCCGGTCGGCTCGAGGACCTGATGGGCCAGCGGCACATCGCCCTCGACGCCGTCGCCATCACCGTCCTCGACGAGGCCGACCACATGGCTGACCTCGGCTTCCTGCCGGGCGTCACGCGCATCCTCCGCGCCACCCCGGCCGGCACGCAGCGCATGCTGTTCAGCGCCACGCTTGACCGCGGCGTGGACAAGATCGTCAAGCAGTTCCTCAACAGGCCGCTCGAGCACAGCGTGGACTCCGCCGAGTCGCCGGTGACCGCGATGGAGCACCACGTGTTCCTGGTGGCCGACGTCGCCGAGAAGGCGGACCTCGTGCAGGCACTCGCCAGCGGGACCTCGCGCCGGCTCCTCTTCACCAAGACCAAGCACCAGGCCAAGAAGCTCGCCCGCCACCTGACGTCCACGGGCATCCCTGCCGTCGAGTTGCACGGCAACCTCTCCCAGAACGCGCGCGAGCGCGGGCTGGAGGCGTTCATGTCCGGGGAGATCCGCGTCATGGTGGCCACCGACATCGCCGCCCGCGGCATCCACGTTGACGACATCGACCTCGTCGTCCACGTCGACCCGCCCACCGAGCACAAGGCCTACCTGCACCGCTCCGGCCGCACCGCCCGCGCGGGCCACGGCGGCGACGTCGTCACGGTGGTCCTGCCCGAGCAGCGCGGCGACTTCCGGGCGACCGCCCGCGCCGCCAGGATCGACGCCGAGCCGGCTCGCGTCCACGCCGGCGACCCGCGGGTGCGGGCGCTCGTGGGCGACGTCGCCGCAACGGTCGACCCCGACTGCGCACCGCTGGCCGCCGCCCGCAAGCCGGAGGCACAGCCCGTCGGTCGCGCGAAGGGTTCCGGCTCCGGGCGCGGGTCCAGTTCGGGCTCCGGGCGCGGGTCCAGTTCGGGCTCCGGGCGCGGGATCGGTTCGGGCTCCGGGCGCGGGATCGGTTCGGGCTCCGGCTCCGGCTCCTCCGCACGGAAGAGTTCCAGCGGCTCCAACCCGAACTACCAGGGATTCCAGGGCCTCGGCACGACCGCGGGCGGTTCCGGCTCCGGCGCGAGCCGCCGTCCGGCTGCGAACGGCCGCTCCACGGGCGCGGCACCGGCCGTCCGCAGCGGTTCGGGGTCCCCGCGCCGCGGGGGCGGGTCCGCGCCGATGTGGACGAGCGAGAGCGCTCCCCGGACCGAGCGGCCGCCGCGCCGCGCGACGGCGCCCTCCCGCTCCGTCTGACACAATTCCCGGCATGACCCCCGCCGAGCTGCTCCGGCTCGCCTCCGACCGCCGTCGCGCGGCCACCGAGGTCTGGTCCGAGCTGCTCGGCGGGGGTTCGTCGTGCCGCCTCGACGGCTCCCTCTCCGCCCACGAGGGCGCCAAGTTGCGGGAGGGTGAGAGCGTCCTGCTCGGGCTCGTGGTGCGCCAACTCCGCGCCCACCCCGGCGACGACGTCCGCACCTCCCTCGACGCGGCGTCCGCCGCGTGGGCGCGCCAGCCGGTGCCGGATCGCGGCCGTGACTGGGACGCCTACCGGCGGGGAGGCGACGACGCACTCCGGGACCTCCGTGCCGTCGTCAGTCCTCCTGGTCCAGTCCCACCGCCCACGCGGTGAAGGGCCTGCCGGCGCCGAGATTGAACCTCATCTCGACGCCGGTCGGGTCCAGCCGCACGTCCTCCAGCAGGATGCGATGGCGGAGCACCGCCATGGCCAGCGTGCTGAGGTGACCGGGGGGCCGGGTCTCCCCGATGACGGCGGTGCCGTCGGCGAAGGAGATGCGCGCGGTCTTGCCGACCGGTGCCTGGCGGAGCGTCGTCACCGGGGACCGCCGGTTGCGGACGAGCTGAAGCTTCGTGAACAACAGGCGGAGGAGCGCGTCGTGGAGGTCCTGCTCGATCTCCGCGAAGGTGGCGTCGATCTCGCGCAGGGCATCGGCGTCGAGCTCCTCTTCGGACTGATCCGGCGGCTCGGTCTCCTGCCGCGACATACCAAGGGCGGCCATCATGGCCGTCCTCATCCTCGCCAGCGGATTGACCCGCACCATGGGGACAGTATGAAACGCGAACCCGCGCGGTGGGAAGGGGATCACGCAGTCGCCACGGAGGTGTCCCGCTTACGAGCCCGGACGCCGGCCGCTCCGAGCGCCCGCTCGCAATCCTCCAGGCAATCGCGGACCCCATCCGCTGGGAGGTGATCGAGCGCCTCGGCGCGAGCGGTCTTTGCGTCTGTGAGCTGCAGGAACACATCCCGGTCGCGCCAAACCTGATCAGCCGCACCCCCGGCGCGGTCACTCCGTTCTGTTCCTGCAGTTCGATCCCGCTGTTCATCGGCTTCCTGGGTGCGGGGATCCCGCTCGGCGTCGCCCTCGTATTGGCCGCGCTCCTCGGCGGTGGTGATGCTGGCGGACACGTTCGGGATGGACATCATGGTGGCGTGCGTCGCCGCCGGACTGGGCGCCGCGATTCTAATCGGGTTCGTCCTGTCCCGCTTCAAGCTGGACCAGTGGGTGGAGCCCTTCGTATTCACCACCCCGGTGGCCGCCCTCCAGGCGGAGGGCCGCACCCCCACGCTGCGTGACCGAGTCGACGCCGCCCGCGAGGAGACCACCGACATCGTCGGCCGCGTCTGGAAGTGGGTGATCCTGGGCGTGGGGATCGGCGCCGTCATCCACGGGTGGGTGCCCACCGAGCTCTTCGCAGCCCACGCCGGGCCGGGCAACCCGTTCGCCGTGGTCGTCGCCACCATCGTGGGCGTCCCGCTCTACTCGAACGCGGCGGGCGTGATCCCGATCGCGGAGGCGCTGTGGACCAAGGGAATGGCGATCGGTACGGTGATGTCCTTCATGATGGCCACCGTGGCGCTCTCCCTGCCCGAGGCAATCCTCCTCAAGCAGGTGCTCAAGCCGCGGCTCCTCGCCATCTTCTTCGGGACCGTCGCGGGCGCGATCATGCTCATCGGTTTCGGTTTCAACCTCATCTTCGCCTGACACCCAACCGACCCACCGTCCCGGAAGGACAGCAATGCAAATCAAGATCCTCGGCCCCGGCTGCAAGAACTGCGTGAACCTCGAGCGGAACGCGCGCGTCGCCGTCGCTGACCTCGGCCTCGACGCGGAGGTCATGAGGAGATCAAGACCCCTCCTCACGGCGGTGCAACAGGCCTGAGCCGCCGCAGGACGTCACGGGCCACCCCGACTTGCGGGCGCCCACACCCGGGGGCCGGCCACACCCTCACAAAACGTCACGGCCCACGCCTCTTTGGGGCGTGACATTCTGGTGCTGAACTGCGAGCTCGACGGGCCCACGGGCTGTTGGACCGTGACGCTCCAGAGAGTGCACCGCCGGACTGCTCGCCCCGCGCCAGTCCAGGCTGGACCGTGGCCATCGCCGTGCGGCTGCGCATGGGCCATCCACAGACCCTCCAGCGGCACGTCGTCCACAGTCTCGGTGGACCCGCCCGGATGGTGCGGGCTGAGGGGTGCGAGCATGCGGTCCGGCGCACGACTCGCGGACAGCGTCGGCTTCGCCGCTGGCATGACCGCCTCGTTGACGCCCGGGAACTGGAGGGAGAGCGCATGCGTGTGGAGTTGCAGACTGCCATGGGGGCCTTGCTTCGCCTCCTCGACACGGCGCCGAACGACGAGTTCCCGGACCTGCTCACCGGCGTTGGCCAGTTGAGGTCAATCTTCCAGGGCATCGACGTGCCGCTCGAGGGAATAGACCTCGCACCCATTGCGCGCTTGCGGAGTGAATTGCTGCGCACCGTCGTGTGCGACGATGCGGACGATGCCCGGGACCTGCTCAACGAGTTGGCGATGTCGTACGGCGTGACACCGCAACTCAACGAGAACAGCGAAGTCGAATTCCAGGCCGAGGTCCGCGGAACTGCGGCGGCCCTCGCCGCCCTCTTTGTCCAGGCCCTCATGGAGCTTCAAACCAGGGGATGGACTGAACGGATCCACCAGTGCGAGGCCGTGTGGTGCTGGAACTTCTTCCTCGCGGCGCCCAAGTCCCGGAACCAGCGGTACTGCTCGTCGACGTGCGCGACGCGGATGCGAAGCCAGCGCCGCCGTGACCGGGAGTTCGAAGAGCCGTGGACCAACTCCGAGTCGGAGGAGGACTGGTGGGCGGCGCCGCGACCTAGACTCGTGCCGTGACCACGTCCGGCAGGGACCTCCTCCTCCAGCGGATCCGGGAGGCCGTCATCGGCGACGACCAGGTGATGCCGGGCCCGTACGGTCCCCGCCGTGTCACCTACGCGGACTACACCGCCTCCGGCCGCTCGCTCACGTTCATCGAGGACTTCATCCGGCACGAGGTCCTCCCCCGGTACGCCAACACCCACACCGAGGCGAGCGGCACCGGGCTCCAGACCACCCGCCTGCGGGAGGACGCGCGGCGGATCATCCGCGACGCCGTCGGGGGCGACGACGACACGATCGTCATCTTCACCGGCTCGGGCTGCACGGGGGCGATCGCCAAATTGGTGGGCATCCTGGGCCTCCGGATCCCCGGCGCGCTCGAGGACCGCTTCCACCTCGCCGCCCACATCCCCGCGGACCAGCGGCCGGTGGTGTTCATCGGTCCGTTCGAGCACCACTCGAACGAGTTGCCGTGGCGCGAGTCGATCGCGGACCTCGTCACGATCCACGAGAGTGCGGACGGCCACATCGACCAGGCCCAGCTGCGCGCCGAGCTGGAACGGTACAAGGACCGCCCGCTCCTGATCGGCTCCTTCTCCGCGGCCAGCAACGTCACCGGCATCCGAACGGACACCTTCGGCATTGCCGCCCTGCTGCACGAGTACGGCGCCCTGAGCTTCTGGGACTTCGCGGCCTGCGCGCCGTACGTGGAGATCGAGATGTACCCGCCGAGCGAGGTGGCGCCGTCGGCCTACAAGGACGCCGTCTTCCTCTCGCCCCACAAGTTCATCGGCGGGCCGGGCACCCCCGGTGTGCTCGTGGTGCGCCGCGAACTCCTCAAGAACCGCGTCCCGGATGTGCCCGGCGGGGGCACGGTCATGTACGTGAACCCCACCGAGCACCGCTACCTCAGCGATCCCGCGCACCGCGAGGAGGGCGGCACGCCGGCGATCATCGAGTCGATCCGCGCAGGCCTGGTGTTCCAGCTGAAGGAAGCGGTGGGGGTGGAGACCATCGAGGCGCGCGAACAGGACCTGCTGCGGCGCGCCCTCGCGGCCTGGACCACAGAACCCACCATCGACATCCTCGGGAACCTCGAGGCGCAGCGGCTCTCGATCGTGTCCTTCGTGGTGCGCGGCCCAAGCGGGCGGTTCCTGCACCACAACTACGTGGTCGCGCTCCTCAACGACCTCTTCGGCATCCAGACGCGCGGCGGGTGCTCGTGCGCCGGCCCTTACGGTCACCGCCTCCTCGGCATCGACATCGAGCGCTCCCACGCCTTCGAGCGCCAGATCGCCACCGGGTGCGAGGGCATCAAGCCCGGCTGGGTCCGCGTGAACTTCAACTACTTCATCGACGACGCCGTCCTCGACTACATCATCGAGGCTGTCCGCCTCGTGGCCCGCGAGGGCTGGAAGCTCCTCGGGGACTACCACTTCGACCCCCGGACCGGAATGTGGCACCACCGGGAAGGGCCGGTCGAGCCGCCCCTCCGCCTCTCCGACGTCTCCTATGACGACGACGGCGCAATGGTCTACCCCCACCACGACACGACCGCGCCGGTCGCGGTGCTGCGTGACTACCTCGCCGAGGCACGGCGCGTCTTCGCGGCAGCGCGGCCCACGCACGACGACGGCGGCGAAGGTGCCGGTGGCGAGACCGGTACCGGTTGGGGAAGCGGCGCCGCCGAGGGGCTGAACGCCGACTTCGAGGCGCTGCGCTGGTTCGAGCTCCCGCGCGCGAGCCTCCTCCGCCCCGAAATTGGGACAAACTGACCCTAGCCATCCCTAGTGACTTGTGCCACAGTTGGGGACAACACGAGAAATGAAGGACGCCCCACCCCTGAGGGCAGGACGTCGCGGTGGGCAGTGCCCAGGCGGCGGCGGGGTTTGGAGCGCGGACGTCCTTGGCGTATTGCCCCGACCTGCGTAGAGGGGAGTTCACATGAGGGAGTCGTACCTACGGCGACGCCGTGGTGCCGGACCCGGCGCCGGAGGGCGGCCGGTGGTCCGCCGGCTGGCGGCGGCATTGAGCGTGGCCGCGCTCGCGGTACTGAGCTCGATGATCCCGGCGGCAGCGGAAGACGAAGTTGCCCCCAGCCCCGTGACCGTCGCGACGGCGGAGCCCGCGCCGACTTCCGAACCCGCGCCCGACCCAGCGCCGGCGCCCGCACCGACCACCGAACCCGCGCCAGCACCAGCGCCCACAGAGCCAGCACCAGCGCCCACGGACCCACCACCAGCGCCCACCGACCCGGCCCCAGCGCCCACCGAGCCAGCGCCTACGCCCACCGACCCGGCACCAGCGCCCACCGACCCGGCACCAGCGCCCACCGACCCGGCCCCAGCACCAGCGCCCACAGAGCCAGCACCAGCGCCAGATCCCACCGAGCCAGCGCCCGCGCCCACCGACCCAGCACCAGCGCCCACCGACCCAGCCGCCGCGCCCACCGACCCAGCCGCCGCGCCCACCGACCCAGCACCAGCGCCCACCGACCCAGCACCAGCGCCCACCGACCCAGCCGCCGCGCCCACCGACCCAGCCCCTGCTCCGGCGGCCGGCGATGATCCCGCCGTCGAGGCGGATACGGGTAGCGGCTCGGCGACGGACGTGCTGGAGTTGCCGTCGACCACGACGCCCTCCACCTGGACCTACCCCACGGTGGTGATCCCCACGCCTGCCGTTGCGGCCCCCTCCAGCTCGGTCTCGACCGCGGTGCCGATCACGCCGACAACCGGGGTGTTCGGCTCGGTCGGCTGGTCGAACCCGGTGAAGGGCCGGATCACCAGCGTCTTCGGCCTGCGCACCCACCCGGTGCTGGGCACCGTCGGGATCCACGCCGGCACTGACATCGCCACCAAGTGCGGCACGACGGTGAGAGCGGCGGCCGCGGGCGTCGTCGTCTGGGTGGGCGGCGCCCACCAGGGCCGTACGGGCAACCAGGTGGTCATCTCCCACGGCAACGGCATCATCACGCGCTACGGGCACCTGCTCAGCGGGACCACCGTCGTCGCCATCGGTGAGACGGTAGGGGTGGGTCAGCCCATCGCCGCCGTCGGGGGCGACCCCCGCATCGACCCGCTGGGCGCCGGCAACTCGACTGGGTGCCACCTCCACTTCGAGGTGAACCTGCGCGACGGCGCCGAGCCGGTGAACGCCGCGACCTTCCTGGCCGCGCACGGGATCGCAATCGGTGTGGACGAACCCACCCTCGCCGTTACGCTCGCGGCGCTCGTGACCGCCCCCGCCATCGAGGCGTTCGCTGCCGAACCCGCTGCTCTCACCACCGCCCTTGTCGCCGACATCGAGGTCACGACTCAATCCACCACCCCGCGCATGCTGCCTGGCTTCTACACCACAGCCGTCTAGTCGCCGCGCTCGGGGCGCGCCCCGATACGATAGCCGTCGCGGGGTTCCCCCACTGGTGCCCCTCGGCGCGGTGCGCCCCGCGGCCGACAGCTAGAAGGGAGCCCGCGTGGCGGACGTGCTCGTGGCCGCGCTCTCACTGGTCACGATCATCGGTCTCGGCTTCGGGGTGAAGCAGGTCGGGTGGGTGAAGGCCGGCGACTTCCGCACCCTGTCGACCATCGTCCTGCGCATAACGCTGCCCGCCCTCCTGGTGACCAGCTTCAACAACGCCACCATCGAGACGGACCTGCTGCTCCTGCCCCTCGTGGCGCTCGGCGCCGTCGTCATCCAGCAGGTCACCGGATTCCTGCTGGAGCGTCGCAACGGCCACGACGCGCAGGCGTTCGGCGTCATCAACATGGGCAACTACAACATCGGGCTCTTCGCCGTCCCGTACCTCGCCGGGTTCCTGGGCCCGCAGGTGGTGGTGTACGCCTCCATGTTCGACATCGGCAACGCGCTCGCGGCCGCCGGGATCGGCTACGCGTGGGCGATGAGCCTCGCGAACCCGGAGCGGAAGGCCACAGTGGGCGGCTTCCTCCAGGAAATGGCCACCTCCCCGCCGTTCGTCACCTACCTGCTCATGGTGACGATGCGGCTGCTGGACCTGAGCTTCCCGGACCCGGTCATCGCGTTCACCTCCACGATCGGCGCGGCCAACACCTTCCTCGCGATGTTCATGCTGGGGGTTGGCCTCGAGGTCCGGCTCCGGGCCGACAAGTACCGCACCGCCGCGAAGTACCTGATGGTGCGCTATGCCTTCGGAGTGGTGCTCGCCCTGCTGGTCTGGTTCCTGCTGCCACTCGCGGACGAGATCCGTGCGGTGCTGTGCATGCTGCTGTTCGCGCCGCTCGGAGGCCTCGCCCCCGCGTTCACGGGAGCCGCGGGCGGCGACGTGGAACTGTCAGCGCTGACGGCGTCGGTGTCCACGCTCATGAGCCTCGCGCTGATGCCCCTGGTGCTGCTGGTCCTGACGGGCTGAGCGCGGGCGCGAACGTGCGAGCGCGGGGCCGGGCGGCTCGGCAGGATGTGAGCATGCCGATCCCCCTCGCCGTCACGAAGTTCAACAAGCGCTACCTCAACAGGGTGATGATCCGACTCGCGGGGAAGGGCTGGTTCGTGGACCTGGAGCACGTGGGCCGCCGGTCCGGGACCGTCTACCACGTCCCGCTCATGGCCTTCCGGGACGGGGACACCATGACGATCGCACTGATCTACGGTCCCGAGGTGGACTGGCTGAAGAACCTCCGCGCCGCCGGCCGCTGCCGCATGCGGTACCGCGACAGCCTCCTCGAATTGGGCGCCCCGCGGGTGCTCGCCGCCGAGGTGGGGTTGTCCCGTACGCCCGCCCCGGCCCGGGCGATCCTCGCCGGGCCGGGGAACGTGCGGGACTTCATCGAGTTGCCGGTCCTCAGCGAGCGGGTTCGCCCGGCGCGGCGTCGCTGACCAACGCGCGGCCCCGGGTGGCCAGCAGGCTGGTCGCCGTGACGATCGCGAGGATCCCGACGATCACCGCGAGCGACAGGAGCGTGGGCACGGTGGGCACGCCAGCCCAGATCCCGTGCGCCCAGTGCAGCACCAGTTTGACGCCGATGAAGGCGAGGATGATCGCGAGCCCGTAGCCGAGGTGGACGAGGCGGGACAGCACGCCTTCGAGGACGAAGTAAAGCGCGCGCAGCCCGAGCAGCGCGAACGCGTTGGTGACGAACACGAGGTAGGGGTCTCCGGTGATGCCGTAGACGGCGGGGACTGAGTCGATCGCGAACATGAGGTCCGTGCCCAGGATGGCGAGCGTGACCACGGCGAGCGGCGTGAGGGCGCGGCGTCCGGCGTCGCGCACGGTCATGTGGGTGCCGCGGTAGTCGTCGGTGACGGGGAAGAAGCGCCGGATCCAGCGGACGATGCGGAGGTCGGAGACGTCCTTGTGGGTGTCCTCCTCGGAGGCGGCGTCCCGCCAGACGTGCACCGCCGTGGCGAGCAGGATGAGCCCGAAGAAGAGGAACGTGACCGCGAAGTTGGCGATCAGGGTGGCCCCGAGCGCGATGAAGATCCCGCGCATGACGAGGGCGCCGGCTACGCCGATCAGCAGCGCCCGCTGTTGCAGCACCTTCGGCACCGCGAAGCCCGAGAGGATCAGCATGAAGACGAACAGGTTGTCCACGCTGAGGGACTTCTCCACCAGGTAGCCCGTGAGGTATTCGAGGCCCTGCTGCTGGCCGTACTGCCACCAGAGCCACCCGCCGAAGCTGAGCGGGAGCCCGACGTAGAAGATCGACCACCCGGTGGCCTCGCGCATCGAGACCTCGTGGGGTTTCCGGGTGATCAGAAAGTCCAGGACGAACAGCGCCAGGATGCCGCCGATCGTCCACGCCCACAGCGTGGGGGTGGCGATGCTCTCGAGGGAGCCGGGATCGGCCGGGGCGGTCGGGAGGGCGAGCGGTGCGGGGAAGGCGAACGGTACGGGTGACATGTGGGTCTCCTCAGATCGTCGAACGGTCTGAGGTCTCCTTCACCGCGGTGCGGCGCCCGTGCCGGGGTCGCCATGGGGCGTCCGTACTGTCCGGCACGAGGCTTGCGAAGTACTCCCCTCGTGGCTTCCATGGTAATTGACAGTTCAACGAGCCGCAACCTCGGTGAAGAAGAACCGCTGCGTTGTGCCTGTGGGGTCGTAGAACACGACGACCGACCAGCCCGCGGCGTCGAGTTCGGTGCGGGTCCGGGTGAGCTGGGCGGCGCGGTGCTGGGCCGCGGCACTCTCCCGGTAGTCCTGCTCGCGCTCGGGACCGTAGAGGTCATACACGAGGAAGGTGTACTCGTCGGACAGCGGCAGGTCCGGGAACGCGAGGGTGTACCCGCACAGGCGCCGGCCGTCGATGGCCAGAGGGTGGCTCGACTGACGATTCAGGCTCCACACACCGAGGATCTCGTGCTGGGCGTCCTCGATCTCCAGTTCGAACGGGGCTCCTTCCTGCCCACAGTCCGACTTCCACAGGAAGGTGACCCGGACCTGCCCATCCGGCTGCTCGGTCGTCGGCCCCCCGGCCAAGACCAGCAACACCACCGCCAGGCATGCGACCGCCAGACCCACGAGCGCACCGTACGGCACTCGTCGGCTGCGGAATCTTCCTGACGCGCTCATCTCCGGCACCCTTCGGCGATCCGCGGGACGCCTCAAGGCTCCCACGCCAAGTGTCGGCGCCCACCCGGTTCCGTCGCGCCCCATCCCGCCCCCGGCCTACCATCGAGACCATGAAGGCCACCCGTTTCACTGACTCCGTCACCCACCAAGGTGAAGGCCCCGTGTGGTGGGCCACCACCGGCGAGCTGCGCTTCGTGGACTTGCTGCACGGCGCCGTCGTCGCGTTCACGCCGGCCGACGAGACGTACCACCTCCCGGTGGACTCCCCCGTCGCGGCGGTCCTCCGCCCCCGCGTGGGTGGCGGCGCGATAGTGGCCCGCGAGCTGGACATCGCCCTGGCTCGCGCGGAGGACCTCTCCGACCTCGCCCCCTGCACGCCGCCGTTCGTCCCTGCCGGCCAGCGCCTCAACGAGGGCGGCTGCGACCCGGACGACGCCGTCACGACGCCCGCCGTCGCGACCCCTACCGTCGTGATCCCTACCGTCGTGATCCCCGACGTGACCATCTCCAACGGCCTCGGGTGGAGCCCGGACGGCGCCCGCGCGTACTACATCGACACCCCCACCGCGACGGTCTCGCTCCCCGACTACAGCCGCGATGCCGGGCTCACCGATCGCCGGCCGTGGGTGGTACTGCCTGAGGAGGCGGGCCACCCGAACGGCCTCACCGTCGTCGTCGAGGTGGGGGCGCGGAAGGTGACCGCCTGCGCGTTCGGCGGGCGCGACCTGGACACACTCTTCATCACGACGTCGCGGGAGGACCTGGCGCCGGACGAGGAACCGGCGGCGGGGTCGCTGTACGCGGTGGCTCCCGGGGTGCGGGGGCTGCCGCCGCTCCCGTTCCGGGGATAGGGGGACGAGATGCGCGCCTGGGTGGTTCGTGAGGCCGGCCCGATCGCAGGGCACCCGCTGGAACTGGTGGAGAAGCCGGAGCCGGAGCCGGGTCCGGGTGAGGTGCTCGTCCGGGTGCTGACCTGCGGAGTGTGCCGGACGGACCTGCACGTCGCGGAGGGCGACCTGGCGGTACACCGCGAGCACGTGGTGCCGGGGCACGAGATCGTGGGCGAGGTGGTGGGCGCCGGGCCGGGGGCGGGGCGCTTCGCCGTCGGGGACCGGGTGGGGATCCCGTGGCTGCGGAAGACGTGCGGGACGTGCCGGTGGTGCCGGTCGGGCCGGGAGAACCTGTGCCGGGGGTCCCAGTACACCGGCTGGGACCACGACGGCGGGTACGCCGAGTACACCACCGTGCCCGAGGGCTTCGCGTACCGGATCCCCGCGCAGTTCGACGACGTCACGGCCGCGCCCCTGCTGTGCGCCGGGATCATCGGGTACCGGGCGCTGCGGCGGGCGCAGGTGCCGCCGGGCGGGCGGCTGGGGCTGTACGGGTTCGGGGGGTCGGCGCACCTGACGGCGCAGGTGGCGCTCGCGCAGGGGGTGGAGGTGCATGTGCTCACCCGGGGGGAGGAGGCGCGGCGGTTCGCCCTGGAACTCGGGGCAGCCTCTGCGGGCGACGCACGAGACATGCCGCCGGTGCCGCTGGATTCCGCGATCATCTTCGCGCCGGCGGGGGACATCGTGCCGTTCGCGCTGGAGGCGCTGTCCCCCGGCGGAACCCTGGCGCTGGCGGGGATCCACGTGAGCGATTTCCCGCCGCTGAATTACCAGCGGCACGTCTTCCACGAGCGAACCATCACCTCCGTGGAGTCCAACACCCGGCGGGACGGGGAGGAATTCCTGACGATCGCCGCCCGCCTGGGAATCCGCCCGGAGACGTCCGTGTACCCGTTCGAGGAGGCCGACAAAGCGCTGGAGTACCTGTCCGTGGGAGACGTGAGGGGCGCTGGGGTGCTGCGGGTCGGAGGAACGTCGTAGCCGACAACGTTTTCGTTGGAATGACGGGGGGAACTGGCCGCGGGGCGTCGTTGCCGTCGCCACATTCTCGGTGGCCCTCCTGTCACAGGCAGGCGCCATGCCGCCAAGGGCGGCCCTGGCGGTGGAGCTGGCGGTGGAGGTGGCGGGCACACCGAAACCGTGGGGAACAACCTGTCGTTCCCGGTGATCTGGGGTGACGGCGCCGGGCTGAGCCTGCCGGGCGAGTTCTTGCAGGCGTCCCTCACGGTGCCGTGGACCGGCACCAACCCCTGCCTGGGGGGCTTGGTGCCCTACGCCCAGAAGACGGAGGACAACCTGTGGCAGGCCGAGAATTCGGCCGCAGGACCCTATCTCGAAGAGGGCCACCTGTATGTGGACCAGATCGACTGGGGTGACAGCCTCGAGTCCGTGGACATGAAGGTCGGCCGCCCGGTGCGCGTGGAGCTCTCGCTGTACAAGGCGCTCATCGATCCCATGACTGGCTACGAGATGGTCATGCTGGCCAACCCCACCATCCGCCCCGCAATCGAGATCGCGGAAGAGGGCGACGCCGGTGGCGACGCCACGAACAACCTCACCTACATCGATGTCGACGTGCTCGCGGGTGGCGGCTGACGGCGGAGGGAGGCCAAGCCGCT
>JADGOQ010000049.1 GCA_017882885.1 Actinomycetales bacterium | reverse complement strand
CGCTCGCCTCCGCAACCCTCCGCGGCGCCTACCACCTCTACCAGGGGATCGGGCCGTTCTTCGGGAGCCTGGTGATGGGGCTGGTGTTCAACGAGTACTACCGGCGCTCGCGGCGCACGATGCCGCTCGTGGTGGCGCACACGCTGCTCGACGTCGTCGCATTCGTGGGGTACTGGCTGCTGCCCGCGGCGTGGCGGGCGCTGCTGTAGGGTGCCACCGCCCCGGGCGGGCCAGTCTCCGGGCAACTGCCGTCAGCGGGCGTACCGTTCCACGAAGTTGCGGATGATGCCATGCACCGCGTCGACGTCGGCGCGGCGCGTGTTGGCCTTGACCTGGTCGATCTCCTCCGGGTCGAAGTAGCCCGCGTCCCGGTAGATGTCGATGCGCTCCACCAACCACTCGTAGTCCAGCTCGGGGTGGAACTGGGTGCCGTACAGGTTCTCCTTGATGCGGAACATCTGCACGGGACAGGCCGCGGAGGTGGCCAGCAGCACCGCGTTGTCGGGGAGCCGCGAGCAGGCCTCCTTGTGTCCCACGTACGCATCGAACACGCGGGGCAGGCCGGCGAGGAGGGGGTCCGCGGCGCCGTCGTCGGTGACCTGGATACGGGCGGCACTGATCGGCTCGGTGTACGTGAAGTCAATCACACCCCCTTGGTGCCGCCCCAGCGTGCCGACGCCGTAGCACGCCCCCAGGAAGGGGTAGTCGAGTTCCACCACCCGGTCCAGCAACCACGCGATTTCCGCCTCCACGCGCAGCTGGGTGTCCGACTTGTACTCGCGCGGCACCGATCCGGTGAACGGGCTGCCGCCCACGATGATCCCCGAGTAGTCCTCGAGGTGGAGGTGGGGGAGGTTGACGGCCTCGAGCCGGATCCGCTCGAGGTCGTTGACCCCCAGACCGCCGAAGTGGCGGAACGCGGCGTACTCGCCGTCGGCGGCGGCATCCTCGGGACGGGTGGAGAGGAGCAGGAACGGGCGCACGTACCGAGGCTACCGCGCCGGTCAGGAGGCGATGGACCAGACGAGGGCGACCAGCAGCCACACCGCGACGCCGATGTAGCCGAGCGCGAGGCCCGCGAGCGCGGCGCCGCGCCCCGACATGTGCGAGCGCCCGATCTCGCGCAGGGCGAGGTGGCCGGCCACCACCGCGAGCAGCGAGATGCCCGGCACCACGCCGAGCACGGCGGCGATGACAGCGATGCGCGCCCACGTGGAGGAGGGCGGGGCGGGGGAGGTGTAGCCGGGCCCGGCAAAGACCTCGGCCGGGTTGACCTCCTCCGTGCCCGGGAATCGGAAGGCCGGCGGCTGGCCGGGAGCGCCGGGCGCGCCGACGAGGTAGTCCTGCCCCACGGTGCTGATGGGAGCGCCCTGCAGCGGCGTGAACTCACCTGTCATGGCCGGCCTCCGTCGTCGACGTCACGTTCTGCCATTCAGGATAGGTCGTCATCGCCCGCGGGCGAACCGGTAGCCGTGCCCCGATCGCGACCTCCAACGGCGAAGGCCGCTCCACCTGCGCCGCACGGACCCTCCGTGCTGCGCTGCAACAGGGAGGTAATGGTGACTTCACCATTCACATGGACTCTTCACGGGGATGGGCGCACCCTTCCCCCCGGCGACGTCGTCGCGCCCGATGAGCGGCTCAGCTGGCCGCGCACCATCGGCATCGGCGCCCAGCACGTCGTCGCGATGTTCGGCGCCACGTTCCTCGTTCCCCTCATCACCGGCTTCCCCCCAGCCACCACCCTGTTCTTCTCCGCGGTGGGCACCCTGCTCTTCCTGGTGATCACCGCCGGGCGCGTGCCCTCCTACCTGGGCTCGTCCTTCGCCCTGATCGCCCCGATCACCGCCGCGACGGCGAGCCACGACCAGGCGACGGCGCTCGGCGGCGTAGTCGCGGTGGGCGCGCTGCTCGCTCTCGTGGGCCTCGTGGTGCACTTCGCGGGCGCGAAGTGGATCGACATCGTCATGCCGCCGGTGGTCACCGGCACGATCGTGGCGCTGATCGGGTTCAACCTGGCCCCGGCCGCATGGAACAACGTCAAGGTGGCCCCGGTGACCGCGACCGTGACGCTCACCGCGATCATCCTGGTCACCGTGCTGTTCCGGGGGATCATCGGGCGGCTGTCGATCCTCGTCGGGGTGCTCATCGGTTACGCCACGGCCGTGTTCCGCGGCGAGGTGGACTTCACCGCGGTGTCGGACGCCGCCTGGTTCGGACTGCCCCAGTTCCAGACGCCGTCGTTCAGCGCCTCGACCCTCGGGCTGTTCCTGCCCGTGGTGCTGGTGCTCGTCGCGGAGAACGTCGGCCACGTGAAGTCGGTGTCCGCGATGACCGGCCGCGACCTCGACGCGGTGACCGGGCGCGCCCTCTTCGCTGACGGCGTCGCCACGGTCCTCGCCGGTGCCGGCGGCGGTACCGGAACCACCACCTACGCCGAGAACATCGGCGTCATGGCCGCGACCCGCGTCTACTCCACCGCCGCCTACATGGTGGCCGGGCTCGTGGGCCTGACCCTGTCGTTGATGCCGAAGTTCGGCGCGCTGATCGCGACGATCCCTGTCGGGGTGCTGGGCGGTGCGGCCACCGTGCTGTACGGCATGATCGGCATCCTCGGTGCGCGCATCTGGGTGCAGAACCGCGTGGATTTCTCCAACCCGGTGAACCTCAACACGGCAGCCATCGCCCTGATCATCGGCATCGCCAACTACACCCTGGTGATCGGCGACGTGTCCCTCGAGGGCATCGCACTCGGCACCGGTGCGGCGCTCCTCGTCTACCACGTGATGCGCAGCCTGGCGAAGTGGCGCGGCACCTCGATGGAACCCGCCAGCCCGGCATCCGTCCCCGCGGGTGCGGAGCTCGGAGCGCACTGAGCCCGCATCCGGGCGACTGCCCGGCCGGGGACCGGACGGCCCGGTCCACCCCTCGCGGGTGGGTCAGCCCTCCCGGGCCTCGGCCGCGGTGGCAGTCCCCGTGGGTGCCGGCTCGGCCGGCGGCGTCGTCTCGGCGCCGGGGACGCACTCCGGCGGCATCGTGATCGGTACGCCGGAGGCCAGTGTGAGGTCACCCATGGCGGTGTACTCGCTGCCCAGCACGATGTCCACCAGGGCGTCCTCGCGGGCGTCCTTCGTGACGATCATGCCCGGGAACGCCAACTGTAGGGTGTAGGCCTCTTCCAGGCCGTTGACGCCCGTACGGAGGAACCCGACCCCGGGGACTGGCTCGTCCCAGTTCCCGGTCTGATTGATGGTGACCCCGACGCCCGAGAGCGCCGCGCCGACGCTGCCCGCGAGCCCCGATCGGTTGGTGGAGTTGTAGACAGCGGCGGTGATCTCGGAGTAGCCCGTGGTGAGGGCGCCTTCCGGCGGGCAGGCGACAGTGGTGTTGGTCTCCTCGGGCGGTGTGGTGCTGAAGTCCCGCGCGAAGGGCGAGGGAATCACCTTGAGCCACATCATCCATGAGACGAGCCCGGTGGCCAGGAGCAACACGATCAGGAGGCCCACGAGGACCGTCTGGCGCTGGTGGAGCCGGCGACGGCGAACGGCGCGGGCCTGCGCATACTCGGGGGCGGTCACGGATTCACCGTACTGGACGTTTCCAGTGGCAAGCCGTCGCTTCCCAGTTCCAGCACGCGCGCGTGGATGATCATGCGGCCCTGGAGGGCGGAGCGGAGCGCGCGGTGCAGGCCGTCCTCGAGGTACAGCTCGCCCCGATAGGCCACCACGTGGGCGAACAGGTCACCGAAGAATGTGGAGTCGTCCGCGAGCAGCGACTGCAGGTCCAGCTTGCTCCTTGTGGTGGTGACCTGGTCGAGCCGGACGGTCCGCGGCGCCACCCGGGACCAGTCACGGGTGGTCACCAACCCGTGGTCCGGGTATGGGCGCGCGTCCCCCACCGCCTTGAAGATCACACGGCCAGTCTATTGCGGCTGGTCAGGAATGGGGCGGTGACGCGGCGATTGTGGAAGTCCGGGTGTCACCTCCATCACTTCCATTTACTTTGTGACGAAAGTCACTGTGATTTGGGCCAACCCGGGGGGCATTTCATTGCTCGTGGTAGGGGAGTCCATGACGATTGACCAGAGCGACAGCGCCAGCCTCCAGAACGCCCTCGCGGGGAGGGGGTTCTCCCGTCGGACGATCCTGCGGGCAGCGGGCACTGGCTTGGGACTCTGGTTCGTGGGGTCGATCGGGGGCCGGGCGTTCGCCGTCGAGGCGCCGCGGGCGGCGCGCGGGGCAACGTTCCCGGCGCCCACGCTGGACCCGCTGGACATCCCGAAGTTCGCCACTCCCCTGCTGATCCCTCCGGTGATGCCGCGGGCCGGCACGGTCCGCATCACGGGCGGGAAGAACGCCGACTACTACGAGATCTCCGTGCGCCAGTTCACCCAGCAGATCCTTCCCGCCGTCCTCCCAGCGACGACGGTGTGGGGCTACGGCGCCGTCACCCGCGACTCCCGCCGTGGCCTGCTGGTCCACAACGCTCCCAGCCTCACCATCGAGGCGGACTGGCGGCGGCCGGTGCGGGTGAAGTGGATCAATGAACTCGTGGACGGCGACGGCAGCCACCTCCCGCACCTGTTGCCCGTGGACCCGACCCTGCACTGGGCGAACCCGCCGGGCGGTGTGGACGGCAGGGACACCCGCCCCACCTTCGCCGAGACCCCGGGCGCTTACACCGGCCCGGTGCCGCTCGTGACCCACGTCCACGGCTCCGTTGGCGTGGGTGACGAGTCGGACGGCTACGCGGAGGCTTGGTACCTGCCGGACGCCGTGGACATCCCGGCCGGCCACGCCACCGAGGGCACGTGGTACGACTTCTTCCACGCGAAGGCTTCCACCGCGTTCGGCGTCGCGTGGACGGCCGGTTCCGCCACCTTCCAGTACCCGAATGCCCAGCGCGCCTCCACGAACTGGTACCACGACCACACGCTGGGGATGACCCGCCTCAACGTCTACGCCGGACCTGCAGGCTTCTACATCCTCCGGGGCGGACCCGACGGCGACGACGCGGTGCTGGACTCGCGCACCGGCCGTCCCGCTGTCCTGCCCGGGCCGG
>JADGOQ010000048.1 GCA_017882885.1 Actinomycetales bacterium | reverse complement strand
TGCCGGCGCCGGGCTGGCGTGCGTGGCGCTGCTCGCCCTCACCCAGACAACCGGGCGACGCCGCAGCCAGTGGTGGGCCGACGCCCCCGTGCTCGCCGTCGCGCTCGTGGCGCTGGCCGTGGTGATGCTCGGCCTCCCGCCGCTGCCGGCGCCGACGCCGGTGGTCGCGTGGGTACTCGCCGCTGTCCTCGCCGCGGCCGCGGGGGCGCTGTGGTGGGCCGCGGACCGTCGCCTCGAGTTGATCCACGACGCCGACCTGCAACGGCTCGGAGCCGCCCAGGAGCACGCGCAGGGCTCGGTTATGCAGCTGGACACCCGCGAGCTCGGCCGGGCGCTCGAACGCCCCTCGCGGCGGTTCCGCCGCCGGCGCTCCGCGCGCTTCCGCTGGGTGGCGGGAACCACCGCGCCGTTCCGCGCGATCGTCACCGCCGACGCCGCGCAGTTCCTCCGCTCGCCGCGCCACCTCGCCCAGGTGCTGATCGGCGCCGTGATCGTGCTGCTGGCCGTCGCGATGCGTGACTTCCTGGCCGTCCCCGTGATCGTGGCGCTCTTCGCCGGCGGGTACGTGGCGGCGTCGGCGACGGCGGAGGGCGCCCGCGCCGCGCAACGGACCCCGGCCCTCGACCAGCTGCTGCCGCTGAGCGCCTCGGTGACCCGGGGCGCGCGACTGGTGGTCCCGCTGGCCGTCATGACGGCGGTCGGGGCGGCCCTCGGCGCGGCGCTGGGGTTGCGGGTGGGCGACGTCGGACACTGGGTGGCGCTGGGCGCCGTCAGCGGGCCGGTGTGGGCGGCGGCCGCGGTCCGCGCCTCGTACCGCGCGGACCCCACCTTCTCGGGGCTGCTGGTCTACACGCCCATGGGCGCGTTCCCCGCGGACATGGGAAAGAGCTTCGTCGTGGGGCCGGACGTCGCGATCCTCGGCCTCATCCCCGTGTGGGTGTGCGTGGCGATCGGCGAGGTGCTGCCCTTCCTGGTGCTGGTCCAGGGGCTGATCGGCCTCATGGTGTTCCTCCTCGCACTCCACGTGCCGAAGCGGAAGGCGCCCTGAGCGGGCGGAACAACCGCGCCCCGCTGGACGTTGGAAATAGCGGGACCGATATCATGAACGCCACGGCAATCGCCGCGACAGGAGAGAGAATGAGCAACCCAGCACTCAACAAGGCCTTCGGCAGCAAGGTGACGCCCGCGGGCTACCCCGAGTACCCGGGGTACGTGCCGCGTGGCGGTGCGACCGGTACGCAGCAGGCCCCGCGCACGCAGTACGGCGAGGCCGCCTACGGGCAGCAGCAGTACGGCCAGGCACCCCAGCAATACGGCCAGTCGCCGCAGCAGTACGGCCGCTACACCAACCCGACCGACCTCGAGCGGTCCTACAACCAGCCCTCCGCGACTCCGGGCCAGATGCGCCGGATGACCATGGAGGACGTCGTCATGAGGACGGCGCTCACCCTCGGCGTCGTCGTCCTGACGGGCGCCGCCACCTGGTCCCTGGCCGCTGTCAACCCGCCCCTGGCGATGACCCTCACGATGGTGGGCGCCCTGGCGGGCTTCGTGCTCGGCCTGGTGAACGCGTTCAAGCGGGAGCCGAGCCCCACGCTGATCCTCGCCTATGCCGCCTTCGAGGGTGTGTTCCTCGGCGGGATCTCGGCCTATTTCGAGGCCGCCTACCCCGGCATCGTGATCCAGGCGGTGCTCGCCACCGTGGTGACGTTCGCGGTCACCCTCGCGCTGTACGCCAAGCGGATCGTCCGGGTCACCGGCAAGTTCGTGCGCTTCGTGATGATCGCCATGGTCTCCTACCTGGCTTTCTCGCTGGTGAACCTGGTCCTCATGCTCACGGGTGTGGCCGACGGTGCGTTCGGCCTGCGGTCCATGGAGGTCGGGGGGGTTCCCCTCGGGCTGCTGATCGGCGTGTTCGCCGTCCTGCTCGCCACGTTCTCGCTCATGATGGACTTCCACGTCATCGAGGAGGGTGTGAAGGCCGGCGTCCCGGCCCGGTACGCTTGGTCCGGCGCGTTCGGCCTCACCGTCACCCTGGTGTGGCTCTACATCGAGATCCTGCGCATCCTCGCCATCCTGCGGGGGGAGTAGCCCCGGGGGCGCTTCGGGGGGACCAGCCCGGGGAGTGTGACCGATCCCAAACCCGCCGGGTGCATGCTTTTCAGGCACCCGGCGTTAGTATTTTTATGAATCTCCATGCACCGTTGCGATGCGACATTCATGGGATCGTTCGCGCCTCGCACGACTCGCCCCACGGAAAGGTCGAAATGACTTCGATTCAGCTGCCCACCGTCACCGGCGAGTTCGGCACCAAGCCCGCGCTCGAGTTCCCTTCGGACAAGGCACCCGAGGGCTTGCAGGTGAAGGTGCTGCGGCAGGGGAACGGCACCGTGGTGGACGCCGGGAGCGAGATCGAGGTGAACTACCTCGGGCAGACCTGGGGCGGCCATGTCTTCGACAACTCGTACGACCGCCGCCAGCCGCTGGCCTTCCCCATCGGGGTCGGCATGGTCATCGGGGGCTGGGACGACGGGCTGGTCGGCCAGCAGGTCGGCTCCCGGGTGCTGCTCTCGATCCCGCCGGAGCACGGCTACGGCACGCGCGGCGTCCCGCAGGCGGGCATCCGCGGAGACGACACCCTCGTGTTCGTCGTCGACATCCTGCACGTCCGCTGACAGCGCCCCCCCGGGGGCCGTGCGCGTTGATAGGGTGATTTCGGTGTGCCGGGAAGTCTGGTCGGCAATTCTCGAAAGTCAGGAATTCGATGCCGCCCAAGATGACCCGCCTCGGCAGTAGAGGACCCCGGCCAGTCATGAGCCTCCGCCGCGCCACGCGGAAGCCACAACCCTCCGCCGTGGACGGCAAACACCTCACGTCGACGGGCAGGAGTCTCCGGCGCCCCTACGAGGCCTTCCTCGACAAGTTGCGCCATGAGACCGTCGCCGGAATGATCCTGCTCGGCGCCGTCGCCCTCGCGTTCGCCTGGGCCAACAGCACGTGGAAGGACAGCTACCACGCCATTGCGGCCACCTACCTCGGTCCGGAGTCCCTCGGACTGCGGATGAGCGTGGCGCACTGGGCCGCCGACGGCCTCCTCGCGATCTTCTTCTTCATGATCGGGCTGGAGCTGAAGACCGAGTTCGTGACCGGCTCGCTCCGGAAGTTCTCCCGCGCGCTCCTCCCGATGCTCGCGGCGGTGTTCGGCATGGTGGTGCCCGCCACCATCTACGCCGTGACCCAGATCGCCACGGGCTCACCGTACCTGGAGGGCTGGGCGATCCCCACGGCCACGGACATCGCCTTCGCCGTCGCGCTGTTGGGCATCTTCGGCAGGGGCCTGCCCCCCGCACTGCGGGTATTCCTCCTCACACTCGCGGTGGTGGACGACCTCCTCGCGATCGTCGTGATCGCGATCTTCTACTCCGACGGCGTCGACTTCGTGCTGCTCGCGGCCTGCCTCGCCGTGGTGGCGGTGTTCGGCCTCCTCGTGCAGCGCCGGAGCAACCAGTGGTGGCTCCTGATCCTCCTCGGCATCCTGGCCTGGGCCCTCATGTACCGTTCCGGGGTCCACGCCACCATCGCGGGCGTCCTGCTCGGCGCCACGGTGCCCGCGAGGACGCGGAAGCGCGAGCGCGACTCAATGACCCACCGCTACGTCCACCAGGTCGGCCCGGTGTCCGCCGGACTCGCGCTGCCCATCTTCGCGTTCTTCTCCGCCGGCATCACCATCTCGGGCGGCATCGCGATGCTGGCCAACCCGGTCGCCACCGGAGTCATGGCGGGACTCGTCCTCGGCAAGGTGATCGGGATCTTCGGGGGCGTGGCGCTGCTGACCCGATTCACACCCCTGACCCTCGGCAACGGCGTGGACCTGCCGGATGTCCTCGGCGTCTCCCTCCTCGCGGGGATCGGCTTCACGGTCTCCATGCTCATCGCGCAACTCTCGTTCGGCGACGGCGAGCAGGCGGACTCCGCCAAGCTCGCCATCGTGGTGGCCTCGCTCATCGCGGCGATCCTGGGCGGCGTCGCGCTGCGGGTCCGCGTGCACACCCGGGTGCGGGGGCATGGCGCCCGGTGACCGGGCCGACGTCGTGACGCCGGTGCCGACGTCGTGAGCGCGGGCGTCCCGCCGGCCGAGGTCGACGTGACCGACGAGCTGGTGCGCGCCCTCCTCGCCGCGCAGTGCCCCGAGCTGGCCGGCCTCCCGCTGCGCCGCGTGGCGAACGGCTGGGACAACGTGATGTACCGCCTGGGCGACCGCCACGCGGTGCGGATCCCGCGACGCCGCCTGGCGGCGCCCCTCGTGGAGCACGAGCAGCGCTGGCTGCCGGTGCTCGCCCCCCACCTCCCGGTGCCGGTGCCGGTGCCGCTCCACGCCGGCCGGCCCCAGGACGGGTACCCGTGGTGCTGGTCCGTCACCCCGTGGCTCGACGGCGTCCCGGCGGCCACCCGGCTTGCGGGCGGCGGGATGGGGGAGCCCTTCGCGCGCGCCCTCGCGGCCTTCGCGGTCGCGCTCCACCAGCCGGCGCCGTCGGACGCCCCCCACAACCCCTTTCGCGGCGGGCCGCCCATGTGGATCCACGGCGCCCACCACCACGGTCCCGCCACCTGGGAGCGTGCCCGGGCCTTCGCCCTGAGCATGGTCAGCCTATTCAGGTCGGTGGGCGAACCCGGCAGCCCGGAGGAGGCGATCGCGGCCTTCGGGCTTCGCCAGCTCCTCGGCGAACGTCCGGCACCGGGAGCGACGGGCCGATAGCGTGGAGGCATGACCACGGATCCGCCCCTCGCTGGACCCGAATGGCACCAACTCGCCGGCCACCTCGACCACCTGCGGTCCTCCTTCAG
>JADGOQ010000047.1 GCA_017882885.1 Actinomycetales bacterium | reverse complement strand
GCGGCGACCGCCACCTCCAGCACGGTTCCGCGCTCCACGGTGAACGACCACGGCCCCTCGAACCCCGCGGCCGTCTGGGCGACCAGCCGACGCACCTCCGCGGCCTGGCGCTCGAACTGGCGCAGGGTGGAGGCGAGGTCGATCGCGCGGCCGGTCCCGGAAGAGAAGCCGACCTCCCGGCACATCGGGAGCGCCGCGAGCCGCAAGAGGTCCGACTCCTCGACGAACACGCCCGCCAGCTCCGCCCGCAACGCGCGGGCAAGCGTCCCGGCCTCCGCGAGGAGGCGGGCGGCATCGGCCGAGGCGCGGGTGGCGAGCACCACGCGCGCCGCGGTGCGGGACGGTTCGCTGGTCACGTGCCGGGGTCCGGCTCGGGCGTGGGCGGCGGGGTCGGCTCGGGCGTGGGCGGCGTGGGCGGCGTGGGCGGCGGCGGCGTCGGCTCGGGCGCCGCCGCCTTGGCCTTCTTCCGGCTCTTCTGGGCCACCTGGATCGCGGCCTGCATGTACGCCATCCGCTTGAGCGACAGCTCGGTGAGCCGCTCCGCCACACGGGCGTTGGCGGTGCCGGCCGGGAAGTAGCCCTCCTCGTCGCTCTCGCCGGCCTCGATGCCGGACAGCAGCGTGAGCGCCTCGTCAACGGTGCGCACCGCGTACACCCGGAATCGGCCGGCCGCCACCGCCTCGACCACGTCCTGGCGGAGCATCAGGTGCTTCACGTTGGCCTCGGGGATGAGCACCCCCTGACCCCCCGTGAGCCCGCGGGCGGCGCAGACCTCGAAGAAGCCCTCGATCTTCTCGTTCACCGCGCCGATCGGCAGCACCCGCCCGTGCTGGTCCACCGCCCCCGTGACGGCGAGCTCCTGGCTCAGCGGGAACCTCCCCAGCGAGGACAGCAGCGTGCACAGCTCCGCCACCGAGGCGCTGTCGCCGTCCACCTCGCCGTAGACCTGCTCGAACACGAGGCTCGCGGACATCGAGGGCGGCCGCTCGGGCGAGTAGCGCGTGGCGAGCAGCGAGGAGAGGATGAGCACGCCCTTGGAATGGATCGGGCCCGAGAGGTCAACCTCCCGCTGGATGTCCACCACTTCGCCCTCGCCCATGCGGGTGTTCGCGGTGATGCGGGTGGGGAATGCGAACGCCTGGTCCCCGGAGAACGAGACGCTCAGCCCGTTCACCTGCCCGACGGCGCCCCCGGAGGTGTCGACGAGCAGGTCGCCGCGCTGGATGGCCTCGTGCACCCTTTCGCGGATACGGCCGGAGCGCCGGCTATTCGCGTCGATGGCGGCCTGGACGTGCTCGGCGGCCACGGCGGGGGCGGCGTCGGCACGGGCGACATGGTCGGATTCGCGCAGCAGGTGGGCGAGGTCCTCGAGCTGGGTGGAGAGCCGCCGGGCGTCCCCGGACCAGCGCGCCGCCTGCTCCACCACCCGGGCGACGGCGTCGCGCCGGAGCGGCAGCCCGCCCTCCCGGCGCGCCAGCGTGGCGACCAGGTGCGCGTAGAGCTCCTCGTACTCGGGGGTGCGCTCCACCTCGTCCTCGAAGTCCGCGGCGACGCGGAAGAGTTCGCCGAACTCGGGGTCGTAGGCGAGCAGCATGTAGTACAGCAGGCGCTCGCCCACGAGCACCACCTTCACGTCCAGGGGGATCGGCTCGGGCTCCAGCGCGACCGTGTTGATCAACCCGTACTGTTGCCCGAGCGACTCGGTGCGGATCTCCCGGGTGCGCAGCGCGCGCTTCAGCCCGTCCCATGCGTAGGGCTGCTCGAGCAACCGCCGGGCGTCGACCACGAGGTACCCGCCGTTCGCCCGGTGCAGCGCCCCGGGCTTGAGCTGGCCGTAGTCCGTCACCAGCGTCCCGAAACGGGCCACGTACTCCATCCGGCCGAGGAGGTTCTGGTGGGTGGGGTGGTCCTCGGTGACCACCGGGGCGCCGTCGGCCGCACCGTCCTCGCCCACCACCACGTTGACGCCGTAGCGCAGGAAGAACGAGGTGTCCTGGCGCATGCCGAACGGGTTGGGCTGGCCGTCGGCCCGGCGGAACTCGTCGAGGTGCTCGAGGACGTCGGCCTGCAACTCCCCGAGGAACTCGAGGACCCGCGGGAGCTGCCAGGCTTCGCGGAGCTCGTCGATCGAGCTGCCGACGGCGGCCATGCACATCTCGCGATCCAGGTCCTTGATCCGGTTGCGCTTCTCCTTCTGCAACTGCTGTGCATGCCTGATCGCCTTCTGGAGCCGCTCCTCCCAGGACTTCAGCAGGTCCTCGATCCGGCGGCGCTCCGGCTCGGGGAGCTTGGTGAACACGTCCGGCCTCATCACCTCGTCGTCCTGCGCGGGGGCCAGGGAGAAGCCCGCCGGGGTGTGGATGAGGGCCACCCCCTGCGCGGCCGCCTCCCGGCCGAGGGACACGAACGTCTCCTGCTGCTGGTCGGTGATCTCCGCCTCGAGCTGCTCCGCCCGGTTGCGGTACTCGTCCGACTCGAACAGTGCCGGGATGGCGGCCCGCAGCTCCTCGGCGACCTCCTCGACGTCCCGGCGGAACTCCTGCCCCTTGCCGCGCGGGAGGCGCAGCGCCTTCGGGCGGTGGGGCTGGGCGAAGTTGTTGACGTAGCACCAGTCAGCGGGTGCCGCCTCGCCCGGGGCGCGGGCCGCGAGCACCTCGCGGACAAGGGTGGTCCGGCCCTGCCCGTGCGCGCCGAGCACGTAGAGGTTGTAACCCGGCGTCCGGAGCCCGACGGCGAACTCCACCGCCTCCCGGGCCCGCGCCTGCCCGAGGATGCCGGGGGTGTCGGGCAGGCCGGCGAGATCCGCCGTCGTCTCGAACTCGAGGCCCCGGAGGGTGCAGGGCCGGTGCAGCGCTTCGACAGGGACGGGCGACGGCGCGGTCATGGGGCCATTGTCCGCTCAACGTTGGGACAGGGGAAGGGGGTGCGGCTTGGGCCCTACGTCACCCACGGACGCGGAACTCCAATGCGATGCTGGGCACACAATGAGGTGCGCGGTCCAGGGGCTCCCCGGCCCCGGTGGTGACCCGGCCCGGGAGGAGACTGCCCGATGAGCGTGCGAACGCCCATGACCTTGGCCTCGATCGAACTCGGCGCCGGCATCGCGGCGGCCTGCATGGTGGGCCCCGAGGATGTCATCGCGCGGGTGCGTGACTCCGGCCTGAAGGGTCGCGGCGGTGCGGGTTTCCCCACCGGGTTGAAGTGGCAGCTCGCCGCGGCGGCCCCCGCCCCCGACGGACGCCGCTTCATCATCTGCAACGCGGATGAGGGCGAGCCCGGCACATTCAAGGACCGCGCGCTGCTGGAGGACCTCGCGGACCTCATGTTCGAGGGCATGACCATAGCCGGCTACGCGATCGGCGCCACCGAGGGGATCCTCTACCTCCGCGGCGAGTACATCTACCTCCTCGAGGGCCTCGAGGCGTGCATCGAGCGCCGCCGCGCCGCGCATCTCCTCGGCGACGCCGTCCTCGGCCGCCCCGGCTTCGACTTCGACGTCTCCATCCGCCTCGGCTCCGGCGCCTACGTCTGCGGCGAGGAGACGGCCCTCATCGAGAGCCTCGAGGGCCGCCGCGGCGAGCCCCGGAACCGCCTCCCGTTCCCGGTGGTCCGCGGGCTGTACCAGGCCCCAACGGTCGTGAACAACGTCGAGACGTTCGCGTGGGTCGCCGCCATCATGGCCCGCGGCGCCGAGTGGTTCGCCTCGATCGGCACCCCCGGTTCCTCCGGCCCGAAGCTCCTCTCCGTGTCCGGGGACGTCGCGCGACCCGGGGTGTACGAGTTCCCCCTCGGCGTGCCGATCCGGGAGGTGCTGGCAGCCGCGGGTGGCGAGGACGCCATGGCCGTCGTCGTCGGCGGGGCGGCGGGGGAGTGCGTACCCGCCGCGGCCTTCGACCGCGCCATCAGCTACGAGGACGTCTCCACCGGGGGCGCCTTCATCGTGCTCGGGCAGGGCCGGGACCTGCTGGCCGTCGCGGAGAACTTCATGGAGTTCTTCGTGGACGAGTCCTGCGGCCAGTGCACCCCGTGCCGCATCGGGAACGTGACCATCCTCGAGGGGGTGCGCGCGATGCGACGCGGCGAGATGACCCCCGAGCGCCTCCGTGACCTGGTCAAACTCGGCCACACCATGCAAGCCGCGTCCAAGTGCGGCCTCGGCCAGTGCAGCGCGAACGTGTTCCTGTCCATCGTCGAGCACTTCGGCGCCGAGGTCCTCGGCCGCCAGCTCACCAACGCCTGAGGAGGCCACGATGACGACGACATCGCTCCCCACCCCCGTCCCCCCGACGACGCCAGTGCCGCCGTCGTCGGCCGCCGGCCCGGCGATGGTGACCGCCACGATCGACGGCCGCGAGGTGGTGGTCCCCAGCGGCACGACGGTCCTCACGGCGGCGAAGCTCGCCGGCGTGCGCATCCCGACCCTGTGCCACCACCCGGACCTGCCGCCGTCCGGCCTCTGCCGGCTCTGCATCGTCGAGGTGGAGGGTCAGCGGGGGGCGCAGGCGAGTTGCGTGTTCCCGATCACCGCGCCGGTGGCGATCCGCACCCACAGCCCGCGCATCGGCCAGGCCCGCCGCGACATCATCGACCTGCTGCTCTCCGAACACTACGGCGACTGCCGTACGTGCGTCCGCAACGGCAACTGCGAACTGCAGGACCTCGCGGTCGAGTATGGGGTGGACCGCTACCGCTTCGGCGAGCGGACCGAACCCGTGCACGGGGTGGAGGCCTTCGGGCCCTCGATCGTGCGGGACATGGACAAGTGCGTCCTCTGCCTGCGTTGCGTGCGCACGTGCGCCGAACTGCAGGGGGTGCATGCGATCGGCGTCGTGGGGCGCGGGGACACCAACACCATCTCCGCGTTCCTGGGCATGCCGCTCTCCGAGGTGGCCTGCATCAACTGCGGGCAGTGCATCAACCGCTGCCCCACCGGGGCGCTCTCCGCCGTCGACGTCACCGACGACGTGTGGGCCGCCCTCGAGGACCCCACCAAGCACGTGGTGATCCAGACGGCGCCGGCGCCGCGGGCCGCGCTGGGCGAGGAGTTCGGGCTCGAGCCGGGAACCCCGGTCACCTGGCAGATGAACACGGCGCTGCGGGAGATCGGTTTCGACAAGGTCTTCGACACCAACTTCGCCGCGGACCTCACGATCATCGAGGAGGGCACCGAGCTGCTGCTGCGCCTCTACCGGAACCTGGTCCTCGGGGACACGAGCATGCCGGTGCCGCAGTTCACCTCCTGCAGCCCGGGGTGGGTGAAGTACATCGAGCACACCTACCCCGAGTACCTCCCCAACATGTCCACCTGCAAGAGCCCCCAGCAGATGTTCGGCGCCCTCATCAAGACCTGGTACGCCGAGCGGGCCGGGGTGGACCCGGCGGACGTGGTCTCGGTGGCCCTCATGCCCTGCACCGCCAAGAAGTTCGAAGCCGGCCGGCCCGAGATGACCGACTCCGGGTTCGCGGACGTGGACCACGTGCTCACCGCTCGGGAGCTCGCGGTGATGACGCGGCAGTTCGGCCTGAACCTGCCGGACATGCCCCCCTCGGACTTCGACGACCCCTTCGGGACGGCGTCGGGCTCCGGCATCATCTTCGGCGCCACCGGCGGCGTCATGGAGGCCGCGCTGCGCACGGTGCTGGAACTGGTCACGGGCGAGCCGGTGGAGGACATCTTCGCGCACGCGGACATCACCCCGGTGCGCGGGTTCGACGACGTCCGCTACGTGGAGCTCACGATCCCGGACAAGGTCGGGCCGGTGCCGGACCTGATCGCGCACCTGGTCCCGGACTGGGAGTGGCTGCGCGGCGTGACGCTCAAGGTGGCCGTGGCGCACGGCACCGCGAACGCCGGGCGCGTGATGGAGGACATCAAGGCCGGCGGGAAGTTCTCCGAATGCCACTTCATCGAGTTCATGGCCTGCCCGGGCGGCTGCCTGGGCGGCGGCGGCCAGCCGATCCCCACGAACGTCGAGATCCGGAAGGCGCGCGCCAGGGCGATCTACGCCGAGGACGCCAACTACGGCGAGACGGGCCGCGCCCGCAAGAGCCACGAGAACCCCGCCGTCGTGCGGCTGTACTCCGAGTTGTTGACGGACGGGCCTGGCGGCCACACCAGCCACCGCCTGCTGCACACGGAATACACCGCCCGGGGCACTTGGATCGCCACCCCGCCGGCCGCGTTCCGTGGTGTCGCCACGCCGAACAGCTCCACTGGTACACGAAAGGCGGATTCGCCGTGCTGACCATCCCGCCGGACGTCGCCGAGGCCAGTGCCGACCTGATCGCGGCGGTGGACGACGCCGTCGCGTACCGCGGCCCGTACCGCGGCTCGCTCATCCCCGTGCTGCAGGACCTGCGCGCCCGGCACCTCCCCTTGGACGGCACGGCCATGCAACTGGTGGCAGACCGGCTCGGCATCCCCCCGGTCGAGGTGTTCGGGGTGGTGTCGTTCTATTCGTTCCTCGGGACGAATGCCACCGGGACGCACACCATCCGCCTGTGCCGCACGCTCAGCTGCGAGATGGCGGGGGCGAAATCGATCGCGGCACACCTCGAGGAGGTGCTCGGGGTCGGCTTCGGTGGGACCACCGCGGACGGGCTGTTCACCCTGGAGTGGGCGAACTGCATCGGGCGCTGCGACGCCCCGCCTGCCATGCTCGTCGACCAGCGGGCGCTCGGGCACCTGACCCCGGCGTCGGTGGACGAGGTCATCGGCGCGCTGCGCGCGGAGGCCGCGGAGGGCTGACCCCCTGGCTGACCGCAGGCTGACCCGGGCGTCATCCCGCGGCCGCCTGCATCGCCCGCGGACGCATGATCCGGCTCCGCGGGTGCGCGGGTGCGCGGGTGCGCCGCCGAGGGCGAGGTTCCGATCCAAGTGCGATACCTAGCTCTTCTAGGCATTATCCGTCTTCGGGATGTCTTCCGTCAGGAAGTCTTCCCGACGTTGACGTTTCGTCGGGGGTTTCGGTCACTTGGCGCCCTCAGTCAGCGGGCTCTGGGTGATCGAAGGCGCCAAGTGACGCATTGAGGGCGAGAATCGGCTATCGAACGGGCAGTTGGCGCCCTCGATCCGGATGTTCACCCGGATCGACGTCTCCAACTGCCCGTAACTCCCCTGCCCGGGTCCGAGGAGCCGGCCGACTGCCGAACCTCGCGGCGGCGCTCGCCCCACCCGCCGCGGCCCTCGAATGTGGCTCGGCGAGGATTCGGATAGCGGGCGAGGGTTCCCGGGCTCGCCTTCATCGCCGCGCCGGACAACGAGGAGGTGGCCGCGCGGCTCGGGTTGGATGACCGGCTCGCGCAGGTGCGGGCCGAGCGCGAGCGGCTCGTGTCGGCGGAGTACCGCGCGGGGCTGGTCGGGACGCTGGGCCTGCAGCCGCTGCGGTAAGGCGACGGCGGGCGGCCCGCTGGCCGGAGGCGCGGTGCCGATCCGAGTGCGAGGTCTCGAGTGTGGGTCGGCGAGGGTTCGGATCGAAAGCGAGGGTTCCAAGCCTCGCCTTCGATTCAATCCCTCGCCCGCTGCTTCAGTGGTCCGGCGCTCCAAGCCTTTCCCCCCGTGTGCCGGCAGCCTTGGTAAGGGTTCGAACCGGTGGTGTGGCCTGTGCCCCTCACCGTGGGTGCGAACCCTCACCGACCGTGTGGGCAGCGCGCCGCCCCCGGCCCGCACCCAGGAGGGAACCATGAGCACCACCACTCCCAAGATCCGGCCCGACGTCTCGTACTGGGCCTACCTCATCCCCGGGGGCGCGCTGTTCCTCGCGATCATCGTGCTGCCGTTCGTGATGAACATCTACTTCAGCCTGACCCGCTGGCCGGGCCTGGGCGATCCCACCTTCATCGGCCTGGAGAACTACACCCGGCTCTTCCAGGATGCGGTGTTCTGGACGTCGTTCCGGAACTCGATCGCGATGATCGTCGCGATGGTGGTGGTCCCCACCCTGCTGGGCCTCCTGCTGGCCGCGGTCCTCTTCGACTACATCGGCAAGAAGTTCTCCGGCCAGGTCTCCTCCGGACTGCGCGCGGTCTACTACCTCCCGCAGATCCTGCCCGTCGCCGTCGTCGGCATCCTCTGGAGCTGGATCCTCAACCCGCAGACCGGTGCCCTCAACGTGGTGCTCCGTTCACTCGGGCTCGACGCGCTCGCGCTGAACTGGCTCGGCAGCACGGACACGGCGCTGCCGTCCGTGATGACCGTGATGGTGTGGGTGCAGATCGGGTACCCGGTGGTCATCTTCATGTCCGCCCTCCAGCGCGTGGACCCCGAGCTGTACGAGGCCGCGGAGCTCGACGGCGCCGGCTGGTTCACCCGGTTCCGCGCCATCACCCTGCCCCAGATCAAGCCCGAGACCTTCGTGGTCACGCTCACCTGCACGATCGCCGCGCTGAAGGTCTTCGGCCCGATCTACGTGCTCACCCGCGGCGGCCCGGAGAACTCCACCAACGTGCCGTCCTACTTCGCCTACCAGAACTTCTTCCCGAAGTCCCAGGTGGGATACGGCGCCGCCATCGCCACGGTCCTCACCGTGATCGTCCTCGTGGTGGCCGCCGTGTTCATCGTGCTCCAGACCCGCAGCGAGAAGAAGGAGGCGGAGGGGCGATGACCGTAGCCACTGTTCCCCAGACCAAGTCCCCCACCTTCACCGCCAACCGTGACCGCCACAAGCGCGGGGCGATGCGGTGGGTCATCCTCGGAATCATCGTCCTCGGCGCCGTCGTGATGATGATCCCGTTCGTGATCATGCTCCTGAACTCCTTCAAGTCGCCGCAGGAGTACTCGAACTCCGGCCCCCTCACCTTCCCCACCGAGTTCTACACCCAGGGCCTCACGAACTTCTGGACCCGGGTCAACTACCCGGAGAAGCTGCTCAACTCGATCATCATCTCGAGTACCGTCGCCGTGGCGGCCACCCTCATCTCGCTGCTCAACGCCTACGCCCTCGGCGTGGGGCGGGTGCGCGGGAAGGCGTGGCTGGTGGGAGTCTTCATGCTCGCCAACATGATCCCCCAGGAGTCATTGGTCTACCCGCTGTACTTCATTGCGAAGCAGGTGGGCTCTACAACTCGATCTGGTCCGTGGTGATCATCTTCACGGTGATCCAGAGCGCCTTCGGCACCTACCTGCTGGCCTCCGTGCTCGGCACGTTCCCGCCCGCGCTCCTGGAGGCCGCCCGTCTCGACGGCGCCTCGCGGTGGACCATCCTCTGGCGGGTGGTGTACCCGATCACGCGGCCCACACTCTCAGTCCTCATGATCTTCTTCTTCATCTGGACGTGGAACGAGTTCTTCATCCCCCTCGTGATGCTCATCGACAACTCGTCGCAGACCATCCCGGTGGCGCTCGCCGCCCTCCAGGGCGACCGGCTCATGGACGTGCCGACCATCAACGCGGGTTCGCTCATCTCGCTGCTGCCGGCGGTCATCTTCTTCCTCATCTTCCAGCGGACGCTCACGCGCGGCATCACATCCGGCGCGGTCAAGTAAGGACCACGAATGAAGTTCACCGACGGCTACTGGAAGACCCGGCCGGGCCTCGACGTGCTCCGCGGCGTGCAGATCGTGGGGATGCGGGGCGACGGGGACTCCCTCACCGCCTTCGTCGCCACCGGACGCATCCGTGACCGCGGCGACACCCTGAACCGCCCGCTCCTCACCGTCACCCTCACGGCCGCCGCCGACGGCGTCATCCGGGTCCGGCTCGCCCACCACTTGGGCGGCGTGCCCGCCCGCCCGCGGTTCGCGCTCGACGACGCCGGCGCGGGCGCCGTCGTCGACGGCCGCACCCTCCACGCGGACCGCCTGTCGGCGACCTTCGGCGACGACGACGGCGACTGGCTGCTCACGTTCCGCGAGGGCGACCGGGTGCTCACCTCCTCGATCCCGCGCTCGATCGCGCACGTCAGCGGCCCGGACGGCGCGTTCGTCCACGAGCAGCTCACCCTCGACGTCGGCGAGTACGTCTACGGCCTGGGGGAGCGGTTCGGGCCGTTCGCCAAGAACGGCCAGTCGGTCGACATCTGGAACGAGGACGGCGGCACGTGCTCCGAGCTGGCGTACAAGAACATCCCGCTGTACGTCTCCTCGCGGGGGTACGGCGTGTTCGTGGACTCCCCAGACCGGGTGTCCTTCGAGGTGGCGAGCGAAGTGGTGTCGCGCGTGCAGTTCTCCGTCCCGGGCGAGGTGCTCGAGTATCTGGTCATCGCCGGGCCGACGCCGGCGGACGTGCTGGACCGCTACACCGCCCTGACGGGTCGGCCCCCGGCCGTCCCCGACTGGTCCTACGGCACCTGGCTGTCGACGTCGTTCACCACCAACTACGACGCGGAGACGGTGCTGTCGTTCGTGGACGGCATGGCGGAGCGGGGCCTGCCGCTCTCGGTGTTCCACTTCGACTGCTTCTGGATGCGGGGCTTCCACTGGAGCGACTTCGTCTGGGACCCGGACACGTTCGCGGACCCCGCGGGCCTGATCCGCGCCCTGCACGAGCGCGGCCTGCGCGTGTGCGTGTGGATCAACCCCTACCTCGCCCAGCGCGGCCACCTCTTCGAGGAGGGCCGTGAGGCCGGGTACCTCGTGAAGCGGCCGGACGGGTCGGTGTTCCAGTGGGACCAGTGGCAGGCGGGCATGGCACTGCCGGACTTCACCAACCCCGACGCCACCGCGTGGTACGTCTCGAAGCTGCGTGCCCTGCTCGAGATGGGGGTGGACGCCTTCAAGACGGACTTCGGCGAGCGGATCCCCACGGACGTGGTCTGGCACGACGGCTCGGACTCCCAGCGGATGCACAACTACTACACCCACCTGTACAACAAGGCGGTGTTCGACCTGCTCCGCGAGGTGCGGGGCGAGGGTGAGGCGGTGTTGTTCGCGCGCTCCGCGACGGCGGGCGGCCAGCAGTTCCCGGTGCACTGGGGCGGGGACAGCGAGTCCACGTTCGCCTCCATGGCCGAGACGCTGC
>JADGOQ010000046.1 GCA_017882885.1 Actinomycetales bacterium | reverse complement strand
CCTCGGCCTCGCCCTCCTCGCCCTTCTCGGTGAGCTCGGCGATGGTGGTGGTGGCCGCCAGCGCGACGATCCCGTACAACGCTGTCCACACCACCGGGAACGCCACGGCCGGCGGCTGCCACGGCGGTTTCGCCAGCCCCCGGTACCACCGCGAGTCCGGGTCCGTCAGCAGCGAGCCCGCGAGCGCCACCGCCCCCACCACGAGCGTGACCCCCGCGACCACCCGGCGTCGCCGAAATGCCTCATCCGGTTCGGTGTGGTCCCGCTCCACGGGTTGCACGAGGGCAGCCCGGAAGAAGGCCCGCACCGCGTCGAGAGGGTTGACGACGTCAGCCATCGCCACCGTCACCGTCGGCGGCGGCGCCGTCCCCGCCGAAGCCGAACGCCGCGATCGGGGTGAGGTCGCCGTCGCGGAGGCTCTCGAGGACGTGGCGCTCGTGCGGCGGGATGGGCTCGGGCAGTGCGTCGAGGGGGAACCAGCGCAGCTCGGCGGTCTTCACGGGCTCCCGGATGGCCGGCGCACCCACCCAGGACCAGCACTCGAAGAAGAAGTCCACCCGCTGCTCGACCGGGTCCGCACTGCCCTGCCTGCGGTGCAGTGTGGTGAGGGGCTTGAGGGCGGAGACCGGGAGTTGCACACCGACCTCCTCGCGGGCCTCCCGGACCGCGGCATCCACCACCGACTCCCCCGCCTCCACGTGGCCCGCGATCGCCGCGGCCCAATGCCCGTCCATGAACCCGGTGTTCTGCCGCGCCTGCAGCAGCACCTCGCCCTCCCGGCGGAGGTAGACGTACGCGGCGGGCACCAGGGTGAAGCGTGCGCTCATGGCCACAGCCTAGGCTCCCGCGACGCTTTGCACCCCCGCTGGTAACGTGAACACCAGCCACCAACTCCCCACCGAACCGAGGGCCGCCGTGAAGATCCTGAAGCGCACCATCACCACCACCGCGGCCCCGGACAAGGTCTTCCCCTACCTCGCGGACTTCGAGAACGCCGTCGAATGGGACCACGGCACGGTCTCCTGTACCCGCATCTCCGGCGACGGCGGCCCCGGCACCACGTATCGCAACGTCTCCAAGTTCGCGGGCAGGGAAGTCGAGCTGATCTACACCGTGGAGAAGCTGGCCGAGCCGACGTTCGTCATCGTGGGCAGTAACGCCACCACCACCAGCCAGGACACCATGGTCGTGCGTCCCAACGGCACCGGCTCGGACGTCATCTACACCGCGAAGTTCACCTTCTCCGGCGTGGCCCGGGTCCTCGAGCCGTTCCTCAGCCCGTTCCTGGCGAAGCTCGGCGACGCGGTCGTCACAAGCATGAAGACCGCCCTCGACCGCCTGTGAGGCCCTCCGCGCGGGTGGTCGCGCTCGCGGCCGCCCCCGTACTTCTTCCGCAGGGCCGCCGTGCCCGCCGTTCGATCCCCCGGCTCCCTGATGCCGCCGGGCCGCGCACCGGCGTCGTCGGCGACGGCGACGGCGACGGCCGCGGCTGCGCACCGCTCTCCATCCTGGTCATCGGCGAGTCCACCGCCGTCGGCGTGGGTGCGACCACCCAGGCGGAGGCGCTCGCCGGACAGCTCGCCCGCCGGCTCTCCTCGCCCGGCGACGCCGCCCGCACCGTCTCGTGGGCGGCGCTCGGCCGCTCCGGGGCGGCGGCGCGACACGTGCTGCGCGACCACGTCCCGCTCGTGACCGGGGAGTGGGACGTCGTCGTGCTCGTGCTCGGCGTGAACGACACCCTCGGCCTCACGCCGGTGCCGCGCTGGCGGGCCACCGTGGAGGAGATCCTCGACGCGCTCGAGCCACACGTCGCCGACGGCGGCGGGCTGGTCCTGGCCGGCCTCCCGGCGGTCTCGCGCTTCGTGGCGCTCCCCCAGCCCACCCGTGCGCTCCTCGGCCGCCACGCCCGCGCCCTCGACGACGAGTTGGCCGCCATTGCCGGCGGCCGCGAGCGCACCCTCCACGTCCGCACCCCGGTCCTGGGATCGGGCCCGATGCTCGCCGTCGACCGGTTCCACCCGTCCGCGCTCGGGTACGCGGTGTGGGCCGCCGAGTTGGCCCGTGCGCTGGCGGCTGAATGGCTGTTGCACCCGTGAGCCCGCACCCTAGATTGGGGGGACGGTGACCACGTCATCCCGACCGCCCCGCCCGTGAAAGGCACCCGATGATCGAGATCTCCACTCCCGCCGTACCCGAGAGTTCCTTCCGCAACACCACCGATTTCCTGGTCGCGCGCGCGGCGAACCACGCGGCCCACGTCGCGTTCCAGGTCCGCACCGGGAACGGCTGGCGCGACGTCACCACGCGCGAGTTCGCGGACACGGTGACGTCGGTGGCCAAGGGCCTCATCGCCGTCGGCGTGCGGCCCGGGGACGCCGTCGCGGTGGTCGCCGAGACCCGCTACGAGTGGGCCGTGGTGGACATGGCCTCGTGGTACGCCGGGGCGGTCGTGGTGCCGGTGTACCCGACGTCGTCTGTGGTCCAGGCCGCGGGCATCCTCGCGGACAGCGCGCCGGTGCTCGCGTTCGTGGGCAGCGCGGTCCACGCGGACCTCGTGCGATCGGGCTGCGCGGCGGCGGAGTTGCCCGCCATCCCGACCTGGTCCATGGACGCCGCACCGGGCGCGGACCTCGCGGCGCTCGCCGCGCGCGGGGCGGACGTGGCGGACGACGTCGTCGAGGAGCGGCGTGGCCTGGCCGGGCCGGACGCCGTGGCCACGATCGTCTACACGTCGGGGACCACGCGGGCCGCCAAGGGCGTCAACATCACGCACGGCAACCTGGTGCGCGAGGTGGAGGCGGTGGGCAGCGCGTTTACGGCCGTGGTGCACGACCGCGCGAACACGGTCATCTTCCTGCCGCTGTCCCACATCCTCGCCCGTGCGCTGCAGCTGATCGCGATCCAGGCAGGCATGCGGGTGGCCCACCTGTCCGACCCCACCAAGGTGGTCGCGACGCTCGCCGAGATCCGGCCGACCTTCCTCGTGGTGGTGCCCCGCGTGCTGCAGAAGATCCAGGGCGGCGGCGCCGCGAAGGCGGAGGACAAGCATCTGGGCAAGGTGTTCGACGCCGCCATCGCCACCGCCGTCTCGTGGGGGCGCCACCTGGAGGACATGGACGAGTTCGGGGCGGCCGCGGGCGAGGCGTCCCTGGGGCTGCGCATCCGCCACGCGGTGTTCGACCGGTTGTTCTACGCCAGGCTCCGGGCGCTCATGGGGGGACGCCTCGAATACATGCTCTCCGGGGCCGCACCGCTCGAGGCACACCTTTCGCTGTTCTTCCGCGGCCTGGGGGTCCCCGTGGTCGAGGGGTACGGGCTGACGGAGACCACCGCGCCCTGCACCGGCAACCTGCCGGGCGCAGTCCGGTCCGGCACCGTGGGGGTGCCGGTCCCCGGCACCACAATCCGCATCGCGCCCGACGGCGAGGTGCTGGTGAGGGGGGTCGGCGTCACACCCGGGTACCGCCACCCCGAGGACAACGAGGGTGCATTCGTGGACGGGTTCTTCCGCACCGGCGACCTCGGCTCGCTCGACGAGAAGGGCCGCCTCACCCTCAGGGGCCGGGTCAAGGACATCATCGTCACCTCCGGCGGCAAGAACGTGTCCCCCGCGCCATGGGAGAACGCCGTGGAGGCGGACCCGATGGTCGCCTACGCGGTCATGGTTGGCGAGGGCAAGCCCTTCCCTGCGGCCCTGATCCTCATGGCCCGCGACGAGCTGATCGCGTGGGCTGATCGCCATGGGCACCCGGGACTCGCGACCCTCGCCCGGGACCCGCTCGCGCAGAGCGTCGAGGATCCGGGCATTCTCGCGGCGATCGGGGCCATTGTCGCTCGCGCGAACCAGGCGGTGTCCCGCGCCGAGCAGGTGCGCAGGTTCAAGGTGCTCCTCACCGACCTGAAGGAGGAGTCCGGGCACTTCACCCCGACCATGAAACTCAAGCGGAACGTGTTCCTGAAGGACTTCGCGGGCGTGGTCGAGGACCTCTACCGCGGCGGCAAGTCGCACGGCGGCGGGGCGGCGTGACGGCGCCCTCCCTGCCTGCGCCGAACCTGAGCCCCGCGCGCACGTGGCTGACGACGTACCTGGTGGCGGCCGTCGTCTTCGCGGTGCTGGACCTGGCGTGGCTGGGTCTCGTGGCGGTGCGGCTCTACGGGTTCGTCACCTACTCCACCTGGGACCTGACCTCCATGGCGGTGTTCCCGGACTTCCCGCTCACAATGGTGTTGGTGGACCTCGCCTGGGGCGTCACCGCCTGCGTGGTGGTCACCGCGATCACCACTCGCTTGCTCCGGTCCCTCCTCTCGACGCCCTCGATGCCCTCGATGCCGCCGACGCACTCGACAAAGGCCCGCTGACTCCCACCAGGGCCGCCACCCGCGCCCCACCCACGCCCCGCCACACCCGCCCCCGCACACCCCCGCGCCTGCCCCCCACCACCGAGACCGGATTCCGCGTCACGGGCCACCGGACTCTGCGGCGGGCGCACGGGTGAGGCGCGTGGACCCCAAGGAATCGTCACGGGCCACCGGAGCTTGGGCGGTGCACACTCGGGCGCGAGTCCCGAATGACGTCACGGGCCAGCGCAGGGTGGCGCGTGACGATTCCTGCAGCACCAAGTCCGGGCGAGCCCAGCCACAGACACATCTGGCCCGTGACAGTCCTCGCAATACCCTCGCTCAGCGGGCCCGCGGCGCGTGCGGTGGCAGTCCGGTCTCCCTACACTCGTGTGATCTGCCTGAACATCGCGCGACCAGCGTCGGATGGACAATCATGACCACGGATCACAACCCGGCCACGGAGGTGCTGTTCGGGCGAGCGGTTGCGCGCGATGACCAACCGGCTCACCGCGTGCTTGGTGCGGCGCGCCGACGGGTGGAGGATCGCGCACGAGCACACCTCCCTGCCGATCGACATGGAGACCGGCAAGCTGATCGCCCGGACCTCGTAGACTCGTCCCACGCCCGCGCCCCACACCCCCGCTCCCTGAGGAGTCCCCATGCCGTCGATCACCGTGCCCGGCGCGTCGAGCGCCCCGGAGCTGGATGCCCACCTCGCGGTGCCGCCGGTCGGCGAGGGGCCGTGGCCCGGCGTCGTCGTCCTCCACGAGGCGTTCGGGTTGACCGTCGACATCAAGCAGCAGGCGGACCGGCTCGCCGCCGCCGGCTACCTGGCGCTCGCGCCGGACCTGTACACCGCCGGCGGGGCCGTCCGGTGCCTGAAGGGCACGTTCGCCGCGCTGCTCCGCGGCCAGGGGAAGGCGTTCGGGGACATCGAGGCGGCCCGCGCGCTGCTCGCCGGGCGAGCGGACTGCACCGGGAAGGTCGGGGTGATCGGGTTCTGCATGGGCGGCGGGTTCGCACTCCTGGCGGCTTCGCAGGGGTTCGACGCCGCCGCCCCCAACTACGGGCACCTGCCGGAGAATGCCGTCGAGGCGCTGGGCGGGGCCTGCCCGATCGTGGCGAGCTACGGCCGGCGGGACCCGAGCCTGCGCGGCGCAGCCCTCGAGTTGGAGCGGGTCCTGACCGAGGTGGGCGTGGACCACGACGTCAAGGAGTACCCCGACGCCGGGCACTCGTTCATGAACCGGCACAACTCGGGGCCGCTCTCCGTGCTGGAACGGGTGGGTGGGCTCAGCTACCACGAGCCGTCCGCCGAGGACGCCTGGGGGCGGATCCTGCGGTTCTTCGAGGAGCACCTGCGCTGATTCGCGGAACCACTCAGGCGCGAAGCTCCAGGACGACGACGCCGTGCGGCGGGGGTGGGAACCCGCGGCGGTTGTCCGGATCCAACCCGCCCTCCATCCCGACCTCGTCGCCGTAGTACAGGTACGGCGTGCCGGGCAACGTGAAGACCAGCACGGTTGCGAGCCACGCGCGGTCGGCGTCGCCACACACCGTGAGGAATCGGGCGGTGTCCGAGGACCCCGAGAACACCCAGGACGCCCGCTGGTGCCGGTCGTCGTACCGGCCGAGCAGCCGCCCGAGCTCCGCCGCGAAGGAAGGCCCGTCCAGCGGGTCGGCCTCGTTCGCGCCGGTGATGATGTGCCGCGGGTCGTTGTGCGTCCCGCCCGCGAAGCGCCGGATCGCCGCCATCGTGGGGTAGTCCGTGACGCCGTCCCACGTGTCCCCGGTGAGCCACTGCGGCGAGTCCCACCAGAGCTCGCCGATGAGGCACACCTCCGGGTCGAGCACCGTGATGCCGAGTTCCTGCAGGTGGTCCAGGTGGCGGGTGACGCCGTCGAGCGTGCCACCCAGGAACGCCCGCCACGGCGCCGGCTGGTCCCAGGGCGAGAGCACGCCCTCGTCGGCTCCGGGTGGCAGTGCGCCGCGGGCGAAGCGGTCGGGCATCACCGCGTAGACGATGGCGGAGTCAAGCCAAGCGGGGACGACGTCGTCAGGCACGTGGGAAGCGTAACGCGGGGGCGCCGCGGGGGCATGGGGTGGGCGGCGCCGCTCGGCGCGCTCGCGCCCCCGGTCACGGCGCGAGCGCGACCCCCGACCCGCCCTTCGAACTCGCGAGGGCGGAAGTGTCGACCGCGCGCACGTCGTCGGCGATGGCCTCGACGCGCGCGAGCGCCACCGCGACCCGTGCTGTCGCGAAGTCCGATGGGCGCTTCTTCTGCCCGAAGGAGTGCCGCTCGTACCCGCGGAACGTCGAGGCCGGGACCACAACGCCGTCGTCGTCCAGCGTGTAAGCGATGAGGCAGGCGGCGACCTCGGCCATCGCGCGGCGGTCCTCCGGGCGCGCGGCGGCGCCGGACCACACCTCCGGGTAGCGCCCGATCGTGTCCACGACGGCGAGCGCGGAGTACCAGGTCGCGGGCCACTTGCCGCGCTTGAACTGGCGGCCGTGCCCGAACATGTACGGCTTCGCCACCGTCCGCTGCCGCCACACTTCCAGCGAGGTGCGCGCGACGTCAGCGATCGCCGCCGGGCGCCGCCTCGGCGCGAGGTGCGAGAACGCCCGCAGCCCCTCGAGGGTGACCTGCGGGCAGACGTCCCCCTTGCGCCCCGGCCCCCGGAAGTCCACGAGCGGGTCCGGGATGCACAGCCAGCCCGGCCCATGGGGCGTTCCGACGACGCCGGCCGCCAGGTGCTCGAAGGCGCGAACCACGCGCGGGTCGTCGGTGAGGCCGGCGCGCGCGAGGGTCTCGAGGATGGCGTGGGAGTCGCACGGGAGGGCGGACCAGACGCCGGCGGGATTGGCGCGGTGCGCCGTCGTGGCGAGGAAGCGCCCGTCCTCGGCCTGGTGCTCCAGCATGCCGGCGAGGATGGCCGCGATGCGGGGGTCATCGGCGGCCGTGACACCCATGTCGGCCAGCAGGCCGAGGAGGTTGGGGGCAAACTCCGGCTTGTCGTGGCCGGAGATCGGGGGCGGCGTCTCCCACGTACCCAGCCGCCCGAGCAGGTCCGCGGTGAGGGGATCGGCGACGACGTCGTCGTGTGCCCGGATGACGTCCGGGTCGGTGTGGGACCGGCCCGCGAGCACGGCGAGTGCGATCCAGCGAGCCGTGGGCTCGGGCGACTGCGCCAGGCAAGCCACGGTCTCGTCGCAGACCAACCGGCGCGGGGCCATGACTCATCCTACGGAACTGGTCCGAACCGGGCGGCCGTTCAGACCGGGCCGCCGGTGACGGGTGCCGGCACCGCGGTGACTCCCCGGACGACGAGGTCGATCGAATCGTGGGCTGCGAGGCGCCGGGCCACGTCGGCGACCCGAGCCCGCAGGCGGTGGGCGTGACCGCCACCGTTTCCCTGCTTTCACTGATGCTGTGGACCTGGGTGCTCGGGCCGCTGGGCGCGCTGCTCGTCCTCCCGGCCACGCTGCCCGCCAAGTCCCTCCTCATCGACCCCGATCCCCAGCTCCTCT
>JADGOQ010000005.1 GCA_017882885.1 Actinomycetales bacterium | reverse complement strand
GTCCCAGAGCGATGCCGACCTGGGGGCGGCGAACACCTGCAGCTGTAGGGCCGAGCCGCCCTGGGTCATCGTCAGGGAGACAGGCGCACGGGTGCCACGGTCCAGCTCCACGCGGATCTGCATCCCCGGGCGGGCGGGTACCCGAACCGCGCCGAGGTCGATGCGGCCCTCGAGGTCCGGCTTGTCCTCCACGTCCCAAGGGCCGTGGGCGGACTCCGGCGTGGGCTCGGCCGGGGTCTCCTCCGGCTCGTCGCTCCGGCGCCGCGAGAACAGTCCCATGTGAATCCTCCATTCGTCGGCATAGGCACTGTACCGCGCGGCGCAACCGGCGACCGCAGCCACCGGATGTGCCGCCCGCGGCCCTTTCGTGCCAGAGTGGTGGCGTGCCCTACCGTGAACGAGTGCAGCCGTCCGCGCCCCTCCTCGCGCTGGCGGCGCTCGCCGGAGCGTCGTTCGGGTTGATCCTCGTCCCCTTGTCGGTCCCGGTTGCCGCGGTCGTGTCGACTCTGCTCGCCCTCGCGTGCGTGGCGTTCGCGCTGGTCGCGAGTCCCCTCATCGAGGTGGATGTGGCGGGGTTCCGCGCTGGACCCGCGCGCATCGAGGGCGAGTTCCTCGGCGCGGTCGAGACCCTCGACAAGGAGGCGATCCGCCGCGCGATGGGCGTGGACGCCGACGCGCGTGCCTACCTCTGCCACCGCGGGTATGCCGGTGGAGCGGTGAAGGTCACCATCGACGACCCGCGCGACCCCGCACCCTACTGGCTCGTGAGCTCGAACCGGCCCGACAGCCTCGCGCAGGCGCTGCGCACCCTCACCGCACCGGTGTGAGGCCGGCCAGGTCGAGCAGGAGGCCGGCTAGCTCGCGCACTCCGCGCACACGGGGTGGCCATCCACCTCGTAGGCGAGTTGCGAGCGATGGTGCACGAGGAAGCAGTTCCAGCACGTGAACTCGTCCGCCTGGCGCGGCAACACGCGCACGGAGAACTCCTCACCGGACAGGTCGGCGCCCGGGAGTTCGAACCCCTCGGCGGCCTCGGTCTCGTCCTCGTCCACGACCGCGGCGTTCTTCTCGGCGCGGCGGGCCTTCAGTTCCTCGATCGAGTCCTCGTTGAGGTCCTCTTCGTTCTTTCGAGGTGCGTCGTAATCGGTCGCCATGTCGGCGTCACGCTCCGGCTTCTTCTGCACTTGTCGGGGTCAAAGTGTCTGGAGTATACACAACACGGATGACGGGATTTCATTCCCGGCTCCCCTCCCCCGAGGTGAGCCCGGCCGCCTCCCGTGCTGCAGGATGACCACCGCACTTTACACCGCTGCACGGCCCGCGGGAACACATCCCGAACACCCGGCAAAGCGTTGTCCGTCACAGCCGACCGGCTACGAGGCAAGGAGGGTGGCAAGCCGCCCCGCGAGTTCCTCGCTCGTCCCCCCATGGCCCGCCACGGTCATGTCGATGGACGCGCGCCGGCCGTCGAGGCCGTGGACGTGCCCGCCGCTCTCGGTGACCACGAGCCACCCCGCCGCCATGTCCCATGGGTTCAGCCCCTGCTCGAAGAACGCGTCGAGGGAACCCTCCGCCACCAGGCACAGGTCGACCGCCGCGGACCCCAGGCGGCGGATGTCCCGCACGTCCGGGAGCAGTCGGCTCACGACGGCGCCCTGTTCCCGGCGCCGCTCGGCGAGGTACGAGAACCCGGTTCCCACGAGGCACTTGGAGAGGGGCGTGCCGGGCCGCGCGGTGAGCCGTGTCCCGTCCCGGTGTGCCCCGCCGCCCCGGAGAGCGTGCCAGGTGTGGCCCAGTGCCGGCGCGCGGACAGCGCCGGCGAGGAGGTCCCACCCCGCGGGGTCCGGCGGCCCGGCGCACACCGCCACCGACACCGCGTAGAACGGCAGTCCGTACAGGTAGTTGACCGTGCCGTCCACCGGGTCGACGACCCACGTGAGTCCCGAGCTGCCGGGGCTGTCCTCGCCCTCCTCGCCCAGCACGGCGTCGTCGGGACGGGCGGCCGCGATGCGTGCCCGCAGCCACTCCTCCACCTCGCGGTCGACGGCGGTGACGATGTCGACGTCGGAGGACTTGGTCGCGGCCACCTCGACCCCCTCGACGCGGCGCACGCGCGCGATCTCGCCCGCCTCGGTCGCGAGGGTGATACACAGGGCATGGAGCTCGTCGAGCAGGAGCGGCGTCACAGGCATGGGATCATTGTCTCGCACCTTCCGCCACACCGGCCCAATTGACCGCCGGGCAGGGGCGGAGGTGGCACGCTCGGTTGGGGATGCATGGGAGGTGTGATGGTCGAGCTGACATTGGTGGGGCTGCATCAGGACGGTGAGCGCCTCACCCTCACGGATTCGAGCGGGGCGACCTACACACTGGCCGTCACCGAGGAGCTGCGCGCCGCCGTGCGGCGGGACAGGCCGCTGATGGAGCAGATCCGCGCCTCGCAGCAGCCGGTCCGGCCCCGGGAGATCCAGGCGATGCTGCGCGCCGGCGCCACGGTCGAAGAGGTTGCCGGTGTGTCCGGTCTCCCCCTCGACCACGTCCAGCGCTATGAGGGACCGGTCCAGGCCGAGCAGGCGTGGGTGATCCAGCAGGCCCAAGGCTTCCCGGTGGGGCACCACTCCGACTCGCCCATCCTCGGTGACCTCGTGGTCAACCGCCTCGCAACCCGCAGGATCGCGGCCGACGACCTGGAGTGGGTGGCCACCCGGTCCGGCTCGTCCCCCTGGGAGGTGGCGGTCACCTTCCCCATCAAGCAGAAGAGGCTCGAGGCCCGCTGGGAGGTGGACCTGTCCGCCCGCACCCTGCGCGCACTCGACGACGAGTCGCGCTGGCTCTCCGAGACCGATTCGGCCTCACCCCGCGCGCGTCGCCACGCCCCGGCCGTCGCACTGCCCGCGGAGCGCGGCGAATTGCGTGTCTACAACGTCGAGGACGACGGGGACCTGGTCGAGGTGGCGACCTCGACACCCACGGACGACCTGCTCGCGACCCTGCAGTCCCACCGGGGCACCCGCCAGCAGGTCGAGGAACTTCCCCTCGAGGGCGACGAGGACCTGCTTGCGTCCCTGCGGGGCCAGGAGGACGTGCCGGGGGCCCACCCCGCGAAGTCCGACCCGACGGCCGCCACGGACGCCCGCATCCTGCCGCTACCGCGCCGTGCGGCGGAGACACCCCCGGATGTGACCGTGGACGAGCCGGCGCCCACCGAGCGGAGACCCCGCAAGCCGGGCAGGCGTTCGGTGCCGAGCTGGGACGAGATCGTCTTCGGCTCCCGCCCCGAGTAGGTGCGAAGGGGGCCCGGACGGGCTTCTCAGCTCCCGTTGGATTCGGGAAACGAGTCCTGCAGCGTCCACGGTGACAGTTCCGCCGCGTGCGCGACGGCGGCGGTCAGGCCCCGCAGGTGGTGGCGGCGGCACAGCACCTCGTAGGCCACCACGTCGGCGTTGACCGCTGTGTCCCCCACCACCACCTGGTCGCCCACCGTCACCATCACCCCGCCGACGGTCCGGGCGTTGTGGGTCGCACGCTCGCCGCACCAGCACAGCGCCTCCACCTGCAGCCGTTCGATCCGGTCCGCCATCTCGATGAGACGGGCGGAGCCCGGGAAGAGCCGAGTGCGGAAGTCCGTGGTGATCCCGAAGGCGAACACGTCCACCCCGATCTCGTCCACCACCATGACGAGCTGGTCCACCTGCCCGGCCGAGAAGAACTGGGCCTCGTCGCAGATGAGGTAGTCGACGCGCTCACCCCGCGTGCGGCGCTCGGCGACCTCGACCCAGAAGTTCGTCCGGTCGGTCACCTCGATCGCGGCCACGGCGAGCCCGAGCCGGGACGAGAGCACCTCGGCGCCCGCGCGGTCGTTGCGCGTGTAGATCAGTCCGCGACGCCCCCGCGCGGCGTGGTTGTAGTCCATCTGGAGCGCGAGGGTGGATTTGCCGCAGTCCATGGTCCCGGTGAAGAACACGAGCGCCGCCATCAGGTGACCAACGTCATGATCGGCACCCTCATCTCGGCCGGCGTGAGCGAGCCGTGCACGCCCACCAGCGCCATCGACGCCGGGGTCTGGGTGCGGGAATCGACAACGACGGTGCGGCCGCGCATGAACACCACGACGTCCCCGATGACGGGGACGAAACGGGGGTCGAGGTCGCCGAACACCGCGAGCGCCTCGTCGCGGCCCACCACCCACGCCCGGTCGCCGAGGAAGTCGCGCCAGCGCGCGGCGACGCCGTCGTCACTGGTGTGCAGGTGCATGGCCCGTGGTTCGCCCGAGATGAGCTCCACGCCGCGCGCGAGCTCGGGAGTGCGGGCGGCGTCGAACGTCTCCGCCACGTCCACCATCCCGTGGTCCGCGGTGATCACCAGCAGGGTGCCGGCGGGCAGGGAGCGGGCGAGGCGGCGCAGCTCCCTGTCGGTCCGCGAGGCCTCCTCACCCCATTGCCATGAACCCCACCCGGACACATGGCCCACGTGGTCCACCTCGCCCCAGTAGAGATAGACGAGGTCAGCCCTCCCGGACCGGAGCTCGGCGATGGTGGCGTCCACGCGCGCGGGGAGGTTCTCGGCACTGAGGTCGCGACCACCACGGAACGCGGCGGTGTTCAGGCCCGAACCCACGAACCGCTGCGGGCCCACGATCGCGAGGCGCGCCGGCTCCCGCAGTTGCTCGGCCAGGGTGGGGCGGCGCTGCCACGACTCGACCGGCATGAAGTCCTGGTCCCAGCGGATGAGGTTCATCAGCCGCCCGCTCGCGGGCTCGCGGACCGTGTAGCCGAGCATCCCAGTGCGGCCCGGGCACTCCCCGGTGCCGATCGAGGTGATGGCGGCCGCGGTGGTGGAGGGCACCACGGTGTCCGCGACCAGCGCGTCAGGCCGTAACCCGCGGAGGAAGGGGAAGTGCCCGCTCCGCTCGGTGAGCTGCGCGTCGCCCAGGCCGTCCACCAGCACGACGCAGGTCCGGCGCGCGCGCGGCAACCCGAGCTCCGCGCGCCATTGTTCCCACGGCAGCCCGTCCCGGTTCGGCTCCAGGCCCGTGGCCGCCAGCGCCGCGCCGAGCACGGTCCGGACGGACGCTCGGCCCGGCTGGACGAACTCGGCAGGTGCGTTCATGCACCGAAGCTCTCGGCCACCGCGCGCGAAAGCTCCGAGGCGAACCTGGTCGCCTGCGCGAGGCTCGCCCGGCCGTCCGCTTCCGCGCTCACGCGCAGTACCAGGTCGTCCGCCGTGGTGTAGCCGGTGTACCCGTGGTCGGCTTCGCACTGCGGGTCGCCGCAGGTCGCCGGCTCGAGTTCGATACGTGCGACCGAACCCCAGTGGACCGAGATGGTGATCTCGTCCACGACGGCGTGGTCGATGGTCGCGGCCTCGCGCACGCCGTGGGAGAGTACCACCGAGGTGATCCGCCGCAGGGCGATTGCCTCCGTCGTCGCGATGGCCAGCGGGCGGCCGTCGGGGCCGGGCTCGTCGTCGATGTGCGCGCCGATCAGGCGCGTCGGCGTGAGGACGACGGCGGTGAGGTGGCGCCGGAGTTCGGTGGCGTCGAACGTGGTCTCGGGGTGAACGAGGTAGGAGGTGATCGCCTGGCCGCCGATGGCGATCTCGAGCACCCGCTCGACCAGGTCGGGGTAGTACCCTCCCCGTTGCAGGTCGCGGCGAAGCGCGGTGCGGAGCTTTTCGGACACGCTGCCCATTGTGGCATCACTCGACGCCCAGCGTGGGCAGGGTCCGGCGGGGGCCGTCCGCACGGGGCGCCGGCAGCAGCTCGACCACCACCCCGAGCGGGTGGGCACCCTCGTGCGAGACCACGACCGGATTCAGTTCGATCCGGCGGATCGACGGGAAGTCGTCCTTCAGGAGCGACACACGCCCGACCAGCTCTTCGAGCGCACGCGTGTCGAACGCCCGCAACCCGCGATACCCGCGGAGCCGCACTGACGCCTTCGGCGCATGCACGAGCCCGGTGACGTCGCGCCGCGAGAGCGGGGTGATCCGGTACGCGACATCGTCCAGGATCTCCACCGCGTCCCCTGCCAGCCCGAAACTCACCACGGGACCGTAGAGCGGGTCCTCCTCCGCGGCGAGCACGCAGGCCGGGCCGTTGGCGACCATGCGCTGCAGTTCCACCCCCAGGACGCCGAGGGACTGCACCTGGCGGACGGCGTGCGCGAGGTCCGCCTCGTCGTGCACGTCGAGGTGCACCCCCCCGAGGTCCATGCGGTGGCGCAGGACGGCGTCGGCCGCCTTGACCGCGAGGGGATAGCCCAGCCGGGAGGCCTCCACGAGCGCTTCCGCAAGCGTTGCCACGCGCACCACCGGCACGACCGCCACGCCGTAGTGGCCCAGCAGCTGGGCGGCCGCGTCCGGGTCGAGCCGGCGCCTGCCCGCGAGCGTGGCGATCAGCGCGCTCACCCGGGCCGGGGAGACGTCGTCCTCGGCGACGAGTGGCGAGTCGTCCCGCGGCCCGCGACCCGCCAGCCGGGCGACGACGTCGAGCGCGCGGCCCGCGTCGTCGAGTACCGCCACCCCGGCCAGGGCGCCGCCGCACTCCTCCCGGTCGGTGATCGCCAGCGCCCAGGGGGGACCCACCGCCCCCGGCTGCTCCCACGCCGCAGGCTCCCGCGCGTCCCCCGCGAGCGGGAGGTCGACGGCGATCCCCGTCACGGCGCCGTCGCCCGCGTCATCGTCGAGCGGGATGAGGCCGCGCTCCAGTGCCGCCCGGCGCACGAACGCGCGCGCCGGGGCCGTGGTCGCGGCGACGGCGATGCGCCGGCCCGCGCCCTCGGGCAGCCGGGCCGCGACCTGGGCGATCGTGATGAGCTCGTCGTGGTCCACGGCCTCGATGACGCCGGCCTGGCGGAGCATGTCGGAGAGCACCGCGCGGGGCAGCGGCGAGGTGCGCACCACGTGGCCGGGGGGCGCGGCCTGACCGGTGGTGGAGCCGATGTGGCACACCACGGTGCAGGTTCGGGCGAGGTGGCGCGCGATCCGGGCAAACTTGCGCGGGTTCCCGATCGAGTCCAGCGCGAGGGCAACCACCCGCGTGGTGCCGTCCGACCCGAACCACTGCATGGCGTCGTTGCCCGAGACGTCGATGCGGTGGCCAGCGGAGATGAGGCTCGACACCGGCACCCCGCGCCGCACGAGGCGGTCGATGAGCGCCGCGCTGGAGCGCTCCCCTTGCGCGAAAACCCCGATGACGCCCCCACCCATCAGTTCGGGGACGAACGTGAGGTTGTCGCCCGCCGGCGTCAGCAGGCCGTATGACCCGGGACCGACGATGCGCATCCCGTCGCCCCGCGCGGCTGCGAGTGCGTCTGCGTGCCAGACCGGATCCGTCGAGTCCCGTCCGCTGATCACAACGGCGGCGCGCACTCCCGCGCACCCGAGGTCCGCGAGCGTCGCCACGAGGGCGGCGTCGTCAACGGCGACCACGGCCAGAACGCGCCGGCCCGTGGCCTCGGGCGGGAGGGCGCCGGCCCAAGCGTGGCGCTCGCCGGGGGCCAGGAGGTCCAGGAGGGCGCCCGACCGGCCGGAGGCGACGGCGACCACTAACTCGGGCGTCATCAGGTCCCGCATGGAGCGGGATTCGGCATGCTGCTCGCGCGCCGTCATCACGCGCCAGGACTCCTCCGTGGTGGTGAGGTCGAAGGACACCTCCACGATCCCGTCCTCCAGACCGGCCGAGATCGAGTAGCCCGCCTCGCGGAACACGGAGAGCATCTTGCGGTTGGTCGGCAGCACCTCGGCGACGAACCGCGTGTAGCCCCGCTCACGGCCGGCGGCGGCGAGATGGTCGAGTAGCACCGAGCCCAGGCCCCGGCCCTGCTGGGAATCCGCGACGTAGAACGCGACCTCGGCGGTGGAGTGGTCGACGGCGTCGTAGCAGCCCATCGCGGAGAGCGGTCCGTCCACGCCCTCGGTCACCACGAGCGCCACCCGCTCATGGTGGTCCACCGAGGTGAAGCGGCCCAGTTCCTGGTCGGAGAGGGCGCCGCGGTACCCGAAGAAGCGGAAGAAGCGGCTCTGCTCGGATTGGCCAAGGTGGAGGGCCTGCAGCCCCTCGGCGTCTCCCGGCACGATCGGGCGGACGTGCATGGTGGCGCCGTCGCGGGCCACGATGTCCGCCTCCCAGTGCCGCGGGTAGGCGGGGCTGTCCGGCATGTGCCCAGCGTAACCCGTGGCGCGACTTCGGAATCCCCGGCGGGCCAGCGATAATCGCCGGTATGGCACCCAGGAGGACTCCCCCGGTCGACGAGCACATCGTGGACATCGACGTCTCGACCGAAATGGAGGGATCCTTCCTCGAGTATGCCTACTCGGTCATCTACGCACGTGCCCTGCCTGACGCGCGCGACGGGCTGAAGCCGGTGCAGCGCCGCATCCTGTTCCAGATGGACCAGATGGGGTTGCGGCCCGACCGGGGCCACGTGAAGTGCGCGCGCGTCGTCGGCGACGTCATGGGCAAGCTGCACCCCCACGGCGACGTCGCCATCTACGACGCGCTCGTGCGGATGGCGCAGCCCTTCTCCCTGCGGGTGCCGCTCGTGGACGGGCACGGCAACTTCGGGTCCCTCGACGACGGCCCGGCCGCCCCCCGCTACACCGAGGCCCGCCTGGCCGCGGCGGCGCTCGAGATGACCCGGTCGCTGGATGAGGACGTGGTGGACTTCGTCCCCAACTACGACTCCTCGCTGCAGCAGCCGTCCGTGCTGCCCTCCGCCATCCCGAACCTGCTCGTCAACGGCGCCCAGGGGATCGCGGTGGGGATGGCCACCAACATGCCGCCCCACAACCTGGTCGAGGTGGTGGCGGCCGCTCGGCACCTCATCGCCCACCCGTCCGCGACGCTGGAGGAACTGATCCGCTTCGTGCCCGGGCCGGACCTCCCCTCGGGCGGGAAGATCATCGGGCTGGACGGGATCCGGGACGCCTACGCGACCGGCCGCGGCACCTTCAGGACCCGGGCACGCACCCGCATCGAGAGCATCTCGCCACGGAAACGTGCGATCGTCGTCACCGAACTGCCCTACCAGGTGGGCCCCGAGCGGGTCATCGACAAGATCAAGGACGCCGTCAACGCCAAGAAGGTGCAGGGCATCGCCGCCGTCACCGACCTCTCGGACCGCGAGAACGGCCTGCGCCTCGTCATCGAGGTGAAGAACGCGTTCAACGCCGAGGCGGTGTTGGAGGCCCTCCACCGCTACACGCCGCTCGAGGAGTCCTTCGGGATCAACAACGTCGCGCTCGTCGAGGGCAGGCCGCGCACGCTCGGACTGCGGGAACTGCTCGAGGTCTACGTCAACCACCGCCTCGAGGTTGTCACACGCCGTACGCGCCATCGCCTGGCCACCAGCCAGGAACGCCTCCACCTCGTGGAAGGCCTGCTCCTGGCGATCGCGGACATCGACGAGGTCATCCAGGTGATCCGCACGAGCGACAACGGCGAGCAGGCGCGCGTGCGCCTCATGCAGGTCTTCGAGCTCTCCGAGCGGCAGGCCGAATACATCCTGGAGCTGCGGTTGCGCCGCCTGACCAGGTTCTCCCGCATCGAGCTGGAGGGCGAGCAGGACGAACTCGCGAAGCGGATCGCCTCTTTGAGCGCCATCCTCGAGTCCGACGCCCAGTTGCGCACGGTGGTCAGCGACGAACTCGCGGCCGTGGCCGCCACCTTCGGCACCCCGCGCCGGACGGTCCTGCTGGAGGCATCCGGCACGACGACGTCGGCCGCTGCCCCCGCCGCCACGCGCACCGCGATCCCCCTGGAGGTGGCGGACGTGCCCTGCACCGTGATGCTCTCGGGCACCGACCTGCTGGCGCGCGTGGACGGCTCCATCACGCGAACGGGCCCGCGCCGGGCCCACGACGCCCTGCGCGCCGTCGTCACCACGACCACACACGGCCACGTGGGGCTCGTGACCTCCTCCGGCCGCGTGGTTCGCGAGTCCGTGCTCGACATCCCCGCGCTCGCGCCCGTCGACGGGCCCCCCGGGCTGAGCGGCGGCAGCCCCGTCACCGAGATGGTGGCCCTCGCGGCCGGGGAGGACATCGTCGGGCTGGTGAACGTGGACCCGCAGGCTCCGCCGGTGGCGCTGGCGACCGCGGGGGGCGTGGTCAAGCGCCTCACCGTCGCGGACTTCCCCCAGAACAAGGACGCCTTCGAGCTGGTCTCCCTGAAGGAGGGCGACCGGGTCATCGGGGTGGCCGCGACCGCGGGCGAGGACGACCGAATCGTCCTCGTGACCTCGGCCGGCCAGGTGCTCCACTTCGCCGCATCCGCCGTCCGCCCCCAGGGCCGCGCCGCGGGAGGCATGGCCGGCGTGCGTCTCGACGACGCCGAACAGGTGGTCCACCTCGGCGTCGTCACACCCACGGCGTCCGCCACGGCGGTGCTCGTCACCGTCGCGGGCACGTCCACCGCGCTGCCGGGGACGGTGCCCGGTTCGGCCAAGGTCACGCCGTTCGCGCTCTACCCCGGCAAGGGACGTGGGACCGGCGGTGTGCGGGCGCACCGGTTCACGCGCGGGGAGGACTGCCTGCAGCTCGCGTGGGTTGGCGAGGCGCCGCGCGCCGTCGGGAGTGCGGGACAGGCCATCGAGCTGCCGCCGCCTGACGAGCGCCGGGACGGCTCGGGCCGACCGCTCCCGAGCCCGATCACCGCGATCGGTTAGACGTCTATCGCGTACATCACCGTGCGGTGCGTGGGCTCGAAACCGAGTTGTGTGTAGAGGTGCTGCGCCCCGGTGGGGTCGTCGATGTCCACGTCGATGCCCGCGTAGTCCATCCCGGACTCCTGGAAGGCCTTCATCGTCCTCGTCAGCAGTGACCGGGCCACGCCGCGGCGGCGCCACGGCGCGAGCACGCCGAGCGCCTCGACATAGCCCTCCCGCCAGCCAAGGGCCGGCCAGTCCTCCTCCCACCGGGAGGCCATGATGTAGCCGGCAACGCGTGCCCTGTCGCTGGAGCGGTCGAGGGCCACGAACGACCACTCGCGCACCACGTTCTCGAGGGTACGTTCCCACTGCTGGACCGTGAGTTCTGAGGATTCCCCGTAGTCCGCGAAGGCCTGGTTGTGCGCCCGGCGCACGGCGTCGTTCCAGAGTTCCCCCCACGGCTCGATCGCGAGATAGGGGCCGAGTGTGACGACCGGGATCTCCTCGGTGAGGTCGCGGCGCATCTGCGTGAACCAGCGGCGGGCCGTGAAGCCACTGCGCTCCAGGAGGTCGACCATGCCCACCACCGTCTCGTCCGCGAACTGTGCGATCTGCGCCTTCCCCTCGAGCCCGGACCTGGCCAGCAGGTGGCGGGCGATGTCCGACTGCCACGCCACGATGCTGGTTCCGAGGCTCTTGTCCCGCCACTCCGGGTGGACGGCGCCGGAACAGGTGGCGCGCACGATCGAGAGCTCTGTGAGCTGCACCCGCACGTACCCGTACGCCACCAGTGTCCCGGCGAGGTCGAAGGCGCCGTAGGCGCTGTGGGGGATGTCAGGTTCGAAGAGGTCGATGATCTCGGCCTCGGTGGTCCGGTACGGCGTCCGGTCGAAGTCCTCCGCCACCCGCTGGAGCTGGATGATCGACCCGGCGTCGGTCTCGTGGAGGGGCCGCCACCGCGCCTGTCCGGCGGGGATCCGGAGGTGGGCGGGTGGCGCCACCCGCGTGGCGAGGGGCTCGGTGTCCCCGGAGGGGCGTTGCCCGCCGTCCTGGGGATCCCCGGAGGCGCGCGAGAGGTCGAGGAAGTTCATGGCAGCTCGATGCTGTAGAGGAGGTCCACGCCCGCCGGCTCGCACCCCGTGTCCTGGAGGCTCCGCCGCCAGCGGGCGGCGGTGGCGGGGGTGGTGCGGATCATCGCACGGTGCAGGCCCGCGGCGCCCATCGCGTCGAACGTGGACGTGAGCAGGTACGAGGCGACGACGTCGTCGTGCGGCTCGAGGAGCAGCGTGTGCACCCATCCCACGGGTTCACCGGTGAGGTCTCGTGACGTGTGGGCGAGGATCGCACCGCCGAGGGTCGCGCCGTGCAGCGCCATCCGGGAGACCGCCGGGTCGCACGTCCGCGCCAGCTCCTCGACCGCCAGGGCGCCGGCGAGGAACCCGAGGGGGTCGGAGGTGTCCAGCGCCCCGAGCGCGGCGATCGCCGCGGCGTCGGCGGCGAGGATCGGGCGGGTCACCCAGCCCGAGGGGCGCGGTGCCGCCTCACCCGCCGAAGCAGGAGTCAGCGCACGGGAGTGCAGCTCGATGCGGGCGTGGCAGCTGAAGCCGGCGGCTGTGTAGAGGCGGCGGCGGTCCACGAGGTGCGCCGAGATCGGCACGCCGATGGTGGCCGGACGCTCCTCCTGCCCGGCGAGGAACGCCATCCCCCACCGGTCCTGCCACCCGAGGACGGCGCGCCCGACGCCGCGCCCCCGCCACGCCGGGTCGATGGCGCCACGCAGCGCGACGTCGTTGCGCCCGGGTCCGCGCACCATCCGCACGCTCGCGCAGGCGCGCAACTCGCCCCGGGAGTCCCGGCCGACCATCGCGACGTGTTCGCGGGCGGCCGGGAGGTAGGTGCGCTCGATGAGGGACCGGGGCAGTCGCACGGGGACGCCGTCGACATCCTCACAGCGCCGGCTGAGGGCCTCCAGTTCGTCGAGCAGGTCGCCCTGGACGGGCGACCACGAGAGACCCAGGTGCGCTCCGGGGACGCCGCCGAGGGCGTCGTTGGGGCGAACGTCCGAAGGGATCACACCCCCGATCCTACGGTCACCCTCCCCCGGGTGCCGAAACCGCTCAGGCGTCTATGTTGTCGCGGTCCACCCGCTGCGCGCCCGCCACGATGAAGTCCTTGCGGGGCGCGACGTCGTTGCCCATCAGGAGCTCGAAGATCGACTCGGCCTGCACCATCGCCCGCTCGTCCGCTGCCGTGATGCGCCGCAGGGTCCGGTGAGCCGGGTCCATCGTGGTCTCGGCGAGCTGCTGGGCGTCCATCTCCCCGAGGCCCTTGTAGCGCTGGATGGGGTCCTTGTGGCGCCGGCCCTGCTTCTCAAGCTGTGCGAGCACCCGGTGCAGCTCCGCCTCGGAGTAGGTGTAGATGACGTCGCCGGCCCTCCGCCCGGCGGCGGAGACCTCAACCCGGTGCAGCGGCGGCACGGCCGCGAACACGCGTCCGGTCTCAATGAGGGGGCGCATGTACCGGAAGAAGAACGTCAGGAGCAGTGTGCGGATGTGCGCGCCGTCCACGTCGGCGTCCGTCATCAGGACGACCTTGCCGTACCGGACCTGGTCGATGTCGAAGGTGCGCCCCGATCCGGCGCCGATCACCTGGATGATCGAGGCGCACTCCATGTTCTTCAGCATGTCCGTGGGAGAGGTCTTCTGGACGTTCAGGATCTTGCCGCGGATCGGCAGCAGCGCCTGGAACTCGGAGTTGCGGGCGTCCTTGGCGGTGCCGAGCGCGCTCTGGCCCTCGACGATGAACAGCTCCGACCGCTCCACGTCGTCGCTGCGGCAGTCGGAGAGCTTCGCGGGGAGCGAGGATGTCTCAAGCGCGTTCTTGCGCCGCGAGATCTCCTTGTGCATGCGGGCGGAGACGCGGGCGCGCATCTCCCCCACGACCTTCTCGAGCAGCAGCGCCGCCTGGGCCTTCTCCTGCCGGCGCGTTGAGTTGAGCAACTCCTCGAGCTCCTGCTCCACCACCCGCGCGACCACACCGCGGACGGGCGCCGTCCCCAGCACCTCCTTGGTCTGGCCCTCGAACTGCGGTTCGGGGAAGCGGACGGTCACCACGGCCGTCAGTCCCGCGAGCACGTCGTCCTTCTCGATGCGGGGATCCTTCGCCGTCACCTTCAGGCGCCGCGCGCTCGCCTCCACGTTGCGGCGCAGCGTCTTCAGCAGCGCCTGCTCGAAGCCGGCAAGGTGCGATCCGCCCTTGGGCGTGGCGATGATGTTGGCGAACGTGCGCACCGTGGTGTCGAAGCCGGTCCCCCAGCGCACCGCGATGTCGACGTGGCACTCCCGCTCCACCTCCTTGGGCCGCAGGTGCCCCTGGGCATCGAGTTGCTGCACCGACTCCATGAACGTCCCGCTGCCGGCGAGCCGCCAGATGTCGGTCACCGGCGGGTCGGGAGCGAGGAAGTCGGCGAAGTCCACCACCCCGCCGTCGTGGCGGAACTCCTCGGTCCGGGGTTCGGCGCCGTCGATCCCGCGGCTGTCCGTGATGCGCAGCAGCAGGCCGGGCACGAGGAAGGAGGTCTGGCGCGCCCGCTCGACGACGTCGTCGTACGCGAATCCCGCCGAGGTGGGGAAGATCTGGCGGTCGGCCCAGTAGCGCACCCGCGATCCGGTCCGTCCCCGGGGCACCCGGCCCACCACCTCGAGCCGGGAGGAATTCGTGAACGGGCTGAACGGGGAGGTTGGCGAGATCCCGGCGGCGTCGTCGTACGTGCCGGGCTCGCCCCGGTGGAAGGTCATCCGATGGGTCTTGCCGCCGCGGTCCACCTCGACGTCCAGCCGCTCGGAGAGCGCGTTGACCACGGAGGCACCGACGCCGTGCAACCCACCCGACGCCGCGTACGACCCCCCGCCGAACTTGCCCCCGGCGTGCAGCTTGGTGAACACCACCTCGACGCCCGACAGCCCGGCGGACTCGACGGTGTCGACCGGGATCCCACGGCCGTCGTCGCGGACCTCGACGGAAGAGTCCGGGTGGAGGATCACCTCGATCGTCTTCGCGTGGCCTTCCAGTGCCTCGTCGACGGCGTTGTCGATGATCTCCCAGAGGCAGTGCATGAGGCCCCGGGAATCGGTGGACCCGATGTACATCCCCGGGCGTTTACGCACGGCCTCGAGGCCTTCGAGGACCGAGAGGTGGCGGGCCGTGTAATCCGACGGGCTGGAAGCTGACACGACCCAAATCCTACGTTCTGGCGCTGACAGCATCCCGCAGGCGGCGCGGAGCTGTGAGACTGCGGACATACGCCACCAGCGAAAGTGGGACCCCGGGGGAAATGGATGTCAGTGGGGCGTGGTTACATGCTGGTGTGAGCACATCAATCGAAGTCCCCGTCCTCACCGCACAGGACCGCTGCGACGCCTGTGGGGCGCAAGCCTACGTCCGCGTGGAACTGGATGCCGGTGAGCTCCTGTTCTGCGCCCACCACGCCCGCAAGCACGCCGACGCCCTCGCTCGCGTCGCCACGACGATCCACGACGAGACCGCACGCCTGGCTGCTGCCAACTGACTGGGGCCATCCGGTTCCCCGCCGACAACAGACCGACAGCATACCAAGGACCCCGCCGGCCACGCCGGCGGGGTCCTTCATCGTCACGTGGGGCGCGAGCCGCGATCACCCGTCAGTCGAGGTAGTCCCTCAGGACCTGCGACCGCGACGGGTGGCGCAGCTTGGACATCGTCTTCGACTCGATCTGGCGGATCCGCTCGCGCGTGACCCCATACACCTTGCCGATCTCGTCAAGGGTCTTGGGCTGGCCGTCGGTGAGCCCGAACCGCATGGACACGACCCCGGCCTCACGCTCCGAGAGCGTGTCCAGCACCTGGTGGAGCTGCTCCTGCAGGAGCGTGAAGCTCACGGCGTCGGCCGGCACGATCGCCTCGGAGTCCTCGATCAGGTCACCGAACTCGCTGTCGCCGTCCTCGCCCAGCGGGGTGTGCAGGGAGATGGGCTCGCGACCGTACTTCTGAACCTCGACGACCTTCTCGGGGGTCATGTCGAGCTCTT
>JADGOQ010000045.1 GCA_017882885.1 Actinomycetales bacterium | reverse complement strand
GGCGGTTGTTCAGCCGGATCCCCGCGAGGACGTTCTCCTCGATGGACATCGTGGGGAAGGGGTTGGGGCGCTGGAAGACCATGCCCACCTGGCGGCGCACCACGACGGGGTCCACACCAGGGTCGTAGAGGTTGTTCCCGTCCATGATCACCTCGCCCTCCACGCGGGCGCCGGGGATCACCTCGTGCATCCGGTTGAGCGTGCGCAGGAACGTGGACTTGCCGCACCCCGAGGGCCCGATGAGCGCCGTGACGGACCGCGGCTCGATCACCATCGTGACGTCCTCGACGGCGAGGAAGTCGCCGTAATAGACGTTCAGGTGGTTGACGTCAATGCGCTTGGCCACGAGGGGTCCTTCCTGGGTGCATGGGTGTGGTGGCATGTGCGGGAGCGGGGGCGCCGGCCATCAGCTCATGCCCTTGGGTGCGAAGTACCGCGAGACGAGGCGTGCCGCGAGGTTGAGGAGCATCACGATGAGGATCAGGGTGAGGGCGCCCGCCCAGGCGCGCTCCGAGGCCGCCTCACCGCCCTGCGCGTACTGCCGGAAGACGTACACCGGGAGGGTGGCCATGCGGCCGTCGAACGCGTTGAAGTTGGTCTCGGAGACGATTCCGACCGTGATCAGCAGGGGTGCCGTCTCCCCGATGACACGCGCGATCGAGATCATCACACCCGTGGTGATGCCGGCGACGGCCGTGCGCAGCACCACCTTGACGATCGTGAGCCACTTCGGGACCCCCAGGGCGTAGGCCGCCTCCCGCAACTCGTTGGGCACCAGCTTCAGCATCTCCTCGACGGAGCGGACGACGACGGGCGTCATCAGGACCGCCAGCGCCACCGCGCCGATCAGGCCCGACTTGTAGCCCGGACCGAAGATCGCGGCGAAGAGCGCGTAGGCGAACAGGCCGGCGACGATCGACGGGATGCCCGTCATCACGTCCACGAGGAAGGTGATCCACCTGGCGATGCGCCCACCGCGGTACTCCACGAGGTAGATCGCGGTGAAGAGGCCGATGGGGATGGAGATGAGCGAGGCCAGACCGGTGATGAGCAGGGTCCCGACGATCGCGTGGTACACCCCGCCCAGCTCGGTCTCGCCGTAGACGCCCACCATGTTGGTGTTGAGGAAGGTGAAGCTGAAGCGCTTGGAGCCCTCCACCACCACCATCGCGATGAGGGAGACGAGCGGGATCATCACCACGACGAAGGCGGCGACGACGAGCGCGCTGGCGAGCCGGTCCTTCGCCCACCGCTCGCCCTCGCGCACCCACGCGAGGGCAGTGATCGCGATCACGTAGATGATCGCGCCGAGGAATCCCCCGCCGAGCAGGCTGAACGCGCCCGCGGTGAGGTTGATGCCGTACCCGACGGCGAGTGAGCCGGCGAGGACCGCCCAGGTGATCCACTTCGGCAGGCGCTGGCCGATACGCTGCGGGGCGAGGGCGGTCATCAGTTGGCTCCTGAGAACTCAGCGCGGCGGGCGATGATCGCGCGGGCCGCCACGTTCACCAGGAACGTGATGATGAACAGCATGAGGCCCGTGGCGATGAGCACGTCGACGCCCAGTCCGGACGCCTCGGGGAACTGGTTCGCGATGTTCGCCGCGATGGTCTGGTGCTGGCCCGGCTTGAGCAGGAAGAAGTTCATGAGGAATCCCGGGGACAGGATCATGAGCACAGCCATCGTCTCACCCAGGGCCCGCCCGAGCCCGAGCATGGACGCCGAGATGATGCCGGAGCGCGCGAAGGGCAGGACCGCCTGGCGAACCATCTCCCACCGCGTGGCCCCCAGGGCCAGCGAGGCCTCCTCGTGCAGGCGCGGCGTCTGGAGGAACACCTCGCGGATGGTTGCCGTGATGATCGGCAGGATCATGACCGCGAGGACCAGGGAGGCCGTCATGATGTTGCGCGCCGGCGGGACGTACGACTGGAAGAAGGGGAGGAAGCCCAGGTTGTCGCTCAGCCACTGGAACACCGGGTCGATGGTGCCCATCAGCCAGCGCGCCCCCCACAGGCCGAAGACCACGGAGGGGATGGCGGCGAGCAGGTCCACGATGTAGCCGAGTGTCTGGGCGAGCCGGCGGGGGGCGTAGTGCGAGATGAACAGCGCGATGCCGATGGAGAGCGGCACCGCGAGGAGGAGTGCGATGACCGAGGAGAGCAGCGTGCCGAAGAGGAGCGGTATGACGAAGCCCCAGAAGCTCTGCCCCCGCAGGATGCTGACCCCGGCGATCTCCTCGGCGCTGGAGGTGAATGCCGGTGCCGCCCGAACGAAGAGGAAGAGGGCGACGGCGGCGAGCGTCAGCATGATCGCCCACCCTGCCCCGGCCGAGAGTCCCGCGAAGACCCGGTTCCCCGTGTTGCTGGGCGGCCTGAGATCAATGACCTCCGGCGTCACGCGTTGGTCGGTTGGTGCTGCCATGGCTCCTCCTTCACGCCTCCAAAGTACAGGGCGAAGGGCGGGTCGGCCGGAGGCTCGACCCGCCCTTTGGCTCCGGTTGTCAGCCGGCCGTGATCTGGGCGATGGCGGCGTCCACCTGAGTGCGAAGCGCGTCCGAGATCGGGGCGATTCCGGCAACCTCGGGGCTGGCGGCCAGCGTCTGGCCCTCAGGGCTCGCGATGTACGAGAGGTAGGCCGCCACATTGGCGGCGTCGGCCTCGTTGTCGTACTGCGAGCACGCGAGCAGGTAGGAGACCAGCACGACCGGGTAGGTACCGGACTCCGCGGTGTCACGGGCCAGGTCGAAGGTCAGGCGCAGGTCCGTGGCATCCGCGGTGGGCGAGGAGACCTCGAGCACCTTGGCGGCGGCCTCGGGAGAGAACGGCACGAACTCGTCGCCCACACCCACCGCGACCGTACCCAGGGTGCCGGCGCGGGACGCGTCGACGTAGGCGATGGTGCCCTCGGCACCGTTCACGACCTCGAGGACTCCGGAGGTCTGCGCACCGGACTGCGTGCCGGAGATCGGCCACACGCCGTCGGGCTCGTAGGTCCAGGCCTCAGGAGCGGCGGCGGCGAGGTACTTGGTGAAGTTGTCGGTGGTGCCGGACTCGTCCGAGCGGTTCACGGGCACGATCGCCGAGTCGGGCAGCGTGGCGTCGGGGTTGGCCGCGGCGATGACCGGGTCGTTCCACGTGGTGATCTTGCCGTCGAAGATCTTGGCAATCGTGTCGGCGGTCATGTTCAGGTGCTCGACGCCCACCTCGGGAAGGTTGTACACCACGGCGATCGGCGAGACGTAGAGCGGCAACTCGAGCGGCTCGGAGCCGAAGCAGCGCTCAGTGGCGGCGGTGACCTCTTCCGGCTTGAAGGCTGAGTCGGAGCCGGCGAACACGACCGTGCCGTTGATGAACTGCTCGCGGCCGGCACCGGAGCCGGTGGGGTCGTAACTCACCGTCACGCCGGGGTTCTTGCCCATGAACTCGGCGAGCCAGGCGTTCTGCGCCTTCTCCTGCGCCGAGGAGCCCGATCCGGCGATCGCGCCGGAGAGTGCGGAGGTGGTGGCGTCGTCGGTGGACCCGCCGGTGGTCTCTTCGGTCTGGACCGCGTCTTGACCGCACGCGGAGAGGGTGACTGCAAGCGCCGACACGACGGCGATCCCCGCAATCCTGCGGTTCAATGCAAACTTCACAGTGTTTCCATCCTGTTCTTGGTATCGGGGCATCTGCCCACGACACCACTGACGTTAGGGAAGCTGGGTGACCGGTGGGGAGGTTTGAGGTGAACGGACGGTGAACGAGCACTATCGCGCTTGTCACACTCACATGGAGTAGGGCCGGTGCTTCTCCAGCGAGACGACGACGGCGCCGCGGCGGGTGTGGTGCGTCATGTGCGCCACGATGACCTCCCCGGTCCGGAGCCACGGATCGCGCTCGGGGAGTTGCCTGACGATCCTGTTCTGGGTGCGCGTGGTCAACTGCTCGATGACGGTGGGCAGCACGGGACGGTGGGTGCAGATCGCGACCGACCGGCTCGCCCCCGCCAGCTCGTCGTCCACCAGACCGCGCACCGGCTTCGGGCTCTTGGCATGCGCGGCCTCCGTGAGCTCGGGCCGGACGTCGGGCTTCTGCTTCGCGGCCTCCACGTAGGGGCGAACCGTGGCGAGACAACGCTCCCACGGGCTCGTGACCACGTGGGACACCCCGTAGGCGGAGAGGATCGGGACGAGGAGGCGCGCCTGCTGCTGCCCGACGTCGGTGAGCGGCCGGGTGGCCTCGCCGCCCTTCCACGCGGAGCGCTTCCGGGCCCGAGCGTGACGCATGACGGCGACCGTCCACGTGTCCAGCCGGTCGTCGTCCCACTGGTCGACCAGTTGCATGAGTGGGTCACGGTCGTGGGAGTAGGTGAGCCTCCCCAGCGCCTGGGTCGCTTCCATCCACTTCATCCGGTCCACCTCGGTGCGCGGGGCGCGCCGCACCGAACCGCGGGCGACGGACCAAGGCCCACGCGGCTCCACCCGGCCCGACCAGTAGGAGGACTCCTTCATCTTGCCGCCCCCGTTGATCGGGTACCGCACGGACATCAGCGGCTGCCCGAGCACCACCTTGTACCCCGTCTCCTCCTCCACCTCCCGGATGGCGGCGACGACGAGGGGCTCCCCCGCATCCGGCTTGCCCTTCGGCCAGGACCAGTCGTCATAGCTGGGCCGGTGCACCAGCAGCACCTGGAGAGTGCCGCCGCGCACCCGCCAGACGAGCGCGCCGGCGGCGCGGACGTCGATCCTCGCCGTCACAGCTCACCTACCGCGCGGCAACGCGGCGGCGGGCCTGGGCCATGAACACGTCCTGGAGGTCCGTGAGGCGCTCGCCGTTCTCGTCACGGTGGTGGCGCTCCCAGGTGCCGTCGCCCAGCAGGTGCCACGACATGGTGGTGGCGGCGGTGGACATCTCCAGGAGGCTGATGAGCTCGTCGATGTGGCGGCGGTCCTCGATCTGGATCAGGGCCTCGACCCGCCGGTCGAGGTTGCGGTGCATGAGGTCGGAGGAGCCGATCCACACCTCGGGATCGCCGTCGTTCGCGAAAGCGTAGATGCGGGAGTGCTCGAGGAAGCGCCCGAGGATCGACCGGACCTTGATGTTCTCGCTGAGTCCCGGGATGTCCGCCCGGACGGCGCAGATCCCCCGCACCACCATCTCCACCCGCACACCGGCCTGGCTGGCCCGGTACAGAGCATCGATCGTCGCCTCGTCCACCACGGAGTTGACCTTGATGCGGACCCAGGCGTCGTTCCCGGCCTTCCGGCTGGCGATCTCGCGTTCGATCCGTTCGATGAGCCCGTTGCGTATGCCGCGCGGGGCCACGAGGAGGCGGTGGAACTTGGTGCGCGGCGCGTATCCGGAGAGCTGGTTGAACAGCCGGGTGAGGTCCTGACCCACGTTCCGGTCGCAGGTCAGGAGGCCGAGGTCCTGGTAACCCCGCGCGGTCTTCGGGTTGTAGTTGCCGGTGCCCACGTGGCAGTAGCGCTTCAGCCCGTCCGCTTCCTGCCGCACCACCAGGACGAGCTTGCAGTGGGTCTTCAACCCCACCAGCCCGTACACCACGTGCACGCCGGCCTGCTCAAGCTTGCGCGCCCAGGAGATGTTGTTCTCCTCGTCGAAGCGCGCCTTGATCTCCACGATCGCGAGCACCTGCTTGCCGGCCTCGGCGGCGTCGATCAGCGAGTCGATGATCGGCGAGTCGCCGGAGGTCCGGTAGAGGGTCTGCTTGATGGCCAGCACCTGCGGGTCGGCCGCGGCCTGGGCAATGAACTGCTGCACCGACGTCGAGAAGGAGTCGTACGGGTGGTGCAGGAGGATGTCCTCGTTCGAGATCGCCTTGAAGAAGTCCGTCGGGTTCGCGGACTCGACCCGCGCGAGTTGCCGTGCGGTGACCGGCACGAACTTCGGGTACTTGAGGTCGGGCCGGTCGAGGTCGTGGATCAGGTTCAGGCCGGTGAGGTCGAGGGGCGCGGGGAGGTGGTAGACATCCGCGTCGCCCACACCCAGCTCGCGGGTGAGGAGGTCCAGGACGTGTTCGGAGATCCCCAGGGCCACCTCGAGGCGCACCGCGGGGCCGAAGCGGCGCCGCATGAGCTCCCGCTCGAGGGCCTTGAGGAGGTTCTCGGCGTCGTCCTCCTCCACCTCGAGGTCCTCGTTGCGGGTCACCCGGAAGGTGTGGTGCTCCACGATCTCCATACCGGGGAAGAGGTGGTCGAGGTGGGCGCCGATCACCTCCTCGAGGGGCACGAAGGACGTGGAGTACGTCTCGTCCGAGGCGATGTCCTCGGGGCGGCGCGGCGTACCGGAGGCATCCACCGCGACGAAGCGCGGCAGCAGCGGCGGCACCTTCACCCGCGCGAAGAACTCCTTGCCGGTGGAGGCGTTGCGCACCACCACGGCGAGGTTCAGGGACAGCCCCGAGATGTAGGGGAAGGGGTGGGCCGGGTCCACCGCGAGCGGCGTGAGCACCGGGAAGATCTGCCGGCGGAAGTACTGTTCGAGGCGCTGTCTCTCCGAGTCCGCCAGGTCCTCGAAGTGCAGCAGCTGGATCCCCTCCTCGCCCAGCGCCGGTCCGACGTCCTCCTGGAACACCCGCGCGTGCCGGTCGGCGAGCTCGTGGGCCTTCAGCGAGATGCCCTCCAACACCTGGCGGGGGGTCAGCCCCGAGGCGGCCGTGACCGCGAGCCCCGCGGCGATGCGGCGCTTGAGTCCAGCCACACGCACCATGAAGAACTCGTCGAGGTTGGACGCGAAGATCGCGAGGAACCAGGCCCGTTCCAGCAGGGGGAGGTCCCGGTCCTCGGCCTGCTCCACCACCCGTTGGTTGAACGCCAGCCAGC
>JADGOQ010000044.1 GCA_017882885.1 Actinomycetales bacterium | reverse complement strand
GCACGCGCAGCTTCGCGTCGAGGTTGGACAGCGGCTCGTCCATGAGGAACACGCGCGGCGAACGCACGATCGCGCGGCCCATGGCCACGCGCTGCCGCTGGCCACCGGACAGGGCCTTCGGCTTGCGGTCGAGGTACTCGGTGAGGTCGAGGATCTTCGCGGCCTTCCCGACACGCTCGCGGATCTCGGCCTTCGGAACACCGGCGATCTTCAGGGCGAAGCCCATGTTGTCCGCCACGGACATGTGTGGGTACAGCGCGTAGTTCTGGAACACCATCGCGATGTCCCGGTCCTTCGGCTGCACGTCGGTGACGTCGCGGTCACCGATGAAGATCTTTCCGCCGTTGACCTCTTCGAGGCCGGCGAGCATCCGCAGGGAGGTGGACTTGCCACAGCCCGACGGGCCGACGAGGACGAGGAACTCGCCGTCGGCGATCTCGAGGTCGAGCTTGTCGACCGCGGGCCGCTCAGAGCCGGGGTAGAGGCGCGTTGCCTTGTCAAAGGTTACTGAAGCCATGGAGATTAATCCCTTCACCGGCAGGTACGTGCCGGACGATCCGTTGTGAAAGGTGCCTAGGGTGTCTGCCTCGACACAGCCGGCGAGCCGACTTCCCCAATTGTGCCACAGGACCCGTCGTCGGCGCGAGGCCTTGGCCAGAACGTAACCGCGATTTTACCTGTGGGGGCGCGGCGCGCGCTGTGCGATTCTTGATGCATGGAGGAGATCGGCGGCTACCGGCTGGTGCGGCGCATCGGTGCCGGCGGCATGGGCACGGTCTGGGAGGCGGTCGGCGCCGACGGCCGGGCGGTTGCCCTGAAGCTCCTGCACCCCCACATCTCGCGCGACCCGTCCGCCCGCGCCCGGCTGGTGCGCGAGGTGGACCTGCTCCACCGCGTGCGCGGCCGCGGCGTCGCCCGGGTGCTGGACGCCGAGGTCGAGGGTGACGAGGCCTTCGTCGTGACCGAGCTGATCGACGGCCCCACCCTCGAGGACGACGTCGCCGCGCACGGGCCGTTCACCACACCCGAACTCGCGAACCTCGCCCACGGGCTCGCCGACGCCCTCCACGCGATCCATCGGGTGGGTGTCGTGCACCGGGACCTGAAGCCGGGCAACGTCATGCTGCCCGCCACCGGCCCGGTGCTCATCGACTTCGGGATCGCGCAGGTGGCGGACGACACGCGGCTCACCCAGGTGGGCATGGTGACCGGGACGCCCGGCTACCTGGACCCGGAGGTCGTCGACGGCGCCCCACCCTCGCCGTCGTGCGACTGGTGGGCCTGGGCGGCGGTCCTCGTCTTCGCCGCCACCGGCCGCAAGCCCTTCGGGACGGGCCCAGCGGTGGCCGTCCTGAGCCGCATGTCGCAGTCCCGGGTGGACCTGGACGGTGTGGACCCGCTCGCCGCAACCGCGCTGTGGGCGGCCCTGCAACTGGACAGGCGCCACCGCCTGGACCCGAACGCCGTGCTCTCCGTGCTGGATGGGCGCTGGCAGGAGGCGGACCTCCGGGAGGCGCTGGCCGCGCTCGGTATCCGCCAACGGGGCGCGATCGCGGCTTCGGACGCCACGATGGTGCTGTCCGGCGGTGCGCCGCCCACGCTGGGGGCTCCCGCCGGATCCGCGCCGACCATGGCCCTGCCGGCGACGGCGCCGGCCACGTACGCTCCGGTCGGTCCGCCGCGACGTGACGTCCCCGCGACGGTTGTCACCCCGGCGGGTGGGTGGCAGCAGCAGTCCCCGACGGCGACGCGTGTCCTGCCCCAGGGCGTCCCGCCCGCCGTCCGGACCGACCGGGGCGCGCCCGCCGGGTGGGTCGAGCCGGGAGCGCCGGCAGCCTGGGACGGCGACGCGCAGCCGGTCCCCGCGTGGGCGACGCCGGCGGCGCCGCAACGCGGGGTGGTCGCCGCGGTGGGGTTGTTCGTCGTGGCGGCGGCCGGCACATGGCCGGGCGTGGCGCTCCTGCTCCTGGCCGCACTCATGCTCCTGTCCGCCACGGTCGGCTATGCGGGGAGGGCGATGCGCCGGGCGCGGTTCCGCAAGGGCGTCCGCAGGGGCGACGCCGCGCGGGCGGTCGCCTCGTCGCCGTGGTTCCTGGTGCGGGCTGCCGTCGTCACGGTGCTGCTGCTGGTGCTGGCGGGCGGGAGCGCGTGGATCGCCCTCCAGGTGGGCGGCTTCTCCCTCACGCCCGAGATGCTCGGCACCTGGCGGGAGGCCCGCGCGAACGTGCTGCTCTGGGCGAGCGCCGCGCTCTTCGCCGTCGTCGCCTGGTTCGGGCCGGGATCCGGCATCCAGCGGGAGGGTGCCCGTTCCGTCCTCGGGGCGGTGCTGCCCTACCCGGCGATGCGCGTCACGCTGGCGACGCTGTGTGTCCTCCTCGCCCTCGGGTTCGTGATCGCCGCCATGACCGGCGCACTCCCGGCCCCGACGTGGCAGCCCCTGCCCGTGACGCCCACGGCCTGAGGCCGCGGCGGACGCGCACCCTGACCTGATTCGGCGCCGCCCAGCGACGGACAGTAATGTGTGAGGCACGTCCCCTCCCTGACGACGGAGAGAAACACATGCCAACTGCCGACAATTTCCGGCTGACCAAGCAGGAACGGCGCGAGACGGCACGCGAGGAGGCCCGCAAGCTCCGCGAGGCCCAGGAGCGGCGCGCGAAGCGCAACCGGACCCTCCTCATCGTGGGCCTCGCCGTCGGGCTCATCGCCGTCGCCGCGCTCGTGTGGGGGATCGTCGCCGCGGGCAACAAGTCGGCCCTCGACGGCGTGACCCGGCCGCAGGGTTCCGACCTCACGGGCGGCATCCCGGTCGGCATGACGCTCGAGGCCGGCACGGACAACAGTTCCGTTGACGCTCGCGTGGTGAATGTCTACCTCGACTACACGTGCAGCTATTGCGCCCAGTTCGAGGAGATCAACGCCGCCGACCTGAAGACACTGGCCAAGGACGGGACCGCCACGGTGATCATCCACCCGGTGTCGATCCTCGACCGCTCCGGCGACTACTCCGGTTTCTCCGGCCTCGCGGCCAACGCGGCCGCCACCGTGGCCGACCGGGCTCCGGCCCAGTTCCTCGACTTCTCCCAGCAACTGTTCGTGATCTACACCGCGGCCGTGGACGCCGCGGTCAACTCGGGTGCCAGCACCGTCACCGAACCGACGATCGCCGACATCGAGGCTGCCGCCGTCGGTGTGGGCGTGCCGCAGGAGGTGGCGGACACCTTCGCCGCCGGCGATTTCACGGACTGGGTGGCCGCGACCACGCGGCAGTTCGGCCGCGACGGGTTCGAGGGCACCCCGACGATCCTCGTGGACGGCGTGGAGTTCGTCGGCTGGCCCGAGGCGGGCGCCCTCCTGGCCGAAGTCCGGACCACCGGCAACTGACCATTACCATGGGGTGGTGGCGGAACCGCCGCCACCGAGCCGCGGCCCGTCCGCGGCCGCGCCACCTTAGCTCAGTTGGTAGAGCTCCCGCCTTGTAAGCGGACGGTCATCGGTTCGAGTCCGATAGGTGGCTCTCCCGCGATCTGGAGGCACAGTGGAAGCTGATCCGCAGTTGCTACGGCAGTTGGACCTTTGGCGCGACCTCGTGGCGGAACAGCAGCCGCGCTGGCCGGACCAGGACGCGTTGCGCCGCGCCGTCGCCGAACTGGCGATCTCGCCGCCGCTCGTGTTCGCCGGCGAGGCGGACCATCTGAAGCTGCGGATGGCGGCCGCCGGGCGCGGGGAGGCGTTCGTACTGCAGGGCGGGGACTGCGCCGAGAGCTTTGCCGCCAACACCGCCGACCACATCCGCCACAAGATCATGACGATCCTGCAGATGGCGGTGGTGCTCACCTATGGCGCGTCGCTCCCGATCGTGAAGATGGGCCGGATGGCCGGGCAGTACGCCAAACCGCGGTCCGCGGACACGGAGGTGCGCGACGGCGTCGAACTGCCGGCGTTCCGGGGCGACGCGGTGAACGACCACGAGTTCACCCCCGAGTCGCGCATCCCGGACCCCCACCGGCTGGTGCGGGCGTACAACGCGTCCGCGTCCACCCTGAACCTCATCCGAGCCTTCACCTACGGCGGCTTCGCCGACCTGCGGCGGGTGCACGAGTGGAACAAGGGCTTCATGCGCAACCCGGCTTACTCCCGCTACGAGGTGCTCGCCGCGGAGATCGACCGGGCGGTGCGGTTCATGGGCGCCGCCGGGGTGGACTTCGACGCCATCAGGACCGTGGACTTCTACTCCGCGCATGAGGCGCTCCTCATGGAGTACGAGCGGGCGCTCACCCGCATCGACTCCCGCACCGGCCACGCCTACGATTGCTCCGCCCACTTCCTGTGGATCGGGGAGCGGACCCGTCAGCTGGACGGCGCCCATGTGGACCTGCTCTCACGCGTGGAGAACCCCATCGGCTGCAAGCTCGGGCCCACCGCCACCGCCGACGACGCGCGCGCCCTCATCGACAGGCTCAACCCCCGCGGGGAGGAGGGCCGGCTCACCTTCATCACCCGCATGGGGGCCGGACGGGTGCGCAACGCGCTGCCGCCGCTCCTCGAGGCCGTGAAGGCGCACGGTGTGCCCGTCACGTGGGTCTGTGACCCCATGCACGGCAACACGATCGTCTCCGACTCCGGGTACAAGACCCGGCAGTTCACCACCGTGCTGGACGAGGTGAGGGGCTTCTTCGAGGCGCACGACCAGGTGGGCACCATTCCCGGCGGGCTGCACGTGGAGCTCACCGGCGACGACGTCACGGAGGTGCTCGGCGGCGCGGAGCGCATCGAGGACGCGGGCCTCGGGGACCGCTACGAGACCCTCGTGGACCCCCGCCTCAACCACCAGCAGGCCCTCGAGATGGCGTTCGCGGTCGCGGAGATGCTCCGCGACTGACCGCTCATGGCGCGCTCGCCGGGAGCTGCCAGTCGACGGGGGCGGCGCCCTGGGCAACCAGCAACGCGTTGGCACGGGAGAACGGCCGGGACCCGAAGAAGCCGCGGGAGGCCGACAGGGGCGAGGGGTGGACGGAGGCGATGACCGGCGTCGGCCCGAGGGCGGTGGTCAGGGCCTGGGCGTCCCGGCCCCAGAGGATCGCCACGAGGGGACGACGGCGCGCCACCAGTGCCGCGATGGCGTGGTCGGTGATGGCCTCCCACCCGCGCCCGCGGTGCGAGGCGGACGCGCCGCGCCGCACGGTCAGGACGCGGTTGAGGAGCATGACGCCCTCGCGACTCCAGTGGGTGAGGTCGCCGTGCTCGACGGGCCGGGCGCCGACGTCGTCGGACAGCTCCTGGTAGATGTTCACCAGGGAGCGGGGGAGCGGGCGCACCCCGGGCTGGACGGAGAAGGAGAGCCCCATGGGGTGGCCCGGGGTCGGGTACGGGTCCTGGCCCACGATCAGCACCTTCACGTCATCCAGCGGGAAGGTGAAGGCCCGGAAGACGTCCGCGCCCGCGGGCAGGTAGCCCCGGCCGGTGGCGACCTCCGCGCGCAGCATGTCCCCCATTGCGTGGATCTGGGACTCAGCGGGCGCCATCGCTTCAGCCCAGGATTCGTGCATCAGGCCGCTGAGACTCACGGGAGAGACGATACCCGGCGGGCGCTGCCGCCCCGGCGAATGACAACGGTGTGATTCGCGCCGTACACTGGGAGGGTCGAAAGGAGCCGCCCATGTCCGAGGCCCACTCCTGGGCACCCGAGGCGCCTGCGGGACTCACGGAGCTCACCGAGACCGAGGCCCGGGTCCTCGAGTTCGAGAAGCAGTGGTGGCGCTACGCGGGCGCGAAGGAATCCGCGATCCGCGAGCTGTTCGACATGTCCGCGACCCGGTACTACCAGGTCCTCAACGCCCTGCTGGACAATCCGGCCGCGCTCGCCGCCGAGCCGATGCTGGTGAAGAGGTTGCGGCGGATGCGCCAGTCCCGCCACCGCGAACGTTCCGCACGCAGGTTGACCGGGGATTCAGGGCTGGACCGCTAGCCTAGGGGCATGACGGAGTACCCGGAGGACGAATTCGACGTCGCTGCCAAGCAGCGAGGGCCGAAAGGCGTCCATCGCCAGGCCGAGGCCACCCTGCGCCGCCTCGCCCCGTACCTCATCGTGCTGGTGGTGGCGCCCCTCCTCGCCTGGGGCATCATCTCCCTGTTGAACGAGGACCGCGTCGACCCACCGGTGGTGACCCTCACCGCCGAGACGTCCACGACGGCGTCGTCACCGGACGCGACCACCACCGCCGCGGAGGCCACCGCGAGCGCCGAGCCCACCGAGACCGCCACCACGTCGCCGGAGCCAACCGCCGCACCCGTCAACTTCGACGCGCCCGTGGTGGTGCTGAACGGGGCGAGGGTTGCGGGCATCGCGGCGCGCACCGCCGACGCCCTCACGGCAGCCGGTTTCACGGCTGTCACCACCGGCGACTACGCCGCCGCCCAGCCGACCGTGACCACCGTGTTCTACAAGGACGCGGACCTCCTGCCGACCGCGCAGGCGATCGGCGCGGAACTGGGCATCGACACGCTCGTGGAGCTGGGGAGCGCCACCAACTCGATCTCCGTCGTGTTGCGGACGGACTTCGAGGGCTGACGCCGCCAGCACCACGTTCGCCGAGGACCACGTCAGCGGGGCAACGGAGCGCGGCTCGCCGCCCGCCGCCACCTTCTCGGGGATTGCCCCGGAGGAGGTGCGGTGCTCCGCCGTCCAGTCCAGCAGGTCCGTCGCGATCCCGGCCATCCCGTTCTCGGCGGCCACCCACGCGTACAGGGTGGTCTGCGGGGTCCAGGAGACGCCGTCGTTGCGCCAGCCCTCGCCCGGGGACAGTCCACCCGCGGGTTCGCGCAGCGGCCCGAAGGAGCGCAGCCACGCCTGCTCCGCGCCTGGCAGGGCCTCCGGCTGGAACGGCGGCAGCAGGAGTGCCACGGTGGCGTCGGTGCCCTGCCGACCCGCGGCGGTCAGCGAGCCCGCCGGGTTGGCGTAGCGCTGGTACCCCACGACGCCGAACTCCGCGACGATCCGGGAACGCAGCGCGTCCCGCCGCATCGCGATCGCCGCAGGGTCGCCGTCGCCCGCGAGCGCCGCTGCGGCCTCGAGGCCCATGAGCGTGGCCGCCGCCGTGCCGAGCGTGAGGCGGTCCTCGGGCACCTCCCACGAGTCCGACGACGGCGAGGGCAGCGGGTCCGGGCCATCGGTCACGCCCATCAGGAGCGCCGTCGCGCGGGCGATGAGTGGCCCCAGGCGGGACTGTGCGTCCCCGGTGGTGTCCTCGTCCACCACCAGGTGGGCAGCCCACAGGACGTACCCCGCGGCGTCGAGCTGGTCGTCGCGGCCGTCGGCCACCGCGCCGCCCACCGGGAGGTACCGCGCCGCGAAGGAGCCGTCCGCGCGTTGCTGGTCCTGGAGGAAGGCGAGGACCGCGACGGCGTCGTCGACGTGGCCGGTGCGGGCGAGGGCCACCGCGGCGAACGAGGCGTCGCGCGGCCACACCAGCCGCCAGGAGGGGATCCACCCCGCCGCCACCGCGCCGTCCGCCGACACCGTGCCCGAGGAGAACGTCGCCCCGGTGAGCGTGTGGATGTCCAGGAGTGCGCCGGAGACCATGTCCTCCCACGAGCCGGAACCCGGGACCCGGCCGGCGCGCAGCCAGCGGGACTGCTCGCGGGCGAGGCGGGCGCCGGCGGCGTCGTCGTCCGCCACGCGGGAGCGCGGCGCGTAGGCGAGCGCGGCCCCCGGGGCGACAGCGGAGACCACACCGACGCCGTCGCGCGACTCCAGCACGACGCCGTCGAGGAGGAGGGAGGGCGGGGGCGCCACCTCCCGCCGGTCGGCCGCCACGAGTCCGGTCGCGAGGCTGGCGCACAGGACGGGGGCGGAGACCGCGACGGCCCACCGCCGCCACCCGCGCCGCTCGTCCGTCACGGCGTCCATCCTAGGCTCGGGCCGCGCACCCGGCGCCCCGTCCGCGACGACTGGGGCATCGCCTTGCACTCTCACCCGGAGAGTGCCAAAATCGAATTAGCACTCTCACCATGAGAGTGACAACCACACACCGGCTTGTCGGTGAGGCGTCCCACGTCGCGTGACCAGAACGCGAGCGGGCCGTCGTCCGTCGCGGGCACCCACGAGCCACCCACATCGGAGGAAGACTACCTCATGGCAAAGATCATTGCCTTCGACGAGGAGGCCCGCCGCGGAATGGAGCGGGGCCTCAACATCCTCGCCGACACCGTCAAGGTCACCCTCGGCCCGCGTGGCCGCAACGTCGTGCTCGAGAAGAAGTGGGGCGCCCCCACGATCACCAACGATGGCGTGTCCATCGCCAAGGAGATCGACCTGGAGGACCCGTTCGAGAAGATCGGCGCCGACCTGGTCAAGGAGGTCGCCAAGAAGACCGACGACGTCGCCGGCGACGGCACCACCACCGCCACCGTCCTCGCCCAGGCGCTCGTCAAGGAGGGCCTGCGCAACGTCGTTGCCGGCGCCAACCCGATCGCGCTGAAGCGCGGCATCGAGAAGGCTGTCGAGGCCGTCACCAAGCAGCTCCTGCTCATGGCCAAGGAGGTCGAGACCAAGGAGCAGATCGCCGCTACGGCGTCCATCTCCGCGGCCGATCCGGCGATCGGCGAGCTCATCGCCGAGGCGATGGACAAGGTCGGCAAGGAAGGCGTCATCACCGTCGAGGAGAG
>JADGOQ010000043.1 GCA_017882885.1 Actinomycetales bacterium | reverse complement strand
TGGGCACCACCTGGACCGTCGACATCGACGGCAAGGCGTACACCGCCCAGGAGATCAGCGCGCGCACGCTCATGAAGCTGACGCGCGATGCTGAGGCCTACCTTGGCGAGAACGTCACCGACGCCGTCATCACGGTGCCGGCGTACTTCAACGACGCCCAGCGGCAGGCTACCAAGGACGCCGGCCAGATCGCCGGTCTCAACGTCCTGCGCATCATCAACGAGCCCACCGCCGCTGCCCTCGCCTACGGCCTTGAGAAGGGCAAGGAGGACGAGCTCATCCTCGTCTTCGACCTCGGTGGCGGCACATTCGACGTGTCCCTGCTGGAGGTCGGCAAGGACGAAGACGGCTTCTCCACCATCCAGGTCAAGGCCACCAACGGCGACAACAAGCTCGGTGGCGACGACTGGGACCAGCGCATCGTCGACTGGCTCGTCTCCCAGGTGAAGAACAAGGATGGCGTGGACCTGTCCAAGGACAAGCGCGCCGTCCAGCGGCTGCGCGAGGCGTCGGAGCAGGCCAAGAAGGAGCTCTCCTCGGCGATGGCCACCAACATCTCGCTGCAGTACCTCTCGATGAGCGAGAACGGCCCCGTCCACCTGGACGAGAAGCTCTCCCGTGCGCAGATGGAGGAGATGACCAAGGACCTCCTCGAGCGCACCAAGGCCCCGTTCAACAACGTCATCCGCGACGCCGGCATCAAGCTCTCGGACATCGACCACGTGGTGCTCGTGGGTGGCTCCACCCGCATGCCAGCCGTGACCGAGGTCGTGAGGGGCCTGACCGGTGGCCAGGAGCCCAACAAGGGCGTGAACCCGGACGAGGTCGTCGCCGTCGGCGCCGCGCTGCAGGCCGGCGTCCTCCGCGGTGACCGCAAGGACGTGCTCCTCATCGACGTCACCCCGCTGAGCCTCGGCATCGAGACCAAGGGGGGCATCATGACCCGCCTGATCGAGCGCAACACCGCGATCCCGACCAAGCGGTCGGAGGTCTTCTCCACCGCCGAGGACAACCAGCCCTCCGTGCTCATTCAGGTCTACCAGGGCGAGCGCGAGTTCGCCCGGGACAACAAGCCGCTGGGCACGTTCGAGCTGACCGGCATCGCGCCGGCGCCGCGTGGGCTGCCGCAGATCGAAGTCACCTTCGACATTGACGCCAACGGTATCGTGCACGTCTCCGCCAAGGACCGGGGCACCGGCAAGGAGCAGTCGATGACCATCACCGGTGGCTCCGCGCTGCCGAAGGACGACATCGACCGCATGGTGCGCGAGGCCGAGGCACACGCCGCCGAGGACAAGGCGCGCCGTGACGAGGCCGAGACCCGCAACCAGGCGGAGAACCTCGCGTACTCCACCGAGAAGGTGTTGAAGGACAACGCCGACAAGGTCCCCGCCGACATCGCGTCCGAGGTGTCCGCCTCCGTGGACAGCCTCAAGACCGCGCTGAAGGGCGACAACTTCGCGGCCGTGAAGTCCGGCATGGAGGACCTCAACGAGAAGGCGCAGAAGATCGGCCAGGCGCTCTACGCCTCCGAGCAGGCTGCACAGAACCCCGGCCCGGAACACGCCACCCCCGGCGGCACCGCCCACTCCGCGGGCGCGGATGACGACGTCGTGGACGCCGAGATCGTGGACGAGGACGAGAGCAAATGACGGACGCCAACCACGAACACGACGGGGACCCGGTCATCCACGACAAGCGGAAGATCGACCCAGAGACCGGGCGGGCCCGCGGCGGCACGTCCGGGGCGAGTCCGGCCGGCGCGGATCCGGTCGGTGCCGCGGCGCCCGCCGCCCCGTCGGCGGGCTCACCGGACCGTCCGGCCTCCGACGGCGTCCGGCCCGGTGCCGAGAGCCCGGCGGGCGCGCCGCTCCCCGGTGGCCTGGCCGACCTGAAGGCGGAGAACGCCAAGCTCGCGGAGGAGCTGGCCCGCGCGAACGCGTCCTACTTCAACATCAGCCAGGAGTACACGGGCTACGTCCGCCGCTCCAAGGAAGCGGCGCTGTCCGCCCGCCAGGCGGGGTCCGAGGCGGTGGTCACGGCGCTGCTGTCGGTGCTCGACGACGTCGCCCTCGCCCGTCTGCACGGCGACCTCGAGGGGCCGTTCAAGTCCGTGGCCGAGAAGCTGGAGAACGTCCTCGCGACGAACTTTGGCCTGGAGCGGTTCGGCGCGGTGGGCGAGGAGTTCGACCCCACCCTGCACGAGGCGCTCATGGACGTGCCCTCCGCGGACGTCACGGTGCACTCCATCGCCCAGGTGATCCAGCCCGGGTACCGCATTGGGGAGAAGGTGCTCCGCCCTGCCCGGGTGGGAGTCGCCAGCCCCCAGTAGTGCCGGCTCCCGTGCGAGCCCGCAGTGGAGGAGGTGAGGCGTCATGACCGGACAGGACTGGCTCGAGAAGGACTTCTACGCCACGCTCGGCGTGCCGAAGGACGCCGACGCCGACGCCGTCAAGAAGGCCTACCGCAAGCTCGCGCGCACGTGGCACCCGGACCGCAACCCGGGTGACACTGCAGCCGAGTCGAAGTTCAAGGACATCGGCGAGGCGTACGGCGTGCTCTCGGACCCCGAGCAGCGCTCGAAGTACGACGCACTGCGCGCCATGGCCGGCGGCGGGCCCAGGTTCACGTCGGGCGCCGGGGGCGCGACCGGCGGACCCGGGGGCGCCGGGTTCGAGGACCTCTTCGGCGGCATGTTCGGCGGGGGCGCGGGCACCAACTTCGACCCCAAGAGCGCGGAGTCGATCGAGGACCTCCTGCGCATGTTCGGCCAGGGTGGCGCGGCCCGCGGTGGACGACGCCGCCCGGCGGGGTTCAGCCCCAACCCGTTCGGCGGCGGGGGTTTCCCGACGGCGACGCGCGGGTCCGACGTCGTCACCAACGCCCGGCTGCCGTTCCGCAACGCCGTTGAGGGCTCGACCGTCCAGCTGACGGTGGACGGCCGGACAATGACCGTGCGCATTCCCCCGGGGGTGCACGACGGCCAGAAGATCCGGCTGCGCGGCAAGGGCGAGCCCGGCAGCGGGGGAGGCGAGCCCGGCGACCTGGTGGTCACGGTGCAGGTGGACCCGCACCCGGTGTTCAGCCTGAAGGAGAACAACCTCGCGATGACCCTGCCGGTGACGTTCGCCGAGGCCGCGCTGGGCGCCACGATCGAGGTACCCACCCTCGACGGGAGGACCGTGCGGGTGAAGGTGCCGGCCGGGACGCCATCGGGGCGGACGCTTCGCGTGAAGAACCACGGCGTGCGGAGCTCGAAGGGCCTGGGGGACCTGCTCGTCACCGTGAACGTGGTGATCCCGCAGAAGCTCAACTCCGAGGCGAGGTCCGCCGTGGAGCAGTTCGCGGCGGCCACAGCCACGGACGACCCGCGCGCCAACCTCGCCGAGCAGGCGCGCGCCTGAGAAACGCCGGGGACCGATCTCACGCAAGGACCGCTCTCCCGGAAGGAGGGAACCAGTGCCTCCAGTACCCAACGACCGACCCGTGCACCTGATCTCGGTGGCGGCCGAGCTCGCCGGCATGCACCCGCAGACCCTGCGCGAGTACGACAGGCTCGGGCTGGTCACCCCCGCACGGACCGTCGGCCGGGGGCGGCGCTACTCCATGCGTGACATCGAACAGCTCCGCGAGGTGCAGCGCCTCTCCCAGCAGGAGGGCATCAACCTGGCGGGGATCCGCCGCATCCTGCTCCTCGAGCGCGCGCTCACCGCCGCGCTCGAGGAGGTGGACCGGCTGCGCCTCGTCGCCGAGCCCGGACGCCACCGGATCTTCGCGGCGGGGCCGCAGGGCGACGTCGTCGTCACCACCCGGGGCCGGCGCACGGTGCGCCGCGAACCCCAGCCGGGTGCGCTCGTGCTGTGGCGGCCGCGGCCGTGACCCTTACCCCTGCCGCGGGCTGCAACTAGACTTCGTTCAGAGCCGAGAGAATCGAGACAGACGTGTCGTACAACCCCCAGCCAGCGAGGACTCCGAGCCGCGCGGGACCAGTGTCGCTCATCGTGGTGGGAGCGCTCGCCATGATCCTCGGGCCGCTCATCGGCATCCTCATGAGCGTGTCAGGCCTGCTCAGCGGCCTGAACCTCGAGGACTTCGCCAACGCCCAGCAGATCTCGAACGGGTCGGCGGCCAGCCTTCCCGGCAGTTCCGAGTGGATGGTGGTGCCGGAGGGCGTCACCACCGGGTACAGCTGCGACGTCAGCGGTCCGGGTGGTGCCGACGTCGACACGAGGAGTATCGAGGGGCTCGTCCTCTTCACCACGAGTGCCGCCGGTGACTACACGGTCACCTGTGACGGTTCGAGCGGCACGTTGACGGTCCTCCCGGCCACGAACATCGACACGATCATCGAGAAGGCCCCGGGCGCGGCGTCGGCGGCGGCCATCGGGATGGTGGTCGGGTTCCTGGGGTTCGTGGCGCTCGTGATCGGGATCATCTGGCTGGTGCGCGTGAACCGCGACCGGCGCTCCGCGACCTTCGGCGGGCCGGGCGGCTACGGCGGCTACGGCGGCGGCCCCTACGGTGGCCAGGGCGGGTACGGTGGCCCGGGCGGGTTCGGCGGCCAGGGCTACACCCCGGGCCCCTACCAGGGCACCCCCGGTGGCGAGCCCTACAACCCCGGCTCGTACCAGGGACCGCACGGCCAGCCCGGCCAGTCCGGTGGGCCGGGGCAGGCCGGGCATCCTGGTCAATCGGGCGGGCCTGGACAGTCGGGGCAGCCCGGCCAATCGGGGCAGCCCGGTCAGTCCGGCCAACCCGGTCAGTCGGGCCAGCCGGGCGCCAACCAGCCGCCGCGCTACGGGCAGTCCTCCATGGAGCCGCCGCGGTACGGCGAGCGCATCGACCCGCAGGACCCTCGGTACCCGGGACAGTAGCCATCCTGGGCTTGCCCAACCACAAGGGCCCGGCACTCCTCGCGGAGGCCGGGCCCTTGCAGCTGAGTGAGGTTCGTCAGTCCGCGTGCTCGGCTGCCTCGGCCTCTTCATGTGTCGCGTGGATCGTGCCGTGCGGGTGGTGGGACGGGCCGTAGATGGCGTAGAGCCGCATAGGCACGTCCCCGATGTTGGTGACGTTGTGCCACGTCCCGGCGGGGACGAAGATCGCCCAGTCCGCCCCCACCTCCTCGTCGAACGGGAGGTCCTTCTCGCTCGAGCCCATCTGGCAGCGGCCCCTGCCCTGCTCGAGGCGAAGGAACTGGTCGTTGTCCGGGTGGACCTCGAGCCCGATGTCATCCCCCACCTCGATCGACATCAGCGTCGCCTGGAGGTGCTCTCCCGTCCAGATCGTGGTGCGGTAGTTGGTGTTCTTCGTCGTCGCCTTCTCGATGTCGAGGACGTACGGTTTGGGTCCCTTGTCACGCTTCTTCGGCATTCTGATTTCCCTTCCGTTGCTATTGCTCCGACTCTACGACGGCTCGGTGACGACGGCACCCGGATCCCCCAGCCGCTGCCAGAGGAACTCGAACGCGAGGGCCTGCATGTGCGCGCGCTGTGCGTTCGTGGCGGCGCCGCCGTGCCCACCCTCGATGTTCTCGAAGTAGGTCACGTCCTTGCCCGCTTCGCTCATGCGAGCCGCCATCTTGCGGGCGTGCCCGGGGTGCACGCGGTCGTCGCGGGTCGAGGTGGTGAACAGGACCGGGGGGTGGTCCCGATCCGGGTCGAAGAGGTGGTACGGCGAGAAGGTCTGGATGTAGTCCCACTGCTTCGGGTCGTCCGGGTCGCCGTACTCGGCCATCCACGAGGCCCCCGCGAGCAGGTGCGAGTACCGCTTCATGTCCAGCAAGGGGACCTGGCACACCACCGCACCGAAGAGCTCGGGGTAGAGCGTGAGCATGTTGCCCATCAGCAGCCCGCCGTTCGAGCCGCCCTGGATGCCGAGCCGCCCGGGTAGGGTCACGCCGCGCGTCACCAGGTCACGGGCCACGGCCGCGAAGTCCTGGTACGCCTTGTGGCGCTTCTCCTTCAGCGCGGCCTGGTGCCACCGGGGGCCGTACTCGCCGCCGCCGCGGATGTTGGCCACCACGTACACGCCGCCGCGCGCGAGCCAGGAGCGCCCCAGTGCGGGCGCGTACGCCGGCATCATCGGGATCTCGAACCCGCCGTACCCGTACAGCAGTGTCGGGTTCTCGCCGTCCGGCTCCATGCCCGCCGGGCTGACCTGGAAGTACGGGATGCGCGTGCCGTCCTCGGACTCCACGAAGTGCTGCGAGACCTCCATGCCGTCGGCGTCGAAGAACGACGGCATGGACTTCAGCGGCTCCACCGACTCCGTCCGCCCGTCCGCGTCGAGGCACACCAGCGAGAGCGTCGACGGCGACACGAAACCCGCCGTCGTCAGCCACAGCTCGTCGGTCTCGCGCGCGTTGACCGCGCCGACGGCGATCGTCCCCAGCCGCGGCAACGCCGAGTCCTCGCCCTCCCCGGCGAGGTCGAGCGCCCGACGCCGCCAGCCGCCGTCGTCGTCCGCGCCGCCGTCCCGCCGCTCGGCCGGCGTCACGACCTCGAGCCGGTTCGCGACGTCGTCGAGCAGGTTGAGCACGACGTGGTGCCGGGTGACCGTGATGTTCGCCAGCGAGGTGGTGGGGGTGGGGGAGAAGAGCACGGTGAAGGTGGGATCGCCGGCGAGATGGGCCTCGTAGTCGGCGGCGACGAGGCTGCCCGCGGGGTACGTGGCGCCCCGCACGTCCCAGTCATCCCGGAGGTGGACGAGGAGCCAGTCCCGCCAGACGAGCGGCTCGCTGCTGCGGGGCACGTCGACGGACCTGAGCCCCTCCGGCCGGATCTCCAGCAACTCGGACTCGTAGAAGCGGATCGCCCGCATCACGAACGCCCGCTCGTAGCCGGGGGTGAAGTCGGCGCCGGCGCCGATGTACATGTCGTCGCGCGTGCCCTCGTAGACCACCGCGGCTGACTCCAGGGGCTCGCCCCGGCGCCAGCGGCGCACGGTTCGCGGGTAGCCGGACCGGGTCATGGAGCCCTGGCCGAAGTCGGTGAAGATGAAGACCTCGCTGCCGTCCGTGGTTGCCCAGCCCATGCCGCCCTTGGACTCCTCGCGGTTGAAGCCGTCGTCCAGCAACCGGAGGGTGGTCATGTCGAACTCGCGGGTCACGTCCGCGTCCGCGCCACCGCGGGACAGCGAGATGAGGGCGCGCTCGCGGCTCGGGTAGAGCACCTCGGCGCCGTGCCACACCCAGTTGACGCCCTCCGCCCTGCCGAGTTCGTCGATGTCCACAAGGACCTCCCACTCGGGGGTGGCCGTGCGGTAGGAGTCCCAGGTGGTGCGGCGCCACAGGCCGCGCTCGTGGTGGCCGTCGATCCAGAAGTTGTAGAGGTACTCGCCGCGTTGCACGACGGCGGGGATCCTGTCCTCCGAGTCCAGCACCTCGAGGGTCTGCTCCTCGATCTCCCTGAACCGGGGCGATGCGGCGAGCACCTCCTCCGCCAGCGCGTTGCGCTCCCTCACCCACTCGAGCGGGCGGTCACCTTCGACGTCTTCAAGCCAGGAATAGCGATCTTCGGACATGGACCCATCCCATCACGGAAACGCGGAACCGGCGCCCCATCTGTTGGCGTGGGGCGCCGGTTCGCTCGCGCTGCAAGGGCGCGGTGCGGTCTATTCGTTGCCTACCTGCTTGTCAATGGCTGCGACACCCTGGTCGACCTGCTCGCCGTACTTGCCGCCGGTCTTGTCGTCGGCGAAGTCGGAAGCCTTCGCAAGGATGTCGTCACTGACCTGTTCAGCCTTCTCGCTGTCCAGCAGGCCCTTGCCCTTGTCCACGAGGTCACTCAATCCCATTGAGAACTCCTTCCGACGGTCCGCCCGGTGTCGACCGGCTGGTGACGAGCATGCCACTCCACCGGCGAAATGGCACCCCGATTTCGCCCGGCGATCCTCGGCCGCCTACCCGGTCGTGGTTCCGCTTGGCGCCGCGGTCCCGCGGACGTTCGCGAGCGAGCGGGTGTAGAGCGTCAGACTGGCCTTGCGCGGCGAGAAGCCGACGTCGAACCAGTCCAGCTCCCTACCGGACGCGTACCGCAGGTGCCGGAAGCCGAAGCCGATGATGCCGTTGTCGCGCGCTGGACCCGGACGTAGGCTGATCCACCAGCGACCGCCGAGGAGGAACCGTGTCGAGCAGTGCGGAGCGGGCACTCCCGCCGCTGGTGCGCGCCCTCGCCTCGGCCCTGGACACCGGCTCTGACCGGCGGCTGCCCGGCCGCGCCGGCCCCGGCACCAGATCAGCGGCCGTGCTCGTGATGATCAGCGACTCGGACCGCCCCGACATCACCTTCACCGAACGCGCCCACACGTTGCACCACCACCCCGGCCAAATCTCGCTGCCCGGCGGCGCCGTGGACCCCGGCGAGACCGCCGTCCACACCGCCCTGCGTGAGGCGGAGGAGGAGATCGGGCTGCCGCCGACGTCCGTGGACGTCCTCGGTACCCTCCCGACGGCGCACGTGACGGTCTCCCGCTTCGACGTGACGTCCGTGGTGGGGGTCTGGGACGGGCGCTGGCCGATCGCCGCGGTGGGGGTCCACGAGGTGGCCGACGTCCACCGCATCGCCGTCGACGCGCTCGTGGACCCGGCGAACCGCGCGACCGCCACGCTGGGGAGCGGCTACCGCGGCCCGGCCTTCGTCCTGGGGGAGGTCTTCATCTGGGGGTTCACCGCCCAGGTGGTGGACGGCGTGCTGGACCTCGCCGGGTGGGCGGTCCCGTGGGACCGGCGGCGCGAACTTGCCGTGCCGCGCCGCTTCCACCGCGACCGGGCCGTCGGCTGAGCGAACGGTTCACCGCTCGAGCAGCACCATGACCTCATGGTGGGTGGTCTGCGGGAACATGTCGAAGAGCCGGGCGCGCCGCGGCCGCAGCGACGGCATCCGGGCGAGGTCCCGCGCGAGCGACTCCACGTTGCAGCTGGAGTAGACCGCGTGCCCCACCGCGGACGCCTCCAGCCAGCCGCACAGCTCCTCCCCGAGGCCGCGCCGGGGCGGGTTCACGATGACGAGGTCGGGGTGGGTGGCAGCCGCGAGCGCGAAGGACGTGGCGTCGTCGGCCACGAAGCGCGTGCGGTCCTGGCCGGCGGCGGCGGCGCCCAGCCGCGCGCTCCCGACGGCGTTCGGGCTGGTCTCCACGCCGAGGACGTCGCGCTCGCCGCCGCAGTGGAGCGCGAACCCGCCGACGCCGCAGTACAGGTCCCACACGGAGGCCGGCCCCGCCTCGTCGACCCACTCGCGCGCCTGGCGGTAGAGCGCGGCGGCGATCTCGGTGTTCGTCTGGAAGAAGCTCTGTGGGTGCAGGTGGAGGTCGATGCCGTTCACCCGCATCCGCAGCGTCTCCCGCTCGGTGAGCACGATCTCCCGCTCCCCCTCGAGCACGGCCTTGTGCTCCGGGTGGATGTTGGCGGACACCACCGCCAACTGCGGCAGTTCCCGCAGCAGGCCGGGGAGATGCTTGCGGATCCGCGCGAGCGGCTCCCGGGACCGCAGCACGAAGCGCAGCATCAGCTCGCCGTCCGGTGACTCCGTCACCAGCAGGTACTTCAGCTCGCCGCTGCGGCCCGGGACGTCGTAGGGCGTGAGGCCGGCCAGCGTGATGAACGCGCCCAGCGTGGGGAGGCACGCGAGGAGTCCCGGCCGGCACACCCCGCATTCGCGCAGGTCCATGCCGTGGCCGGCGGCGTCGAGGATCCCCAGCGTGGGCTCGGCCACCGTGCCGCCCACCACCCATTTCGCCTTGTTGCGGAAGCCCGACTCCCTGCTCGCCACGGGCGGCAGCCACGCGAGACCGGGGGCCCCGGCGAACGGCGCCAGCAGGTCCTCACAACGATGCTGCTTCGCGGCGAGCTGCGCGGGATACGGCTGCCCCATCAGCGTGCACGAGCGGCAGCGGCCGGCGTCGAAGTAGGAGCACTGCATCGGGGCAAGGGTACCGCGCGGGCCTCCGGGCCGCGTCGGCGCACCCTGTGCCGCCGCCAACTGGTTGACTGGCGCCATGCAGCTCCACGAACTGTCCGCCCTTGACCTGGCCGCCACCCTCCGCCGGGGCGAGGTCTCCGCCAAGGAGGTCCTCGAGCACACCCTCGAGCGGGTGCGGACCGCCGGGGCGGCGGTGGGCGCGTTCGCCCACGTCACCCCCGAACTCGCCGCCACCCAGGCCGCCGACGCCGACTCCGCCCTGGCCCGCCGTCGTCGCGATGGCGGGCGGCGCGCGCCGGGCGGGGAGTTCCTCGGCGTCCCGGTCCCGATCAAGGACCTGAACATGGTCGCGGGGGTGCCGTTCGAGGCGGGGTCGGCCGCGCTGCGCGGCTTCATCGCGCCGCAGGACGACGGTGTGGTCACGCTGCTGCGCGAGGCCGGGACCGTCATGGTGGGCAAGACCTCCACGCCGGAGTTCGGCCTGCCCTGCTATACCGAGCCGGCCACGGGTGTGCCGGCGCGCACCCCGTGGGACCTGGGCCGGACGGCCGGCGGGTCGTCGGGCGGGGCGGCCGCCGCCGTCGCCGCGGGCGTGGTCCCGGCGGCGCAGGGGTCCGACGGCGGCGGGTCGATCCGCATCCCGGCCGCCTGCTGCGGCGTGGTGGGGATGAAGCCGTCGCGCGGGCGGGTCTCGCCCGGGCCATTCGGGGTGGACGGGATCGGGCTGGCGACCAACGGTGTCATCACCCGCACGGTGCGGGACTCCGCCGCGTTCCTCGACGTGCTTGCGAAGTCCTGGCCGGGGGACACGTACGCGGCGCCTGCGCCGTCGTCATCCTTCCTCGCGGCCTGCGAGCGGCATGTCGCGCCGCTGCGGATCGGCGTGCTGACAGAGCCACTGAACGTGGCGGCCACCGACGTGCACCCCGCCGCCCTCGCGGCCGTGAACCGGGCCGCGCGGCTGCTGGCCTCGATGGGACATCACGTGGGGGCGGCGGCGCGCGCGGTCTCGGCCGAGGAGTGGATGGCCTTCATGCCGCTGTGGGGCGTGATGGCCGCGCACGTGCCGCTGCCGCCCGAGGCGGAGGCGGTGCTGAAGCCCCTGACCCAGTGGCTCCGGAAGCTCGGGGCGGGGGTCTCCGGGGTGCAGTACGCCGCAGCGCACTCGGCGATGCAGCTGCTGGCGCGGCAGATCGCCACCCGGTGGGCTGACTTCGACCTGATCCTCACCCCCACCCTCGCGCAGCCGCCCCTGCCGCCCGCGGAGCTCGAGCTCGCCGATCCCGCCGCGGACTTCGAGGCGCAGAAGCACTTCACACCGTGGACGAGCGTGTGGAACATGACCGGCGCCCCGGCGATCTCGCTGCCGCTGCACCGGGCGGTGGTCGACGGCGTGGAACTCCCCTTCGGCGTGATGCTCGGGGGAGTGCGGGTGGGTCAGGAGGGCGTGCTCTACGCCCTGTCCGCCGCCCTCGAGGCCGCCGACCCGTGGCCCCTCATCCGGGAGCCGTGACCACGGCGCACCCCAGAACTGGGGGTGTGGCGCACCGGCGCAGGCGCTTGCGCCGCTGACCAGATGCCCGCAAAGTTGTGGGTAACCCGTGAGGAGTGCACATGTCCAGATTCCCCGCCCTTGCCCTTGCCGCCACGCTCGCCGCCGGGCTCGCCCTCTCGGGCTGCACGTCCGATGACAAGCCGGACCCGGGTGCGCTGGCGGCGTCGGCGTCCTCTGCCCTCGCCCAGGCCTCGGCGGCGGCCGGCGAGGCCATTGCTCGGCTCACCGAGGAGGTGGAGGCTGCCCGCGAAGAGGCGCAGGCTGCTCGTGAGGCGGTGGACGAGTTGCGCGCGAAGCTCGAGGGAGTGGATTCGGGCGCCCGGGGTGAGCTGGAGGATGCGGTCGACGCGGCGAACGCGGCGCTCGTGGAGGCCCAGGCGGCGATCGAGAACAGCGCCACCTCCGCGCAGGAAGGCGTGGAGGGGGCTGCGGCCTCCGCCCGCGAGGAGGTGGCGAGGTCCGAGGCCGCACTGGCCGCAGCCCGCGCGGAACTCGAGGCCGCGAAGGCGGGCATCGACGAAGCGACGTCGTCGACCATCTCCGAGCTCCAGGCCCGGATCGACGACCTGAACCGCCAGCTGGACGAGCTGACCGAACGCCTCGAGCAGAGCGAGGCGGACGAGGGGTAGCGCCCGGGGTCAGCGCGCGGCGAGCACCGCCGCGCGCCGCTCCTCCGAAAGCGGCTTCACGGCTTCGCGGATGGTGACGCCGGACGCCCGGGCCGCGCGTGGCAGCAGCCACTCGAACACCATGTCCGGGCGCTTGCGGGCGGTGTCCCGCAGGATCCAGCCGATCGCCTTGCGGATGAAGAACTCCTTCTCCTCGAGCATGGCGTCGGCGTAGCGGGTGAACCGGGCGAAGTCGCCCTCGCCCCGGCGCAGCGCGAGCAGCAGGGCGAGCATGGCGGAGCGGCGGATCCAGAAGTCCTCGTCCCGTGCCCAGCGGTCCAGGACCGCGGCGGCCTCGGGCTCGCGCTCCACCAGCGGCCCGACGACGGACGCCGCCAGCCCGTCCACCAGCGCCCAGGTCCGCGACTCGCGCAGCAGGCGCTCGAGGAGCGGCATGTCCCCGGCGACGAGCCGGGCCTGGTAGAACTCCAGCACCTCGACGGCCGCCTGGCGCCGCTCGTGCACCGGGAGCGCCCACAGCTCGTCGGTCAGGGCGACGACGTCGTCGTGCCCCAGGGCGGCACGGCCGACCACGCTCCGCACCGCGCCACGGATGGCGGGCATCGACGTGCCGTAATGCTCCAGCGAGCTCTTCAGGTATGCCTTCTCCTGCTCCGCGCGCTCCGGCCGGGCCCGGGCCCGCAGTTCGGCGTCGATCTCGGTGGCAAGGCCCTGGCTGCCCCCACCCGTGGCCGTGACATCGGTCATCCCACCATCATGCCTCGCGACGGCGCCGCACCCAGGCCCCGACGCCGGCGCCGGCCGCGCCGTGGACCACGAGGTACAGCGCCACGGGGGCCGCGACTAGGGTTGATGTCATGACACACATCGGATTCGTCGGCGCGACCGGCCTCATGGGCCACGGCATCGCGAAGAACCTCGTCACCAAGGGCTTCCCGCTCTCCTACGTGCTGCGCCGCCCCTCGGAGCGGGTGGCGGACCTCGCCGCGGCGGGGGCCGTGGAGGCCGCGAGCTATGCCGACCTCGGCGGGACGTGCGACGTCGTCGTCCTGTGCGTGACGTCGTCGGCGGACGTCGAGGCGGTGGTGACCGGCGGGCTCCTGACCGCGCCGCGCGAGGGCCTGGTCATCATCGACACGTCGACGAGCGAGCCGTCCTCCACGCTGCGGCTCGCGGCGGAGGCCGCCGCGCAGGGCGTGCGATACGTGGACGCGCCGCTGACCCTCGGTCCGGCGGAGGCGGAGGCGGGCACCCTGAACGTAATCGTGGGCGCCGACGACGACCTCTTCGAGGAGGTCCGCCCGGTGATCGAGGCGTTCGCGGGTTTCATCGTGCGCCCCGGCGGGCTCGGCGCCGGCCACACCCTCAAGCTGCTCAACAACTTCGTGGTCTTCGCGCTGGCCTCCTCCCTGGCGGAGGCGTTCGCGGTGGCGGCGAAGTCCGGGTTGGACCCGCAGTCCGTGGAGGACATCCTCGGCGTGAGTTCGATGAACTGCACGCTGCTGCACAACATGGCAAAGGCCCTGCGCGGCGACTACACCGGGATGCGGTTCCAGCTGGACAACGCCCGCAAGGATCTGCGGTACTACACGCGCCTGGCCGGTGAGAACTCGGTGGTCGCCCCGGTGGGCGCCGGCGTCCACGAGACGCTCGCGATCGCGAGCGCGCTCGGCTACGGCGGGGAGTCCGTCCCCTCCATGGTCAAGGCGCAAGCGCAGCTCAACGGCGTCGAGATCGCGGCGCGGGTTCGGGAGTGACGCCGGGGGTGTGAGCGGGGGGACGCGGGGGTGTCAGCGGGCGCGAGCGCCGCGGATACGGGCGGCCGCGGCGATGAACTGCGCGCTCTCCTCGGTCTCCTGCAGGCCGGTGTTGACCACGAGGTCGTAGTTGTCCACCCCGCGTGGATCCCAGTAGTAGGTGCGCAGTGACGTCTCGGCGCGGAACTCGTCCTCGATGCGCTGGCGCTTGTTGGCGCGGGCGAGCGAGATACCGCTGAGCTCGGCGGCCCGGGCGACGCGCTTCTCGGTGGCGCCGTCGAGCTTGACGTGGAGCGTGTGGGGGCGGTCCTTGAGGACGTACGCGCCGCTGCGTCCCATCACGACGCCGCCGGCCTCCGCCTCCGCCCACACGACGGCGGTGTTCTCCCGGGACATCTCGCGGTAGGTGGCATCCATGCCGGACGGGTTCCACGCGACGTCCTGGATCGAGCCGACGGGAGCGAGGAGCCGCACGAGGCGGCCCAGGGCGCCCTCGTTCTCGCGCTCCTCCTGCGCACGCTCGATGTCCTCGGAGGAGTAGGCCTGCATGTGGATGGGAACCGAGAGTATCTCGCCCACGCGAACGGCAACCGCCTCCATGTTCGAGCCGTAGGTCTCCCACATGGTGATGACCAGCGGGTGGGGTGCGTCACCGGCGCCGTCAGTGGACATGGACCGCCCCTTCCGAGGAGAAATGCGCGGGAATCCTGCTGCGATCGTATCCCAGCGCCTCGGCGAAGCGGCCGAACCGTGGACGTGACCTGCGGGAAGGCTGGCAATGCTCGGCAATCGGTTGCCACGGGTGCCCGCGTGCAGTTTGCTGGAGTGGTACTCACCATCGCAAAGGAGCACACATGGTTGACCTGACCGCAAAGCCCTTCCACCTGGACGAAGAAGGTGTCCGCTGGGTCCGCGACACCATCGCGGGCATGACCGAGGAGGAGAAGATCGGCCAGCTCTTCGTCAACATGGGGTCGTCCCGGGACGAGGCGTACCTCGCTGACATGGTGAACCGCTACCACATCGGCGCGGTGCGCTACCAGCCGGGGCCCGCGGCCGAGATCCGGGAGCAGAACCGGGTCCTCCAGCACTACTCGAAGATCCCCATGCTGATCGCCGCCAACACCGAGTCCGGGGGCAACGGCGCGTGCACCGACGGCACCTACGTGGGTCACGAGGTCAAGATCGCCGCCACCGGCGACCCGAGGTACGCCTACGAGCTCGGCCGGATCTCCGACGTCGACCAGACGATCGAACTGTCGCTGGAGTACATGAGGGGCATCCAGGAGTCCGGGATCGCGCCGGCCGCCAAGCACTTCCCCGGTGACGGCATCGACGAGCGCGACCAGCACCTGTCCTCCGCCCCCAACTGGCTGTCGTGCGAGGAGTGGGACGAGACCTTCGGCAAGGTCTACTCCGCACTCATCGAGGCGGGGCTGCCCTCGATCATGGCGGGTCTCACCGGTGCGATGAAGCGCTCGAAGCTGCTGCCCACGTCCATCGCCGCCGGCTGCGACCTCTTCCTCTTCTTCAACGACCCGGACGAGGACTTCGCCTGGATGATGGAGGGCTACCGGTCCGGCACCATCACCGAGGAGCGGCTGCAGGAGGCCCTCGAGCGCATCCTGGGCACCAAGGCGGCGCTCGGCCTGCACACGAAGGCGAAGGACGAGATCCTGCCGCCCAAGGACGAGTCCATGGCCCGGATCAAGCTGCCCGAGAACGTCGCGGTGGCCCACGCGATGCACGGCGGCGCACCCCACCCGGCCGCGGCCCTCGGTGCGCTGCTCGCGGAGCGGGGCTACGACGACACCGTCCACGAGCTCCCGGTCATCTTCGTCTCGACGGCGTGCCCGCACCAGCTCGCCGACGTCCCCCAGGTGAAGACCTACATCAACACCTACGACGACAAGCCGTTCACGCTGGAGGCGCTGGTGGAGAAACTCGAGGGCCGCAGCGAGTTCACCGGAGTGTCCTCCACGGACGCGTTCTGCGGACTTGCGGACACCCGCGTCTGACCGGGCGAAGTTGAGTGGAATAGACTCAACTTCACGACGGTTTGCAGATGTAGGCACATCCCCGCTCGGAGGCGACACACATGACCGACAAGCTCACCACCAAGTCCCAGGAGGCGATCGCCGCCGCGATCCAGTCCGCCACCCAGGCGGGCAACCCCACCCTCGAGCCGGTCCACCTCCTCGCCGCGCTCGTGGCGCAGGAGGGTGGCGTGGCAGGCGGCCTGTTGCAGGCAGTGGGCGCGGACCCGCGCGCGGTCGCGGCGCGGACGCGGGGCGCGATCTCCACCCTCCCCGGCGCGTCCGGCGCCTCGGTCGCCCAGCCGCAGGCGTCGCGCGCCATGCTGAACGTCATCGCCCGCGCCGGCGAGGAGGCGAGCGCCCTGGGTGACGAGTACGTGTCGACGGAACACCTGGTGATGGCGCTGGCGGCGTCGTCGACCCCGGCGGGGGACATCCTCCGCTCGTCCGGCGCGTCCCGGGACCAGCTCGCCGCGGCCCTCCCGGCGGTCAGGGGTGCCGGCAAGGTGACAAGCCCGGACCCCGAGGGCACCTACAAGGCGCTCGACAAGTACGGCCGGGACATGACCCAGGAGGCCCGCGAGGGCAAGATGGACCCGGTCATCGGCCGCGACGCCGAGATCCGGCGCGTGATCCAGGTGCTCTCGCGGCGCACCAAGAACAACCCGGTGCTGATCGGCGAGCCGGGCGTGGGCAAGACGGCCGTGGTGGAGGGGCTGGCGCAGCGCGTCGTCGCAGGGGACGTCCCGGAGTCGCTGCGCGGCAAGCGGCTGATCGCCCTCGACCTCGCCGCGATGGTGGCGGGCGCCAAGTACCGCGGTGAGTTCGAGGAGCGGCTGAAGGCCGTGCTGCAGGAGATCAAGGACTCCGACGGCCAGGTCATCACGTTCATCGACGAGCTGCACACGGTCGTCGGCGCGGGTGCGGGCGGCGATGGCGCCATGGACGCCTCGAACATGCTCAAACCCATGCTCGCGCGCGGCGAGCTGCGCATGGTGGGCGCCACCACGCTGGACGAGTACCGCGAGTACGTCGAGAAGGACCCCGCCCTGGAGCGCCGCTTCCAGCAGGTGTTCGTGGGGGAGCCGTCGGTGGAGGACACCGTGGCGATCCTGCGCGGCATCGCGCCCCGCTACGAGGCACACCACAAGGTCACGATCTCCGACGGCGCCCTGGTGGCCGCCGCGACCCTCTCCAGCCGCTACATCACCGGCCGCCAGCTGCCGGACAAGGCCATCGACCTGATCGACGAGGCCGCGTCCCGCCTCCGTATGGAGCTGGACTCCGCGCCCATCGAGATCGACACCCTCCAGCGCCAGGTGGACCGCCTGCGCATGGAGGAGTCCTACCTCTCCGAGTCCGAGGTGGAAGACCCGCAGGCACTCGCGCGGCTCGAGAAGCTGCGCGCGGACCTCGCGGACCGCTCTGAGGAACTCGCGGCCCTGACCGGGCGGTGGGAGGCCGAGAAGGCCGGCCACAACCGCGTGGGTGACCTGAAGGCCCGGCTCGACCAGCTCATCACGGACGCCGAGCGCGCGGAGCGGGCCGGGGATCTCGCGGCGGCCTCCCGCCTCTATTACGGCGAGATCCCCGCCGTGCAGAAGGAGATCGCCGAGGCCGAGGCGGCGGAGGCCACGAAGGCCACCTCCGAGGCGCCGATGATCGCGGATCGTGTGGGCCCGGACGAGGTGGCCGAGGTGGTCTCGGCGTGGACCGGCATCCCCACCGGCAAGCTGCTGCAGGGCGAGACCGAGAAGCTGCTCCGCATGGAGGACGTGATCGGGGCGCGCCTCATCGGGCAGCGCGCGGCCGTCCGCTCGGTGTCCGACGCCGTCCGGCGCGCCCGGGCGGGCGTGGCCGATCCGGACCGGCCCACCGGCTCGTTCCTGTTCCTCGGCCCCACCGGTGTGGGCAAGACCGAGCTGGCCAAGGCGCTGGCGGAGTTCCTCTTCGACGACGAGCGCGCCATGGTCCGCATCGACATGTCCGAGTACTCCGAGAAGCACACGGTCTCGCGGCTGGTGGGCGCCCCTCCGGGCTACATCGGCTACGAGGAGGGCGGGCAGCTCACGGAGGCCGTGCGGCGCCGCCCCTACACGGTGGTGCTGCTGGACGAGGTGGAGAAGGCGCACCCCGAGGTCTTCGACATCCTCCTCCAGGTGCTCGACGATGGCCGGCTGACGGATGGCCAGGGGCGCACCGTTGACTTCCGGAACGCGATCCTGGTGCTCACCTCGAACATGGGCTCCCAGTTCCTGGTTGACCAGACACTCTCGGACGACGCGAAGCACGAGGCGGTCATGGCCGTGGTGCGGGCGAGCTTCAAGCCGGAGTTCCTCAACCGCCTCGACGACGTCATCATGTTCGACGCGCTCTCCATGGAAGATCTGGGGCAGATCGTGGACCTGCAGGTCTCGTTGCTGTCCAAGCGCCTTGCCGACCGGCGGGTGGTGCTCGAGGTCACCGACGCCGCGCGGGAGTGGCTGGCCATCGAGGGCTTCGACCCCGCTTACGGCGCCCGCCCGCTGCGCCGGCTCATCCAGCGCGAGATCGGCGACCAGCTCGCGAAGCTCCTCCTCTCGGGCGCGGTGGCGGACGGCCAGACCGTGGTGGTGGATGTCAACGCGGACGCCGACAACGCGGGCCTGGTGCTCTCGGCGGCCTGATCGGTCGGATCGCGCTCACTCCGGGCGGGTGGGGAGCTCCCGCATGCGCCCGTACGGCCCGGTGAGGAACGGCAGGGTGGAGAGCACCCCGATGCCCACGCCCACCCACATCGCCGGCACCGTGCCGAACGCGGACCCAAGCCAGCCCGCCAACAGCGACGCGAGCGGCATGACACCCCACACCACGAACCGCATGGAGGCGTTCATGCGGCCGAGCAGGCGGCGCGGGCACAGCCGCTGCCGGGCGGTGACCTGACGATGTTGTAGACCACCACGGCGAAGGACTGCAACGCCAGCGACACCCCGTTGGACGACGCCGTCGTCACCAGCACCCTTCGCAGCGAACCCCACCGCGTTCGCGACCAGCAGCACCGGGGCACTCACCACCTTCAGCAGCGCCCCGGCGAGCCACAGCAGCGGGATCGCCAGCACGACGACGGCGCGCACCGCGTCCGCAGCCAGACACCCGCCGCTTGCGCCAGCGGTCCACCCAGCCGCCCGCCGGCAGGCCGACGAGGAGGAAGGCGGCCGTGGCAGCGGCGTTGAGGTAGTCCATCTGCGCCGCGGTGGCGTGGAGCAGCGTGACCGCGGTGACCGGCATCGCTGCCCCTCGAACTGGCACCCGAGCTGGGAGAGGGTCTGCCCGATCCAGAGCGGGACGAACCCCCGCTGCCCGACGGCGGAGCGTGGCCGGGTCCGGGCCGGCGGCCCGGCCGGAGGTCCGGGTGATTTCATCCGCCGGGACACCGCGGACCCGGCGGCCGAGCCCTGGTCGCTCATGGTGTTCCTCCACCCGGACGCCTCACAGCTGCAGGTGCAGCCGTAGCGCGTCCTCGAGCCGGACGAGGAGTGACGCGGGAACGCGACCCAGGACGGCTCCCACCCGCTCCACGGCAACCGAGCGGACCTGCTCGGCCTGTGCCTTCGAGTCCATGCGCAGCCCCGTTTCTTCCGCGGGCAACAAAACCTGGAAGTCGTAGACCCGCATCACACTGCTGGTGAGCGGCACCACCGTCACGACGCCGCGGCCGAGCCGCTCCGCAGTCGCATTCGCGTGATCGTTGCTCACAACGACGGCAGGCCGCCGCTTGTTGGCCGCGGCACCGAGCGTCGGTTCGAGGTCGATCAGGCAGATGTCACCGCGACGCATCGGCCAGCCCATCCCCGGCGGTGGCTTCCCACGCGTCGCTGTCGCCGGACGCCTGCCACTCCTCCCAAGCCGCCTCGTAGTCGTCCTCGAGATCCGGCGCGACGAGCAGTCGGATGGCTCGCTGGACGACGGCGGAACGAGACTTCAGTCCGGCTGTTCGGGCGTACTCGTCCAGGGTCGCGACGTCCTCCTCCGACAGGCTCACACTCAGCTTCTTGGTCATACCGACATGCTACCGCGATACCACCAGACGGAGGAAGGACTAGGGCACGTGGGGGGCGCCGGAGTCCCGGCGCCCCCCACGGCTGTCTGCTGCCTCAGCTGACCTGCGACAGCAGGCTGTCCAGCTCCTCCTGCGTGAGCGCGCCGGGAACCATCGCGGGGAGCTTCACCACCGGCAGGGACAGGACGAACACCGCGGAGGAGAGCTCCGCCTCCGGTCCCACCATCGCGACGAATTCGCCCAGCGCCTCGCGCATGAGCGGGCCGCCCACCGGGTGGTCCAGCCACTCGCCGAGGGTGGAGTGGTCGTGCAGTGGGAGGTGCACCGCGGGCGCGGCCACGTCCACGACCGCGCGCAGCGGCAGGTCGCGCGAGTTCTCGCCCACGGCAACCTCCACCGCGCCGGGCTCAACGACCCAGCCGTGTACCCCGATGTCCCAGTGAGACAGATCGCGCCGCGTCAGGCCGAACTCCACCACCCGCGACTCACCGGCCGCGAGTTCCACCCGCTCGAACCCGCGCAGCTCGCGGGGGGCCCGGGCGAACGCCGAGCCCGGCCGGCCCACGTAGAGCTGCGGCACCGCCACCCCCGGCCGCGCCCCCGTGTTCGTGACGCGCGCGGTCACGCGCACGACGACGTCGTCCGCCCCGGTCCCGTCCGTTACCGCGCTGGCGTCGACGGTGAGGCCGGAGTACGCGAACGTGGTGTAGGTGAGCCCGTGGCCGAACGGGTACGATACCCTCGCGCCCGTGGCGTCCAGGCCGCGGTACCCGATGAACATGCCCTCGCCGTAGCGCACCACCCCGCGCTCACCGGGGAAGTTGAGCTGGGCGGGCACGTCCACGAGGCGGACCGGGATGGACTCGGCGAGCCGGCCCGAGGGGGCCGCCGCGCCGGTGAGCAGCTGTGCCGCCGCACTGCCGCCCGCCTGCCCGCCGAGCCACAGCTCGAGGATGGCGTCGGCGTCGGACTCCCAGTCGGAGACCGTGACCGCGGACCCGTTGGACAGGACCACCACGACCTTCGCGGCCACCGCGCGCACCGCGCGCAGCAGGGCCACATGGGAGGCGGGCAGGTCCATGTGCGCGCGGTCGTAGCCCTCGGACTCGTCGATCGCCGGCAGGCCAAGGAAGAGCACGGCCACCCTCCCGCGGGCGAG
>JADGOQ010000042.1 GCA_017882885.1 Actinomycetales bacterium | reverse complement strand
CGGTCTCGGCGCGGGCGCGGATCCCGAGGTCGGCAAGAAGGCCGCCGAGGACCACTCCGAGGAGATCGAAGAGGTTCTCAAGGGCGCTGACATGGTCTTCGTGACCGCCGGCGAGGGCGGTGGCACCGGAACGGGTGGCGCGCCAGTCGTCGCCCGCATCGCGCGCAGCCTCGGCGCCCTCACGATCGGCGTGGTGACCCGACCCTTCACCTTCGAGGGCCGGCGCCGTTCGAACCAGGCGGACAAGGGCATCGAATCGCTTCGCGCCGAGGTCGACACGCTCATCGTGATCCCCAACGATCGCCTGCTGTCCATCTCGGACCGCTCCGTGTCCGTCCTCGACGCCTTCAAGTCCGCTGACCAGGTGCTCCTCTCCGGCGTGCAAGGAATCACGGACCTGATCACGACCCCCGGCCTGATCAACCTCGACTTCGCCGACGTCAAGTCCGTGATGAAGGATGCGGGTTCCGCCCTGATGGGCATCGGGAGCGCGCGGGGTGAGGGACGCTCGGTCCTGGCGGCCGAACTCGCGATCTCCTCCCCGCTGCTGGAGGCGTCCATCGACGGTGCGCACGGCGTGCTGCTCTCGATCCAGGGTGGTTCGGACCTCGGCCTGTTCGAGATCCACGAGGCTGCGCGCCTCGTCCAGGAGGCCGCGCACCCCGAGGCCAACATCATCTTTGGCGCGGTGATCGACGACGCCCTCGGCGACGAGGTGCGGGTCACGGTCATCGCCGCCGGATTCGACGAGGCCGGCCAGCGGGTCACCGCCGCCCAGGCCGCGAACGCCCGGCCGGTGGGCTCGGTTGCCGAGAAGGCCGCCCCGGCCGCGCCCGCGGCGCGGCCCACGCCGTCGGCACCCTCGGCCCCGAGCCGGGAGTCCGCCCCGTCGCCCGAGGAGACACCGGGGTCCTTCGAGATCCCGCGCGTCTTCGAGTCGGAGCGCCCCCGCCGGCAGGTGGAGGACCTCGACATCCCGGACTTCCTCAAGTAGCCCATGGTGTCCTGCCGCATCTCCCCCGGCGCGCGTGCGTTCTTCACGTCGCGAGCCGGGGGAGTCTCGCGTCCGCCCTGCGGCGGTCCCGGCGGGAGCGGGGGGCTGAACCTGGCGCTGCACGTCGGGGATGACCCGGCCGACGTCGTCGCCAACCGCGCGCGGCTCGAACGCACCCTCGGACCGGGACTCGTCTGGATGGACCAGGTGCATGGCAACACCGTCCGCGTGGCGGTGGACCCGGCAGCGGCCGAGGCCGTGGGGGAGTGCGACGCGCTCGTCATTGGGCCCCAGGTGACGGGCCGCGCCCCCGCGGTGCTGGTGGCCGACTGCGCGCCCGTGCTGCTGGCCGACGAGTCCGGGAGCGTCCTCGCCGCTGTGCACGTGGGCCGCGCGGGACTGTTCGCGGGTGTCCTCCCGGCGGCGCTCCGCCGTGTCCGCGAACTCACGGCCGAGCCCGTCCACGCCGCGGTGGGCCCGCACATCTGCGGGCGCTGCTACGAGGTCGGCGCCGAGTTGAGCGAGCGGGCGCGGGCCTTCGGCGCGGCGTCCACCACCACCCACGGCACTCCTGCGATCGACCTCCTCGCGGGCATTCGCGGCCAGCTGGAGGGCGTACCACTCACGGTGATCGACGCCTGCACGGTCGAGGACGAGCGCTGGTTCTCATACCGCCGCGACGGCGTGACGGGTCGTTTCGCCGGATTGGCCGTGCGTAATGGCGACACGCCGCCCGCAATCCGACGGTGGGCGGATGCGCTCGGTTAGCGTCACGTTCTGACGACGTCAACGGCACCCACGCGAGGAGCGGTCATGGCTGGAGCCCTGCGGAAGACAATGGCATACCTCGGCCTGTCCGAAACCGGCGAGGAGAGTTACGAATTGGCCGGCGAACCGACCGAGGAGGTGGCGGAGCGTGCGCCGTCGCGTGCCGTCACCCCGATCGCGCGAGTGATGAGCGAGCCCCAGGTGGAGCTCTCTCGCATCGTGACGGTTCACCCCACCACCTACAACGAGGCCCGCGAGATCGGCGAGGCCTTCCGCCAGGGCATCCCCGTAATCATGAACCTGACGGGGCTGGGCGAGGCCGAGGCGAAGCGCATGGTGGACTTCTCCGCCGGGCTCGTCTTCGGGTTGCACGGCGTCATCGAGCGGGTGACCAACCGGGTCTTCCTCCTCTCCCCGGCGACGGTCCACGTGGAGTCGGACTCGCGCGAGCCCGAGGCGCGCAACCGCTTCTTCAACCAGGGCTGAGTCCCTCGCCCCATGTCGGCAATCGCCCAGGTCCTTGAGCTCGTCGTCACCCTGTACATGGTGGTGCTCATGGGCCGGGTTGTGTTCGACCTGGTCCAGGCGTTCTCCCGGAACTGGCGACCGGAGGGTGTGGTCCTCGTGCTCGCGAATGTGGTGTACACGCTCACCGACCCCCCGATTCGCTGGCTGCGCCGCCTGATCCCACCGTTGCGGATCGGGGCGGTTGCGCTGGACCTCGGATTCCTCGTCCTCTTCATGGCCCTCAGCTTCCTGAGGGCGGCACTGGCCTCACTGTCCTGAGGCCGGCGCTCGCGTTGCTGCCGCACGGCCATGACTACGCGTTCGAGGGAAGTGCGGGCACAAATAGTCAGGCCACGCGGGCTGCCAAACGCAACACGCCGCTTTTTTCCGCTATCGTGAGTGATGCGGATGACATGTCATCCGCCGCCAGTCAAGCTAACAGCCGAGGAGACGAAATGGCGCTGCTGAGTGCAGACGACGTCCTCAACAAGAGGTTCCAGCCCACCAAATTCCGGGAGGGCTACGATCAGGACGAGGTCGACGACTTCCTCGACGAGATTGTCAACACGCTGCGTGGCGTGTACGCCGAGAACGAAGAACTGAAGTCGAAGCTCGCCGCGGCAGAGGCCCGCGTCGCCGAACTCTCCCGGTCCGAGGGTACGTCGTTCGCACCCGCCCCGGTCCCAGTGCCGGAGCCGGAGCCGGAGCCGGAGCCGGAGCCGGAGCCGGAGCCTCAGGTGGAGGCGCCTGTCGTGGAGGCCCCCGCGGCCCCCGTGTACGCCGCCGCCCCCGTCCCCGCCGCGAAGGTGGACGGCCCCGAGTCGGCGGCCGGCATGCTCGCACTGGCGCAGCGCCTGCACGACGAGTACGTGCGCAACGGCCAGGAGGAGGGCGACCGGATCGTCTCCGAGGCCCGGTCCCACGGCGAGCAACTGGTGCACGAGGCCGAGACGCAGCGTGACCAGACCCTGCAGCAGCTGGACAACGAACGCACCTCGCTGGAGCGCAAGATCGACGAACTACGCAACTTCGAGCGCGAGTACCGTTCCCGCCTGAAGTCCTACCTCGAGGGCCTCCTCGCGGACGTGGACTCCCGCGGCAACGTCTCCGCCGACCTGGGCCAGAACTGACCGACAACCTGACGACGGCGGCACCTCCGGGTGCCGCCGTCAGTCATGCAACCGAGGGCACACCGTGAGCCGACACCGCGCGGAAGGCCCGGCGCGACGCCGGAGCGAACCGCAGCCGATCAACACCCGCTACGTGGTGCTGGTGTTCGCCCTCGCCTTCGCCGTCCTTGTGCTCGACCAGGTCACCAAGGTCCTGGCCACCCGGCTGCTGTCGCAGGACGACCCCGTCCCGCTCATCGGGGACATCATCACGCTGCAACTGGTGTTCAACCCGGGTGCGGCGTTCTCGTTCGCCAGCGGGATGACGTGGATCTTCACGATCATCGCTCTCGTGGTCGTGGTGGTGGTGGTCCGCATTGCGCGCACGATCGGCTCCGGCTGGTGGGCGGTCATGCTCGGGCTCCTGCTCGGCGGTGCGGCCGGCAACCTGATGGACCGACTCTTCCGCGATCCGGGCTTCGGCCGCGGGCACGTGGTGGACTTCATCAACTACTCGGGCTTCTTCATCGGCAACCTCGCGGACATCGCGATCGTGGGCGCCGCCGTCGGGATCGCGGCGCTCGCGGTCCTCGGTCTCGAGACGGACGGGTCGCGGGCGAACGCGCCCCGCCCGGTCGCGGCCGCCGAGGAGGCGGAGTCCCCCGGAGAACACGATGGCTGAGGCGCGGCTGCTGCCGGTGCCCGACGGCCTGGTGGGGGAGCGGGTGGACACGGCCCTCTCGCGGATGCTCGGCGTCTCCCGGACGCGGGCCGGCGAGATGGCCGCCGCGGGGCTGGTGCTGCTGGACGGGAGGGCGGTCGCAAAGGCGGACCGCCTGAACGCCGGGGGCACCCTCGACGTGACCATCCCGGACGAGCCGCGTCATGAGGTGGTACCCACCCCGGTCGAGGGGTTAACGATCCTCCACCAGGATGCGGACATCATCGTGATCGACAAGCCCGTGGGCGTCGCCGCGCACGCGTCCCCCGGGTGGACGGGGCCGACGGTGCTGGGCGCCCTCCTGGCCGCCGGGTACCCGATCACCACGTCGGGGGCAGCGGAGCGGCACGGAATCGTCCAGCGACTCGACGTCGGGACGTCCGGCGTGATGGTGATCGCCCAGTCCGAGCAGGCCTACAGCGTGCTCAAGCAGGCATTCCGGGACCGGACCCCGGTGAAGGTGTACCACGCCCTGGTCCAGGGCCACCCGGACCCGTCCACGGGCACGATCGAAGCCCCGATCGGGCGCCACCCCGGCGCCGACTGGAAGATGGCGGTGCTCGCCACCGGCCGGCACGCCGTCACCCACTACCGGACGCTCGAGATGATGCCGCGGGCGAGCCTGCTGGAGGTTCACCTCGAGACGGGGCGCACCCACCAGATCCGGGTGCACCTGGCGGCCGTGAACCACCCGTGCGTTGGCGACCTCATGTACGGCGCGGACCCCACCATCGCGCGGCGGGCCGGCCTTGAACGGCAGTGGCTGCACGCCGTCGCGCTCTCGTTCACCCACCCGCGAACCGGGACGTTCGTCACCTTCACATCGCCGTACCCGGATGACCTGGCCCACGCGCTGGAGGTAATGCGGTGATCCGCGTGGCAGACATCGTCGACCGGGAGGGCCTGGAGGCCGCTTGGCGCGTCCGTCACGAGGTGTTCGTGCGTGAGCAGCACGTTCCCATCGAGGAGGAGGTGGACGCCCGCGACACCGACCCCACCACGTCCCATGCCCTCGGGTACCTGGGCGACGACGTCGTCGCCACCGGCCGCGTGCTCGCCGATCCGGGCCACCCCGGCGAGGTCCACGTGGGCCGCGTCGCCGTCCTCCGGGAGGCGCGCGGCCGCGGCATCGGCGCGGCGCTGATGGCGCACCTCGAGGGCGTGGCGCTCGCACGCGACGGCGTTCGGGAGGGTGGCCTCCTGGTGGTGCGGGTGGTGTTGTCCGCGCAGGAGAGTGCCATGGGCTTCTACTCCCTGCTGGGCTACCGGGTGGTGACCGGGGAGCGGTACCTCGATGCGGGCATCTGGCACCAGGACATGGAGCGCCGAATCGAGGTTTGAGGAAGCCGCGACCTACACTGGCTGGCATGGCCGCGGCAGCAGACTTCGCACACCTCCACGTCCACACCGAGTACTCCATGCTGGACGGCGCCGCGAAGCTCGACCCGCTCTTCCGGGAGGCGGCCGCGCTCGGTCAGACCTCGCTGGGCATCACCGACCACGGCTACCTCTTCGGCGCCTACGATTTCTACACCACGGCCAGGAAGCACGGGATCAAGCCCATCATCGGCATCGAGGCCTACGTGACCCCGGGGACGTCCCGGCGGGATCGCAGCCGCGTCACGTGGGGCACGCTCGCGCAGCGTGACGACGACGTCTCGGCGCGCGGCGCGTACACCCACCTGACCCTGTGGGCGCGTGACAACACCGGGCTGCACAACCTCATGCGCCTCGGTTCGCGCGCCTCGCTGGAAGGGCAGTGGGGCAAGTGGCCGCGCATGGACCGCGAACTGCTCAATGCCCACGCGCCCGGGCTGATCGCGACTACGGGGTGCCCGTCGGGGGAGGTGCAGACCAGGCTGCGGCTGGGCCAGTACGACGAGGCGCTCGCGGCGGCCGGGGAGTTCCAGGACATCTTCGGGCGGGAGAACTTCTACGTGGAGCTCATGGACCACGGGCTCGAGATGGAGCGGCGGGTCCGCGCTGACCTGCTCCGCCTGGCGGGGGAGATCGGCGCCCCGCTGGTGGCCACCAACGACTCGCACTATGTCTCGCCGGACGACGTGGACACCCACGCGGCGCTGCTGTGCCTGCAGTCGGGCACCACCCTGTCGGACCCCGATCGCTTCAAGTTCGACGGCAGCACCTACTACCTGCGGCCCGGCCGCGAGATGCGCGACCTGTTCGCCGACCTCCCCGAGGCCTGCGACAACACCCTCCTAATCGCCGAGCAGTGTGACGTCTCCTTCGTGACGGCCGCCGAGGGCGCCAACCACATGCCGGTATTCCCGGTCCCCGCGGGCGAGGACTCCACATCCTGGTTCGTCAAGGAGGTCGAGCGCGGCCTGCGCGACCGCTACCCGGACGGCGTCAGCGACGAGGTGCGGCGGCGCGCGGACTTTGAGGTCGGCGTCATCACCCAGATGGGCTTCACCTCCTACTTCCTCGTGGTGGCGGACTTCATCAACTGGGCGAAGACGCACGGCATCCGCGTCGGGCCCGGTCGCGGCTCGGGCGCCGGTTCGATGGTGGCCTACGCGATGCGCATCACGGACCTGGACCCGCTCGTCCACGGACTGCTGTTCGAGCGTTTCCTCAACCCCGAGCGCGTGTCAATGCCGGACTTCGACGTGGACTTCGACGAGCGCCGCCGCGGGGAGGTGCTGGACTACGTCGTCGACAAGTACGGCGACGACCGGGTGGCGCAAGTGGTCACGTTCGGCACCCTGAAGGCGAAGCAGTCGCTGAAGGACGCCGCGCGCGTGCTCGGCCACCCGTTCGCGGTGGGCGAGCAACTCACGAAGGCGATGCCCCCGGCGGTCATGGGCAAGGACATCCCCCTCGCGAAGGTCTTCGACCCCACCCACCCGCGGTACGGAGAGGCGGAGGAGTTTCGCCAGCTCTACAAGGACGACCCCGTCTCGCGCCAGGTCACGGACCTGGCAACCGGGCTGGAGGGCATCAAGCGCCAGTGGAGCGTCCACGCCTGCGCCGTGATCATGTCCTCGGAGCCCCTCACCGACATCATCCCGGTCATGCGCCGTCCCAGCGACAACGCGATCATCACCCAGTTCGAGTTCCCCAGCTGCGAGGACCTGGGCCTGCTGAAGATGGACTTCCTGGGCCTGCGCAACCTGACCGTCATCTCGGACGCGCTGGCGAACATCGCGCTCAACAACAAGGAGGTCCCGGACCTCGAGCGCCTGCCCCTCGACGACGCGCGGACATTCGCGCTGGTCGGGCGCGGGGACACGCTGGGGGTGTTCCAGCTCGACGGCGGCCCCATGCGCCAGCTGTTGCGGCTCATGCGGCCGGACAGCTTCGAGGACATCTCCGCGGTCCTCGCCCTGTACCGGCCCGGACCAATGGGCGTGAACTCGCACACGAACTACGCACTGCGCAAGAACGGCCTCCAGGAGATCACCCCCATCCACCCCGAGCTCGAGGAGCCGCTGGCGGAGATCCTGGGGGGCACCTACGGCCTCATCGTCTACCAGGAGCAGGTGATGGCCACCGCCCAGAAGGTGGCGGGTTTCACCCTCGGGCAGGCGGACCTGCTGCGGCGGGCGATGGGCAAGAAGAAGAAGTCCGAGCTCGACAAGCAGCAGGAGGCGTTCTTCGCGGGCATGACAGAGCGGGGGTACTCCACGGGCGCCCAGGAGACCCTCTGGCACGTGCTGGAGTCGTTCTCCGACTACGCGTTCAACAAGTCCCACACCGCCGCCTACGGCATGGTGGCCTACTGGACGGGCTACCTGAAGGCGAACTACCCGACCGAGTACATGGCCGCCCTCCTCACCTCGGTGCAGGACAACAAGGACAGGATGGCCGTCTACCTCTCCGAGTGCCGCCACATGGACGTCACGGTGCTGCCCCCGGACGTGAACACGTCCCTCCCCACGTTCACCCCCGTGGGGGAGGACATCCGCTTCGGGCTGGCCGCCGTGCGGAACGTCGGGATGCAGGTGGTGGAGCCGATCGTGGCCACGCGCCGGGCCGGCGGGCCGTACCTCTCCTTCGGCGACTTCATGAACCGGGTGCCCATCGCGGTGTGCAACAAGCGGGCCATCGAGTCCCTCGTGAAGGCCGGTGCGTTCGACTCGCTCGGCCACACGCGCCGCGCCCTCATGACCATCCACGAGGACGCCGTCGACGAGGTCATCTCGATCAAGCGCAACGAGGCGATGGGCCAGTTCGACCTGTTCGCCGCGGATCCGGAGCCCGCCGACAGCCTCACGACGGAGATCCCGGACCTGCCCGAGTGGGACAAGAAGGACAAGCTGGCCTTCGAGCGGGAGATGTTGGGCCTCTACGTCTCCGACCACCCGCTTGCCGGCCTCGAGTTCGTGCTGTCGCGTTCCTCGGACATCAACATCGGCACCCTCAAGGAGGACGGCGGCACGGACGGCGAGAGCGTGCTCATCGCCGGGCTCGTCACGGGCGTGCAGCGCAAGGTGACGAAGGCCGGCAAGATGTGGGCGGTCGTCACGGTCGAGGACCTCTCGGGCGAGACCGATGTGAGCTTCTTCTCCTCCACCTACCAGAACGTCTCCGTGGTGCTCGCGGAGGACATCCTCGTCTCCGTGAAGGCCCGTGTCCAGCAGCGGGAGGACTCCATCAGCCTCATGGCCCAGGAGATGACCCTCCTGGACACCACCACCATGCGCGCCGCCCCGGTGACCATCCAGATCGCCGAGCAGCGCTGCACCGTGCCCATGGTCGAGAGCATCGGCGCCCTGCTCGAGCGACACGGCGGGAACGTGCCCGTCTACCTCTCGGTGACCAACCGCTACGGCCGCCGGCGGGTGGCCCTCGGGGACCGGTTCCGGGTCGACCCCGGGCCCGCGTTGTTCGGGGACCTGAAGGCGCTCCTGGGGCCGGGCTGCCTGGTCGACCACCACTGACCACCGGCTGGGCTCGTGGCGTCGCGGGCCGCACCCTAGAATGGTCACCATGTTGCGGCGGCTCGATCTCACACAAGTCCCGGCCTCGGAGTTGTTCGACCTCATGCCCCGTGCGGAGGTCGACGTCGAAGCCGCCTCCCATGCGGTGGCGCCCCTGATCGCGGACGTGCGTGAGCGCGGCGCCGCCGCCGTCGCGGACCAGTCCGAGCGGTTCGACGGCGTGCGACCCCCCGCCCTCGCCACCAGTGCCCAGGACATCGCGGCCGCGCTCGCCGGGCTGGACCCGAAGGTCCGCCACGCCCTCGAACTCGCCATCACCCACGCCCGCGCCGCCCACACCGCGCAGCTCCCCACCGCGTGCCGCACGGAGATCGTGCCCGGCGGTCACGTCGAGCAGCGCTGGATCCCGGTGCGCCGGGTCGGGCTGTACGTGCCCGGCGGGCTCGCTGTCTACCCGTCGTCGGTGGTCATGAACGTGGTGGCCGCCCAGGTGGCGGGCGTCGAGCAACTGGCCGTGGCCTCGCCCGCGCAGCGCGACTTCGGCGGGCTGGTCCACCCCACGATCCTGGCCGCCTGTGCCCTCCTCGGCGTCAGCGAGGTGTACGCCGCGGGCGGAGCCGGCGCGATCGCGATGTTCGCCTACGGCGCCCGCGACGGCGAGCACGTGGTGTGCGAACCGGTTGATGTCATCACCGGCCCGGGGAACGTGTACGTCGCCGCGGCGAAACGCGCCGTGATGGGACGGGTGGGCATCGACGCGGAGGCGGGCACCACCGAAATCGCGATCCTCGCCGACGACGCCGCGGACCCGCGGTTCGTCGCCGCGGACCTCATCTCGCAGGCGGAGCACGACCCGGCGGCCGCATCCGTCCTGATCACCCCGTCGGTGGCGCTGGCCGACGCCGTCGACGCCGAACTCGAGCGCCGGGTTCCCGCCACCCGGCACGCCGAGCGGGTGCGCACCGCGCTGACGGGGCCGCAGTCCGGCGTCGTCCTGGTGCGCGACCTCGACCAGGCGGTGGACGTGACGAACGCATATGCCGCGGAGCACCTCGAGATCCAGACCCGCGACGCCGCCGGCGTCTCGCGCCGGATCCGCAACGCGGGCGCGATCTTCCTCGGTCCCTGGTCGCCGGTCCCGCTCGGGGACTACCTCGCGGGCTCCAACCACGTCCTGCCCACCGGGGGCACCGCACGGTTCGCCTCCGGCCTGGGGGTGCAGGCGTTCATCAAGTCGGTCCAGGTGGTCGAATACGATCGGCACGCCCTCGAGTCACTGGCCGGACCGCTCGTCGCACTCGCCGAGAGTGAGGATCTTCCCGCCCACGGCCAGACGGTCGCGTGCCGCTTCGAGGCGCGCTGAATGCCGCCGCAACTGCGCCTCCCCCTGCGGCCCGGCCTCGCCGGGTGCGAGCCGTACGGCGCCCCGCAACTCGCGATGCCGGTCGTGCTCAATGTGAACGAGAACCCCTACCCGCCGGCCGAGGAGGTGGTGCGGGACATCGCCGCGGCGGTAGCCGTCGCCGCGCGCGGCGCGAACCGCTACCCCGACCGGGACTTCACCGCGCTGCGCGAAGGGCTGGCAGCGTACCTCGCGGCCGAGTCCGGCGTCACGGTTCCCATCGAGGAGATCTGGGCGGGCAACGGGTCCAACGAGGTCATGCTCCACCTCCTGCAGGCGTTCGGCGGCCCGGGGCGCACGGTGCTCTCCTTCGCGCCCACGTATTCGATGTACCCCGAGTACGCCCGTGACACCCTGACGGACTGGGTTGCCGGGTCGCGGCGGGCGGACTTCGGGATCGACCTCGCCGCCGCCGCGCGGGAGATCCGCGAGCTCGCCCCGTGCGCCGTGTTGCTCGCGAGCCCCAACAACCCCACCGGCACGGCCCTGACGACGGCGGAGGTCGAGGCGCTCGCCACCGTCGCCCGCGGCGCGGGACCGGACGGCGCCGACGCGATCGTCGTCGTGGACGAGGCCTACGGTGAGTTCCGCCGCCGCGGCGTGGCCTCCGCGCTCAGCGTCCGCGGGAACCACCCGAACCTCGTCGTCACGCGGACGATGTCGAAGGCGTTCGGCATGGCGGGGCTGCGGCTCGGCTACCTCGTCGCCGACCGGCGCGTCGTCGACGCGCTGCGCGTCGTGCGTCTGCCCTACCACCTGTCGGCCCTCACGCAGGCGGCGGCGCTCGCCGCCCTCACGCACCGCGACTCGCTCATGGCCCAGGTGGCTTCCCTGCGGGCGGAGCGGGACGCGCTCTTCGACTGGCTGGTCGCCCACGGCTTCACCGCGGTCCCGTCCGACGCCAACTTCGTGCTCTTCGGCGTGTTCGCCGACCGGCACGCCGTGTGGGAGGGACTGCTGGCGCGGGGGGTGCTCGTCCGGGAGGTGGGACCGGAGGGTTACCTGAGGGTTACCGTAGGTACACCGAGCGAGACGTCCGCATTCAAGTCGTCACTGTTGGAGGTCACAGGTGGTTGAGTCCCGAACCGCACGCGTCGAGCGGGCCACGAGTGAGTCCACGGTGGTCGTCAGCCTCGACCTCGACGGCGCCGGCGTCGCGCGCATCTCGACGACGGTGCCGTTCTACGACCACATGCTCACGGCTCTGGCGAAGCACTCGCTGATCGACCTGACCGTGGAGGCCACCGGCGACACCCACATCGACGCGCACCACACGGTCGAGGACGTCGCCATCTGCATCGGGCAGGCCCTGAAGGAGGCCCTCGGCGACAAGGCGGGCATCGGCCGGTTCGGCGACGCCACCGTCCCGCTGGACGAGGCCCTCGCCCGCGCCGTCGTCGACGTGTCGGGCCGCCCCTACCTGGTGCACACCGGGGAGCCGGAGGGCCAGGAGTTCCACCTCATCGGGGGCCACTTCACCGGCTCGCTCACGCGGCACGTCCTCGAGTCCATCGCCTTCAACGCCGGGATCTGCCTGCATGTCACCGTGCTCGCGGGACGCGACCCCCACCACATCGTGGAGGCGCAGTTCAAGGCGCTGGCGCGCGCGCTGCGCGCAGCTGTCGAACCGGACGGCCGCGTTCGCGGCGTCCCCTCCACGAAGGGTGCCCTGTGATGGCTGGCGACGACGAGTTCGATGCCATCGTGGCGGGCCTGACCGGTGCGTCGGCCGCCTCCGCCGCACCCGGCATCGCCATGGTCCTGACCCCCGTCGCGTCCGCACCCGCCCTGGCGGGCCTGTGCGCCATGAGTGGGTTGCGCTGCAAGGTGCTGCCGTCGTCCACGGGCGCGGTCGCCGCCATCGAGCTCGTGCCCTCCGACGACCCGTTCGCCGAGCTCACCCCCTCGGCCCCCGCCGAGGCGGCCGAACTGGCCGGCGCGATCTCGCGCCTCACCCATGCCGAGGTGGTGCTCCTGGTCTCGAAGCTGGGCACCGACGTCGGCGGCGAGACCGGGACATCCGGGCAGCTGACCGCCTGGAAGTACGACCATGGGGAGCTCACGGGCGAAGCTTCGCCCGGGCTGGTGCTCGCGGCCGTCGACGGCGTCGTGGAGGACGTGATCCTCGGCGTGGTCGCACTGCGGGACGTGGCCGGCGCCGAGGACACCGGCGCGATCCCGCGCTGGAAGGCCGCACGGATGTTCACCCGCGGCCTGCGGAAGCGCAAGCCGTGAAGAAGGTCGTCGTCCTCGACTACGGGTCGGGGAACGTCCGCTCCGCCGTGCGCGCACTCGAGCGTGTCGGCGCCGCCGTCGCGCTGACGGCGGACCCGCGGGCGGTCGCCGAGGCCGACGGGCTGGTGGTGCCGGGTGTCGGCGCCTTCGCCGCCGTGATGGCGGCCCTTGAGGCCGTGCGTGGCCCGATGATGATCGAGCGGCGGCTGGCGGGCGGGCGGCCGGTCCTCGGCATCTGCGTCGGCCTCCAGGTGATGTTCACCGCCGGCCACGAGCACGGCACCCTGACCCCCGGCCTCGGCCAGTGGCCCGGGGACGTCGTCCGGCTCGACGCGCCCGTCATCCCGCACATGGGCTGGTCCGAGGTCCGGCCGTCGGCCGGGTCACGCCTCTTCCACGGTGTCGAGGACGAGAGGTTCTATTTCGTCCACTCCTACGGCGTCATCGCGGACCCGGCCGCGGGGATGTCCGGCCCGCTCCGCTCACCGCGCGTCACCTGGGCGCACCACGGCGTGGACTTCGTGGCCGCCGTCGAGAACGGGGCGCTCAGCGCCACGCAGTTCCACCCCGAGAAGTCGGGCGACGCCGGGGCACACCTGCTCGCCAACTGGATCGAAACGCTGTGAGGGAAGAATGAGCCTGGTCCTGCTGCCCGCCGTCGACGTCGTGAACGGGCAGGCCGTGCGCCTCACCCAGGGCGAGGCCGGCTCCGAGACGTCCTACGGGGACCCGCTCGACGCCGCCCGCGCCTGGGTGCGTGCCGGCGCTGAGTGGATCCACCTCGTGGACCTGGACGCCGCCTTCTCGCGAGGGTCGAACACCGAACTGCTGGCGCGGATCGTGGGCGAACTCGACGTGCGGGTGGAGCTGTCCGGCGGCATCCGCGACGACGCCTCGCTGCGACGCGCGCTGGGCTCGGGCGCCGCACGAGTGAACCTCGGCACCGCCGCGCTCGAGGATCCCGCGTGGACCGCACGCGCCATCGGCGAGTTCGGCGAGCGGGTGGCGGTGGGCCTGGACGTCCGTGGCACCACGCTGGCCGCGCGCGGCTGGACCCGCGAGGGCGGCGACCTCTGGGAGGTGCTCGCCCGCCTCGAAGCGGACAGGTGCGCGCGCTACGTGGTCACCGACGTCACGAAGGACGGGACGCTCCGCGGGCCCAACCTCGACCTGCTGCGCGACGTCTGCGACCGCACTGACGCGCCCGTGGTCGCCTCGGGCGGCATCTCCACCCTGGACGACATCCGGGCGCTCGCCGACCTGGTGCCGATCGGGGTGGAGGGCGCGATCGTGGGCAAGGCGCTGTACGCCGGCCAGTTCACCCTCGAGAAGGCGCTCGAGGTCGCGCGTGCCTGACCCGTTCATCCCGCCGGAGGTCATGGCACCCGCCCCACCCCGGCCCTCCCGCCACTTGGCCCCGAACCCCTTCGCCGGCGACGACGGCTCGCGGCCGCCCGCGTTCGCGAGCGCCAAGGCCGTGGAGCCGCCACACCGCACCCCGGCCGTCGTCGCGGCGATGCGGACCGGGAGGGTATTGGTCCCGGTGCTCGCCCACGCCCACCCGGGGCGCGGCGCCCGCGGGGAGGTGGCGATCGACGCCGCTGCCGACGCCTGCGAGCAGGCGGCGACGGTGACCGTGGAGGTCCCCGACGGCCGCGCCGCCATGCCGGTGTTCTCCTCGCTCGGGGCCATGGCCGCATGGGACCCACGGGCGCGGCCTGTCCCCGTCCGCGGGCACCAGGCCGCGCGCGCCGCGGCGAGCATCACGGACGGGCTCATGCTGCTGGACCCGGGCGACGAACCCGTGCTGATCCCGCGGCCGGCGGTGTGGGCGCTCGCCCGCGAGCGAGAGTGGATCCCGTCCTGGGCGGACGAGGCGCTCGCCGGGGCGCTCGCCGGGGCGCTCGCGGGGATCGACGAGCTTGTGGGGGTACGGATCGAGCCGGGCCGGACCACGGAGATCCGCGTGGTGGTGGCATTGCGCCCCGGACTCGACGCCCCTCGGTTGCGGGACGTCCTCTCCCGGGCGAGCGCGGCGCTGTCCGGGGACCCGGTGTTGCGGGAACGTGTCGACTCCATGGAGCTGTACCCCACGTCACTCGCCTGACGGCCCGCCGGGTCTGGTAGGATCGTTCGTGACCGATTGCGGCCGCCTGTTGACCGCAATGTGCGAAGCGGAACATGTTCCCACCTTTGGTCCCGACCACCTCCGGGTGACGGGGACCGGGTAATGGTCGATGGGTGCGGCGCACCCATCGTGGCCTGTGCCATCCGACCGTGAACCTCCGTGAGCACCCGCGCATGGAGGTTTTTCGTGTGCGGACACCACAGTTAAGGAGAACATCACATCAGCGAGCCCCGCATCAACGAACGGATTCGCGTCCCCGAGGTCCGCCTCGTGGGACCGTCCGGTGAGCAGGTTGGCGTCGTCCGTCTCGAGGACGCCCTTCGTCTGGCCGCGGAAGCGGACCTCGACCTCGTCGAGGTCGCCCCTGACGCGCGCCCGCCCGTGTGCAAGCTCATGGACTATGGCAAGTTCAAGTACGAATCGGCCATGAAGGCGCGCGACGCCCGCCGGAACCAGGCGAACACCCAGCTCAAGGAGATCCGATTCCGGCTGAAGATCGACAAACACGACTTCGAGACGAAGAAGGGTCACGTGATCCGCTTCCTCGAGGCCGGCGACAAGGTCAAGGTCATGATCATGTTCCGTGGCCGTGAGCAGTCCCGTCCCGAGATGGGCATCCGGCTGCTGGAGCGTCTCGCCACCGACATCGCGGAGTACGGGGCGGTTGAGTCCCAGCCGCGGCTCGACGGCCGCAACATGACCATGGTCATCGGCCCGACGAAGAAGAAGACGCAGGCGAAGAGCGAGCAGCGCCGCAAGCGTGACGCCGAGCGGGGCAGCACAGAGACCGAGAACACCGCCGAGCCCGCCTCCGGCTCCGCGCCACGAAAGGACACAGATGCCTAAGAACAAGACGCATTCGGGCGCCAAGAAGCGCTTCAAGGTGACGGGAGGCGGGAAGCTCATGCACGAGCAGCGCAACCGTCGCCACCTGCTGGAGCACAAGTCCTCGAGGCGCACCCGCCGCTTGTCCCAGGACAAGGAGCTAACGGGTGGCGACCTGAAGAAGATGAACAAGCTGCTCGGCCGCTAGGACCAAAGGAGAAAGAAATGGCACGCGTCAAGCGGGCAGTCAATGCCCAGAAGAAGCGCCGCACCACCCTCGAGCGGGCCTCCGGCTACCGCGGTCAGCGCTCGCGCCTGTACCGCAAGGCCAAGGAGCAGGTGACGCACTCGCTCGTCTACGCCTACCGTGACCGGAAGGACCGCAAGGGCGAGTTCCGCAAGCTGTGGATCCAGCGGATCAACGCCGCGGTCCGCGCCCAGGGGATGACCTACAACCGGTTCATCCAGGGCCTGAAGCTCGCCGAGGTCGAGGTGGACCGTCGTATGCTCGCCGAACTGGCGGTCAACGACCCCAACGCGTTCACCGCCCTCGTGGACGTGGCGAGTAAGGCCCTTCCCGCCGACGTCAACGCGCCCGCGGCCTGATCCGGCCCGCATGACCGAACGCCTGGACATCCTGACGAATCCGCACTCCGATCGGGTGAAGAACGTCGCAGGACTGTCCAGGCGTTCGGCGCGCCACCGCCACCGCCAGTTCCTCGTCGAGGGGCCCCAGGCGGTGCGCGAACTTGTCGCGCACGCGCCGTCCCTCGTCCGGGACGTCTACATCACCGAGGCGATGGCGGGGCGGGAGCGCGCCACCGTCAACCGCGCACGCAGCGCCGGGCTGTTCGTGCACCCGGTCACCCCGGAGGTGGCGGAGGCCCTGAGCCCCGACGCCCAGGGCATCCTGGCGGTGGCGGCGCTGCCGTCCCCCGGGTCGCTGGAGGCCCTCGCCGGTGCCCGGCTCGTCGTCGTCCTGCCTCGCGTCGCCGACCCGGGCAACGCCGGCACCCTCATCCGCATCGCCGACGCCGCAGGCGCCGACGTCGTCGTGGTGTGCGCCGGTGGGGTGGAGGTCACCAACCCCAAGGTGGTGCGCGCCTCCGCCGGTTCGCTCTTCCACCTCCCCGTGGTCACTGGTGTGCCGTTCGACGCCGTCGCCCGCTGCGCCCGCCGAGCCGGACTGCGCCTCCTGGGTGCCGACGCCGCCGGGGCGGTGGATGTGTTCGCCGCCGACGCCGCACTCACCGACCCGACCGCCTGGGTGTTCGGCAACGAGGCCCAAGGGCTGTCCGCCGCCGAGCGCGCGGCCTGCGACCGGACCGTGTCCGTGCCGATCTTCGGGCGGGCCGAGTCGCTCAACGTCGCCGCGGCGGCGGCCGTGTGCCTGTACGAGTCCGCGCGCGCCCAGCGCCGCTGACCGTCCGACCAGCGCCGCTTACCGCCCGCCGCCGCCTACCCGGAGCTCGCGGCCCAACCCAGCGCGCCGGCGTGGCGCACCGACTCCGCCGCGATCACCGCGGCGCCCGCGACGGCGTCGTGCAGGTCCGCACCCGAGGCAAGAGCGAACACGAGCGCACCGTGGAAGACGTCACCGGCCCCCAGTGTGTCCACGACCGGTGCCTCCGGCACCGGGACCTCCCGGCGGTTACCGCCGCGCAGCACCTCCACGGGCCCGGACCCGTGCGTGCGCACCGCCGCCGGCGCCCCCAGGGCGATCACGCCCGTGAGCGGATCGGCGCCGTCGGGCAGGTGGAAGTCGGCCGACAGGGCCGCCACGGTGACGTGGGGGAGGAGTTCCGCCGTGCCCGCCTTCCATGACCCGCCGTCCAGCACCACGGGGAGGGAGCGCTCGCGCGCCGCGACGGCCAGCGTGGCCCCCGCTCGCATGAGGTGCCCGTCCAGCAGCAGCGCGGCGGCGTCGACGGGCAGGGGTGGAGCGATGGTGGGGCCCAGGGCCGCGGCGTTCGTCGAGACGACGGAGCGGCGACCGGCGTCGTCGGCCATCACGGTGGAGACGGGCACGACGTGGTCGGCCTCGGCGACGTCGATCACGGTGATCCCCGCCAGTCGGGCGCGCACCAGGTCAGCGAGCTCCCCGATCCCCAGCGCCGTGACCAGCGTGGCGGCACCGCCGAGCGCCACGACGGTGCGCGCGGCGTTGAGGGCGGGCCCGCCGACGTCGATACGGAGTTCGCGCGCCACCACCTTCTCGTCCGGGCGCGGCGGGGCGCCGACGACGTACGTCAGGTCCAGCGTGGCCAGCCCGCAGCAGACCACACGGGTGGGCACGGGTTCAGCCGTGCACGTACCCGGCGAGGTGGTCCCGCTCGGCGGAGAGTTCGTCGAGGCGGTGCTTGACCACGTCGCCGATCGAGACGATCGCCACGAGCCGTCCGTCCTCGATCACCGGCACGTGCCGCACCCGACGCTCGGTCATCGTGGCCGCGAGGTCCTGGATGTCGTCCTTCATCCCACACCACGCGAGCTTCGAGGTCATGAGCGCGTCGACGTGGGCGGAGACGTCCGTGGAGGCGCGCAGGTGGCGGACGACGTCGCGCTCGGAGACGATGCCCAGCACCTCGTCCCCGTCCACCACCACGACGGCGCCGATGTGGTTGTCGTCGAGCGTCGCGAGCAGTTCGGCGACGGTGGCGTTTGGGGGGAGCGTGACGACGGCGTTCCCCTTCTTCCTGATGATGTCTGAAACGTACATGCGCGAAAGGTAGCACGAGGTCCCGATGAGCGGCAGGTGACACCCGCATGTCGTCGCGATTCCAGGGGTGTTTCGCATGGCAGGCGCCGGACGGGGTGAACGGGAGACCCACCTAGACTGGTGTCGTCGACAGAAAGGCACGCATGTCCGAGCAGCTCTCCCCGCTCGATCCACAGGCGATCGACGCGGCCATCAGCAGTGCGCTGGACGCCATCGCCGGTGCCGTGGACCTGGCCCACCTGAAGGAGGTGCGGCTCGCCCACGCGGGGGACCGTGCCCCGATCACCCTGGCCAACCGTGCCATCGGGACGCTCGCCCCCGCCGAGAAGGGGATGGCCGGGCGGAACCTCGGCCAGGCGCGGGCGCGTATCGCCGCAGCCCTGGCGGCGCGAACCGGGGAGCTCGAGGCCGAGGCGGCCCGTGCGATCCTCCGCGACGAGGCCGTGGACGTGACAACCCCGGCCGACCGCCTTCCGCTGGGCTCCCGGCACCCGCTGAATGCGCTCATCGACGACATCTCCGACTTCTTCACCGCGATGGGGTGGGAAATCGCCGAGGGTCCCGAGCTCGAGCACGAGTGGTTCAATTTCGACGCCCTCAACTTCGGCCCCGACCACCCGGCGCGCCAGATGCAGGACACGTTCTTCGTGGACGACGGCGGCGCCGGCTCGCACCTCGTCCTCCGCACCCACACGTCCCCGGTGCAGGCCCGCACCCTGCTGGAGCGCGACCTGCCGGTGTACATCGCGTGCCCCGGGAAGGTGTTCCGCACCGATGCCCTCGACGCCACCCACACCCCGGTCTTCCACCAGGTGGAGGGGCTGGCAGTGGACAAGGGCATCACGATGGCGAACCTGAAGGGCATCCTGGACCACTTCGCCCGCGCGATGTTCGGGCCCGAGGCCCGCACCCGGCTCCGGCCCTCCTTCTTCCCCTTCACCGAGCCCTCCGCCGAGATGGACCTGTGGTTCCCCCAGAAGAAGGGCGGGCCGGGATGGATCGAATGGGGCGGCTGCGGCATGGTGAACCCCAACGTCCTGCGGGCCTGTGGCGTCGATCCGGACGTGTACACCGGCTTCGCGTTCGGCATGGGTATCGAGCGCACCCTCATGCTGCGGCACGGGATCGCGGACATGCGCGACATGGTTGAGGGCGACGTCCGTTTCTCCACCCAGTTCGGACCCACCTCACTCGGAAGGGGCGTGTGATGCCGTACGTACCGCTGCAGTGGCTCGCCGACCACGTCGAGGTGCCCGCCGGCACCACCGTCGCCCAGCTCGCCGCGGACCTGGTCCGCGTCGGCCTCGAGGAGGAGTCGATCACGCCGCCCACCGTGACGGGGGACCTCGTGGTCGGCCACGTGCTCTCGGTGAAGGCGGAGAAGCACAAGAACGGCAAGACCGTGAGCTACTGCCGCGTGGACGTCGGCCCGTTCAACGACGCGCCCGGGACCGGGTCCGAGGCCGCCGGCGTCCCGTCCCGCGGGATCGTCTGCGGCGCGCACAACTTCGCCGCGGGCGACCACGTCGTGGTGGCCCTTCCTGGCTCGGTGCTCCCGGGCCCGTTTCCCATCGCCGCGCGGAAGACGTACGGGCACGTCTCCGACGGCATGATCTGCTCCGAGCGCGAGCTGGGACTCGGCAACGACCACAGCGGCATCATGGTGCTCGAGCGGTACCTGAACGGGCCAATCCCGGCTCCGGGCACGAGCATGCTGGACCTCCTCGGCCTCGGCACGGAGCTCCTTGAGATCAACATCACGCCGGATCGCGGCTACTGCTTCTCCATGCGCGGGGTCGCCCGGGAGTACTCCCACTCCACCGGAGCCCGCTTCACGGACCCGGTCAGCCGCCTCCACCCGCCGGCCCCGTCGGACGGTGGCTTCGCGGTGGCCGTGCGCGACGAAGCGCCCGTGCACGGCGCCGTCGGGTGCGACCGGTTCGTGGCCCGCGTGGTCCGGGGCGTGGACCCGCAGGCGCCGTCGCCCGCCTGGATGCAGGACCGCCTGCGCCACGCCGGCATGCGACCCATCTCGCTCACCGTGGACGTCACCAACTTCGTGATGCTCGACCTCGGCCAGCCGATGCACGCCTACGACCTCGCCAGGATGCGCGACCCGATCGTGGTGCGCCGCGCCGTCGCCGGCGAGGAGCTCGTCACCCTGGACGGCGCGCGGCGCCGGCTGGACCCCGAGGACCTCCTCATCACCGACGACGACGGCGCCCGCGTCCTCGCGCTCGCCGGCGTGATGGGCGGCGCGTCCACCGAGATCGACGCCGGCACCACCGACGTCCTGCTCGAGGCGGCGCACTTCGACCCCGTCACGGTGGCGCGCACGGCGCGCCGGCACCGGCTGCCGAGCGAATCCGCTAAGCGCTTCGAGCGCGGCGTGGATCCCCAGCTCCCGCCCTTCGCGGCCCAGCGGGCCGCGGACCTGCTGGTGGAGTACGGCGGCGGCCGGGTGGACGACGTCGTCACCGATGTGGACACCACTGCCCCGCCGCGTCCCGTGGTGATGGACGGGCGGCTCCCCGCACGGGTGGTGGGAGTGGACTACGCGGTCGAGGACGTCGTCGCGACCCTCACGATGCTGGGCGCCGGCCTGGAGCGCGACGGCGACACCCTCACCGTGACACCACCGAGCTGGCGCACTGACCTCGCGATCCCGGAGGACCTGGTCGAGGAGGTCGCGCGGCTGCGTGGCTACGACGAGATCCCCTCCGTGGTGCCGGCCGCACCCGCGGGCCGTGGCCTGACGGATCGGCAGCGGCAGCGCCGGGCGGTGATGCGCGCGCTCGCCGAGCACGGGCTGAACGAGGTGCTGTCGTACCCCTACGTGGGTGACGTCCACGACCGTCTCCACGTCCCCGCGGACGACCCCCGCCGGCGGATGTTCCGGCTGGTCAATCCGATCGCCGACGACGCGCCCTTCATGCGGTCCACGCTGCTCGCCTCGCTCATCGAGGTGGCGCGCCGGAACGTGGGGCGCGGCAATGACCTCGCGATCATGGAGATCGGCCTCGTCACCGAGGGCGCGGACGTGGCCTCCTCGCCGCTGCCTCCCGTGGCGCAACTCCCGGACCCCCGGACCCTCGCCGCGATCCACGCCGCCGTCCCGGCCCAGCCGCTGCACGTGGCGGCGATGATGGCAGGCCCGCCCGCCCCGGGGGGCGCCCTCGGCGGTGCGCGGGAATTCGACTGGGCGGACGCTGTCGAGCTCGCGCAACTGGCGGGCCGGACGGTCGGGGTGCCCATCGCCACCCGGCAGGGCGATCGCACCCCGTGGCACCCCGGCCGGTGCGCGGAGCTGGTGGTGGCCGGCGCCGTCGTCGGGTACGCGGGCGAACTCCACCCGGCTGTCCTTCCCGGCCTGGACCTGCCGCCGCGGACCGTGGCCTTCGAGCTGGACCTGGACGCGTTGTTCGCGGCCGTCCCGGTTGACGCCCTGCAGGTGCGGCCCGTGTCCACCTACCCGCAGGCCAAGGAGGACATCGCGCTCGTCATGGACGCCGCCATCCCCAACGGCCACGCGCTCGACGTGGTGCGCGGCGCCGCGGGGGTGCTCGCGGAGGAGGTGCGGCTGTTCGACGAGTACACGTCAGCGGCGCTCGGCGCGGGGCTCAAGTCGCTGGCGTTCGCGCTGCGGCTGCGAGCTGCGGACCACACGTTGACGGCGGCGGAGATCGCCGGGGTGCGTGAGGCTGTCATCGCCCGTGCGACCTCAGCGCTGGGGGCACGGCTCCGATGATGGCGCCGCCCGCCCCGCGCACGGCCCTCATCACGGGCGCCTCGCGGGGCATCGGACGCCATCTGGCGCTGGGCTTCGCAGCCGCCGGGTTGGACGTCGGGCTCATCGCAACCTCGCCGGACGGGCTCGCAGGGGTGGCGGCCGAGATCGCCTCTGCCTGCGACGCGCGTGTCGTCACCGTGGCGGCGGACGTCACGCGGGAGGTCGACGTCGTCCGTGCGGTCGCCGAGGTGACGCGCGGGCTCGGGTCGATCGACGTTCTCGTCAACAACGCCGGGCGTGTCGACGCGGAGGTGCCGCTCTGGGAGGCCGACCCGGAGGAGTGGTGGGACGTCGTCGCGGTGAACGTGCGCGGGCCGTTCCTGCTGGCCCACGCGGTGGTCCCGGGGATGCTGGCGGGCGGCGGGGGGCGCGTCATCGACATCAACTCCGGGTCCGGGACGCGCGACTTCGCCACCAGCACGGGGTACACCGCCTCGAAGTCGGCGCTGTTCCGCATTGGGGGCGCACTGCACGAGGCCGGGTTCGCACTCGGCCTGCGCGCCTTCGAGATGGCGCCGGGCGTGGTCAGAACGGACATGACCGGCTCGATGGCGATGCATGCGGGGCGCACCCAGTGGACCGACCCGGCCGACGTCGTCGCCCTCGCCCTCGCCCTCGCCCGCGGCGAGGGGGACCACCTGTCCGGCTCCTACCTGCGCGTCGGCCTCGACCGTCCGGAGGAGCTCAGGTCCCGCGGGTCGGCGCAACGGCTCGGCCTCGTACCGTCCGAGGCGCGAAAGTTTTCCGGATGAATCAGAAATCGGGAGAGAATGGGCCCATGAAGGTCCTGGTAGTTGCGGCATCCAAGCACGGTGCCACGAAGGAGATCGGCACGGCCATCGTCGAGGAACTCGCGATCGCCGGCCTCGACGCGGTCCAGGCGGAGCCGGGGGACGTGACCACGCTCGACGGCGTGGACGCCGTGGTCGTCGGGTCCGCCGTCTACATGACGCAGTGGATGGAGACCATCCGGAACTTCATCTCCCACTACGGTCCGCAGTTGCGGGAGCTCCCGCTCTGGGCGTTCTCGTGCGGCCTCTCGGGCGTGCCGATCGGCAACGTCCAGGACCCGCGGCGTATCGGGCCGGCCCTGCTCTCCATCAACCCGATCGACCACCAGACGTTCAAGGGCAGGATGGAGTTCTCCGGCCTGTCCCTGCGCGAGCGGTCCATCGCCCGCCTCGGCAACGCTCCCGAGGGCGATTACCGCGAGTGGGACAAGATCCGTGCCTGGGCGCAGCAGATCGCCGCCGACCTCAAGGAGCACCTGCCCGAGGCCTGACGCCCGGGCAAACACGCCCGCGCGCTGGACCGCCCGCGCGCTAGACCGCCCGCAGGATCACCTTGCCGGTTGTCGCCCGGCCCTCGAGGGCCTCGTGCGCCGCGCGCGCGTTCGCGAGTTGCTCACGCACGCCGATGCGGACGCCCAGCGAACCCGAGCGGACAAGGTCGAACAGCTCCCCGGCGCGCCAGTCCAGCTCCTCCCGGCTCGCCATGTGGTGTCCGAGCGTGGGCCGGGTGACGAAGAGCGACCCGGCGGCGTTGAGCCGCTGCAGGTCGAACGGCGGCACCTGACCGGACGCCCCGCCGAAGAGCACCTGCAGCCCACGCGGGCGGATGCTCGCGAGGGTGCCGTCGAAGGTGTCCTTGCCGATCCCGTCGTAACTCACGTCGACGCCGCCGGGCACGATCGCGCGGACGGCGGCCGGGATCCCGGAGGTGAGGTCCGCCATCTCCCCGAGCACGAGGACGTGGTCCGCCCCGGCCCCGCGGGCGACCTCCTCCTTCCCACGCGAGCCGACCGTGGTGATCACGGTCGCGCCCCGGAGCTTGGCAAGCTGGATCACGAGTCGTCCCACCCCGCCGGCCCCCGCGGTGACGAGGATCGTGTGGTCCGGGCCCACCACGAACGTCGACCGGACCAGATAGTGCGCCGTGAGGCCCTGCAGGGGGAGTGCGGCGGCAACGTCCATGTCCACCCCGTCGGGCACGCGCAGTGCCCGGGCGGCCGGGATCACCGCCAGCTGGGCGTAGCTGCCAGGAGTCTGCGGCCATGCGACGCGGTCGCCGGGGGCGAAGCCCGCGACGCCGTCGCCCACCGCCTCGACGACGCCGGAGCCCTCCGAGCCGGGAACGTGGGGGAAGCGCATCGGGTAGATCCCGGAGCGCTGATAGGTGTCGATGAAGTTGACCCCGGCGGCGTGCACCCGCACCAGGAGTTCGCCCGTGCCCGCGACCGGGTCCGGCACCTCCACCCACTCGAGGACCTCCGGGCCGCCGGCCGCACGTGCACTGATCGCGAACATGTGCCCATTGTGGACCACGACCTGACCGCCCGTCCCGGGCGGGCGTGCCGGGTGGCACTGTCGTCGCGGCGAGCGACCCGCGTGACACCGCAGTTTTTTGTTCATATATGCAGTGGGTTGTATCCTTATCCACATGACCTTCACGGTGGCAGTGGCCGGCGCCTCGGGATACGCCGGCGGTGAGGTGCTCCGGCTCCTGCTCGGGCACCCCCACGTCGAGATCGGTGCCCTGACCGCATCCGCGAATGCCGGCACCGAGCTGGGGCGGCACCACCCCCACCTGCGCGCGCTCGCGGGCCGCGTGCTCGTCGAGACCACCACGGAGAACCTCTCCGGTGCGGACGTCGTGTTCCTCGCCCTCCCACACGGCGCCTCCGGGGCCGTGGCAGCGGAGCTCGAGGGCGCCGTCGTGATCGACTGCGGCGCCGACTTCCGCCTTGAGGACGCCGCGGACTGGGAGGCCTTCTACGGCAGCCCCCACGCGGGCTCCTGGCCGTACGGCTTCCCGGAACTCCGCCACGCGGGGGAGGGGGCCGCCCGCGAGCAACGGGAGATCCTCGCCCGTGCCACCCGGATCGCCGTCACCGGCTGCAATGTTGCCGCGGTGACGCTCGCCCTGCAGCCCGGCGTCGGGCTCGTCGATGCCTCCGGCATCGTCGCCACCCTCGCCGTCGGGTACTCCGGGGCCGGCAAGGCCCCGAAGCCGCACCTCATGGCCGCCGAGGCACTGGGGAGTGCGGCGCCCTACGCCGTGGGCGGCACGCACCGTCACATCCCGGAGATCGAGCAGAACCTGCGCACCGCAGGGGCGCTGAACCCGCGGGTCGCGTTCCAGCCCATCCTCGTCCCGATGTCGCGGGGCATCCTCGCCTCGGTGACGGCACCGCTCACCGGTGACCCCGCCGAGGTGCGTCCCGCCTGGGAGGCTGCCTGCGCGGGGGAGCCCTTCGTGGAACTCCTGCCCGAGGGCGAATGGCCCACGACGGCGGCGGTGGCGGGCGCGAACACCGCCCTTGTCCAGGTGGCGGTGGACGGGCACGCCGGCCGCGTGATCGCCATGTGCGCACTGGACAACCTCGTGAAGGGCACCGCCGGCTCCGCGATCCAGGCGATGAACCTCGCTCTCGGTCTCCCCGAAACCACTGGCCTGACCACCGTGGGGGTGGCGCCATGAGCGTGACGGCGCCGCGGGGCTTCCGCGCGGCCGGGGTCACCGCCGGGCTCAAGAAGTCGGGTCGCCCCGACCTCGCACTGGTCGTGAACGACGGCCCGCTCGACGTGGCAGCCGGCGTGTTCACCACCAACCGGGTGCAGGCGGCCCCGGTGCTGTGGAGTCGCACCGCGGTGGGCGACGGGCGGGCGTGCGCCGTCATCCTCAATTCGGGCGGTGCGAACGCCTGCACCGGCTCCGGCGGGTTCTTGGACAGCCACACCACCGCGGAACATGTGGCCGCGGTCCTGGGGGTGGGTGCGGCCGACGTGCTCGTGTGCTCCACCGGGCTGATCGGGGAGCGGCTCGCCATGCCCGTGCTCCTCTTGGGCGTCGACGCGGCCGCGGCGGCACTCGGCGTGACCGGCGGCCCGGATGCGGCGGCTGCTATCTGCACCACCGACACCGTCCCCAAGGAAACCGTCCAGCGCGGCGAGGGCTGGTCGATCGGGGGGATGGCCAAGGGTGCCGGCATGCTCAACCCGGCGCTGGCGACAATGCTGGTGGTCCTCACGACCGATGCGGTCCTCGACGCCGGGATGGCCGACGCCGCGCTGCGCCACGCGGTTGAGCACTCCTTCAACCGGCTGGACTCGGACGGGTGCATGTCCACCAACGACACCGTCCTCCTGCTTGCCTCCGGCGCCGCAGGCGCCTCCCCGGATGCGGCCGTGTTCGGGGCAGCCCTGGACGCGGCCTGCGCCGACCTCGCGCGCCAACTCATCGCCGACGCCGAGGGCGCGTCCCACGACATCGCGGTCACCGTCCGCGGTGCCACCACGGAAGGTGCCGCGCTCGCTGTCGCCCGCGCCGTGACGTCGTCGAACCTGTTCAAGGCGGCGGTCTTCGGGAACGACCCCAACTGGGGCAGGGTGCTGGCGGCTGTCGGCACGGTCCCGGTCGAGGTGGCCGCCTACGAGGCGGACGAGTTGGACGTCTTCATGAACGGCGTCCAGGTGTGCCGCGCCGGCGGCGTGGGAGAGGACCGCTCCGCCGTCGACCTGAGCGGCCGCGAGGTCAGCGTCGTCGTCGACCTGCACGCCGGCGGGGCCGAGGCAACCGTCTGGACCAACGACCTCACCCACGACTACGTCCACGAGAACAGCGCGTACTCCACATGATTTCGATCCACAACTACGGGGAGATCCCCGCCCCCTGGAAGGCAGACGTCCTCATTGAGGCGCTGCCATGGCTGCAGCGCTTCGCGGGCACCCGGGTGGTCATCAAGTACGGCGGCCACGCGATGGTCGACGACAACCTGAAGCGCTCCTTCGCCTCCGATGTCCAGTTCCTGCGCCAGGTCGGGCTCTACCCGATCGTCGTGCACGGTGGTGGCCCCCAGATCAGCGCCATGCTGAAGCGGCTGGGCATCTCGTCGGAGTTCCGGGGGGGTCTCCGCGTGACCACTCCCGAGGTGCGTGACGTCGTCCAGATGGTCCTCACGGGTACCGTGCAGCGCGAACTGGTGGGCCTGATCAACGAGGACCGGCCGTACGCCGTCGGGCTCTCGGGTGGCGACGGCGGGCTCATGACCGCCCAGTTGCGCCACGCCTACGTCGAGGGCGAGGAACTCGACGTCGGCCTCGTCGGTGATGTCGCCTCGATCAACCCGGACGCGGTTGAGGACCTGCTGCGGGCCGGGCGCATCCCGGTGATCTCGACCGTGGCCCCGGACGCCAGCGGGGAGATCCTCAACCTCAATGCCGACACGGCGGCGGCGGCGCTCGCGCAGTCCCTGGGCGCCCAGAAGCTCGTGATCCTCACGGACGTCCCCGGCCTCTACGCTCATTGGCCGGACACCGATTCGCTGATCAACTGGATCTGGGTGAGCGAGCTCGAGAAGATGCTCCCCTCCCTCGATGCCGGGATGGTCCCGAAGATGGAGGCCTGCGTCCGTGCCGTGCGCGGCGGCGTTGCGAAGGCCCACGTGATCGACGGGCGCCAGCCGCACTCCATGCTGCTGGAGATCTTCACGGACGAGGGAGTCGGAACGTCCGTGCTCCAGGACGGGGCAACCGAATGACCTGGCAGGACGACTACGCCGCCAACCTGTTCGTGTTCGGCACGCCGCTGCGATTGCTGGTGCGCGGCGAGGGTCCGTGGGTGTGGGACGAGGCCGGCAACCGGTACCTCGACCTGCTCGGCGGGATCGCCGTGAACGTGCTGGGGCATGCCCACCCGGCGGTGGTGGCCGCGGTGACCCGTCAGGCCGCGACACTCGGGCACATCTCGAACTTCTTCACCTCGCCGCCCCAGCTCGAGCTGGCCCGCCGGCTGCTCGAGCTGGCCGATGCGCCCTCGGGCGCCAGGGTGTTCCTCGTCAACTCGGGCACCGAGGCCAACGAGGCCGCCATCAAGATGGTGCTCCGTCACCGCCCGCGCGGCCGGATCATCGCGCTGGAGGACTCCTTCCACGGCCGTACCCTCGGCTCGCTGTCCCTGACCGCCAAGGCCGCATACCGGGAGCCGTTCGAGCCTCTTCCCGGCAACGTCACCTTCGTGCCGCCCGGGGACGTTGCCGCGCTCGAGGCCGCGCTCGGCGACGACGTGGCCGCCGTCTTCATCGAGATCATCCAGGGTGAGGCGGGCGTGAAGGCGCTCGACCACGACTACGTGCGGGCTGTCCGGGAACTCACCCGGGCACATGGCGCGCTCCTCGTCGTCGACGAGGTGCAGACGGGTGCCGGCCGCACCGGCCGGTGGCTCGCCCACACCGCGACCGGGATCACGCCCGACGTCGTCACCATGGCCAAGGGGTTGGGCGGCGGGTTCCCGATCGGCGCCGTCATCGCGTACGGTCCGGCCGCGGACCTGCTGACCCCGGGCCAGCACGGGACGACGTTCGGGGGGAATCCCGTCGCCGCGGCGGCCGCACTCGCGGTCATCGACGAGGTCCTCCCGATGCTCGACGACGTCGCCGCACTGGGCGAGTGGTGGCGCGAGGAGCTCGCGAAGGTGCCGGGGGTGGTGGCGGTCCGCGGGCTGGGACTCCTCATCGGGATCGAGCTCGACCGTCCTTCGGCACCCGTCCAGCTCCAATTGCTGGAGGCCGGCTTCATCACCAACAACGTGAACGCGACAACCCTGCGCCTCGCGCCACCGTTCATCGTGACGCGCGACCAGGCGAAGTCATTCAATCAGGCCCTGGCGGGGATCCTCGCCGGACAGCACGGAGAGATTCCCCATGAGCAGTGATCGCGTCGTCCTCGCCTACTCGGGCGGGCTGGACACCTCCGTGGCCATCGGCTGGATCGAACAGGCGACCGGCATGGAGGTCATCGCCGTGGCCGTGGACCTCGGCCAGGGTGGCGAGGACCTCGACGTCATCCGTCAGCGGGCGCTCGACTGCGGCGCCGTCGAGGCGTACGTCGCCGATGCGCGCGAGGAGTTCGCCACCGAGTACTGCATGCCGGCGCTCAAGGCGAACGCCCTCTACATGGACGCCTACCCGCTCGTGTCCGCGCTCTCGCGACCGGTGATCGTGAAACACCTCGTGCGCGCCGCGCGCCGGTTCGGTGCCTCCACGGTGGCCCACGGCTCGACCGGCAAGGGCAACGACCAGGTGCGGTTCGAGGTGGGGATCACCTCGCTCGCTCCGGACCTGAAGTGCATCGCCCCGGTGCGGGACCTCGCGCTCACCCGGGACCGCGCGATCGAGTACGCCGAGGCACACCACCTCCCCATCGAGACCACGAAGCACAACCCGTTCTCGATCGACCAGAACGTCTGGGGTCGCGCCGTGGAGACCGGCTTCCTCGAGGACATCTGGAACGCCCCCACCAAGGATGTCTACAACTACACCGACGACCCGGCCTACCCGCCGGTCCCGGACGAGGTGCTGGTCACCTTCGAGCGGGGCATCCCGGTGGCGATCGACGGCGCGGGCGCGACGCCGCTCCAGGCCGTCATGGAGTTGAACCGCCGGGCCGGGGCCCAGGGCGTCGGCCGCATCGACATCGTCGAGGACCGGCTGGTGGGCATCAAGTCACGCGAGGTGTACGAGGCCCCCGGCGCCATGGCCCTCATCGCGGCCCACCGTGAGCTGGAGAACGTCACGCTCGAACGGGAGCAGGCCCGGTTCAAGAAGGGAATGGAGGACCGCTGGACAACGCTGGTCTACGACGGCCAGTGGTACTCCCCGCTGAAGCGCTCGCTGGACGCGTTCATCGAGGACACCCAGCGGTATGTCTCCGGCGACATCCGGATGGTGCTGCACGGCGGCCGGGCCACGGTCACGGGGCGGCGTTCAGATGCTTCCCTCTACGATTTCAGCCTGGCGACCTACGACGCGGGTGACGCGTACGACCAGTCGCAGGCACGCGGGTTCATCGAGATCTTCGGGATGACCTCCAAGCTCTCGGCGCGCCGCGACAGCGCGTTCGGTGCGGGCGTCGACCTGGAGTCGGAGCACCTCAAGCTGCGCTGACTTCCCCACGAATCTCCCCGGGCGAAAAACAGTACGTTAGTACCAAAGTCCCTGGTACGCGCGTGCCAGAACGGATACTGTAGTCCTCAGGTCAACAAAGCCGAGAGATTGCAGGGACGATGTCGTACCACGTAGATTCCGAGGTCGGGCGCCTCCACCAGGTGATTCTCCACCGCCCGGGCACCGAGATGACGCGCCTGACGCCGTCGAACAAGGACGAACTCCTCTTCGACGACGTGCTGTGGCTCCACGAGGCCCAGCGTGAGCACGACGCGTTCGCCGACGTCCTCCGGAACGAGGGTGCGGAGGTCCTCTACTTCCAGGACCTGCTCGGCGAGACCCTCGAGATCCGCCAGGCCCGCCGGTTCATCCTCGACCGGGTGTTCGACGAGCGACGCTACGGACTGTCCGCCACCGACGTGCTGTGGAGCCTCGCGGACTCGATGTCCGCCCCAGACCTCGCCACCCTGCTCATCGCGGGGATCACCAAGGCAGAACTCCTTGAGCACACCGGTGACCCGGGGTCCGTGGTCATCGACATGCTCGAGCCCGGCGACATCGTGGTGCGCCCGCTCCCCAACCACCTCTTCACGCGCGACACCTCCTGCTGGGTCTACGACGGCGTCTCGGTGAACTCGATGCGCAAGGAGGCGCGTCGGCGCGAAACCGTCCACTACGAGGCGATCTACCGCTGGCACCCCCGCTTCGCGACCGAACGCTTCAACAACTGGGCGCTCGGCGACGACGACGGCCCGGCAAGCGTCGAGGGCGGCGACGTCGAGGTGCTCGGCAACGGGGCGGTTCTCATCGGGCTCAGCGAGCGCACGACAGCGCAGGGCGTGGAGCGCCTGGCGCGCCGCCTCTTCGAGAAGGAAGCGGCGGAGACGATCATCGCGCTGCACATGCCCGCCCAGCGCGCCATGATGCACCTGGACACCGTCATGACCATGGTCGACGAGACAAGCTTCACCGCCTACCAGGGGCTCGGGAACCTGCCGTCCGTCACCATCCGTCCCGGCCCCTCGAGTGGCAAGCTCTCCCTGACGCGCAACACCGCGGATGGGATGTTCGCCGTGATCGGCGACGCGTTGGGCATCGGGACCCCGCGGGTGCTGATCACACCCCAGGACGCCATCGCCGCCGAACGCGAGCAGTGGGACGACGGCTGCAACCTCCTCGCGGTACGCCCCGGCGTCGTCGTGGGGTACGAGCGCAACGTCACCTCCAACAACTACCTGCGCTCCCAGGGCATCGAGGTCATCGAGGTCCCGGGCTCGGAGCTCGGGCGCGGTCGCGGAGGACCGCGCTGCATGAGCTGCCCGACGCAGCGTGACCCAATCTGAGCCAACCCACCCGCACAACGGACAACTCGCACACACACGTGAAAGGACAATCGATGAGCATCGATCTGAAGGGCCGGAGCTTCCTGAAGGAGCTCGACTTCACCCCCGAGGAGTGGCGTCACCTGCTCGACCTGTCAGCCGAGCTGAAGGCCGCCAAGAAGGAGGGGCGTGAGGTCCAGCATCTTGCCGGCAAGAACATCGCCCTCATCTTCGAGAAGACCTCCACCCGCACCCGCTGCTCATTCGAGGTCGCTGCGTTTGATCAGGGCGCCCACGTCACCTACCTGGACCCGAGCGGCTCCCAGATGGGTCACAAGGAATCCGTTGCGGACACGGCACGGGTGCTCGGCCGGTACTACGACGGCATCGAGTTCCGCGGCTCGAAGCAGGAGCACGTCGAGACCCTTGCGGCGCTGTCCGGTGTGCCGGTCTGGAACGGACTGACCGACGACTGGCACCCCACGCAGATGCTGTGCGACCTGCTGACCATGCACGAGCAATCGGGCAAGGACTACAAGGAGATTTCCTTCGCCTACGTCGGCGACGCGCGGAACAACGTCGCGAACTCGCTGCTGATCTCCGGCGCGATGATGGGGATGGACGTCCGCATGGTCGGTCCGGCCGCCTTGCACAACGACCCGGCAATCGTCGCCGAGGCCGAGCGGATCGCGGCCGAGACCGGCGCGAAGGTGACCGTCACCGACGACCCCAGGGCCGGAGTTGCGGGCTGCGACTTCATCTACACCGACGTGTGGGTCTCGATGGGTGAGCCCAAGGAGGTCTGGGACGAGCGCATCGCGCTGCTCTCCCCGTACCAGGTGAACGCCGAGCTCATGGCCGCGACCGGCAACGCCGACGCCAAGTTCCTGCACTGCCTTCCCGCGTTCCACGACCGCAACACCAAGGTGGGCGAGGACATCTTCCAGAAGACCGGGATGGAGTCCCTTGAGGTCACCGACGAGGTCTTCGAGTCGCCGGCCTCCGTGGTCTTCGACCAGGCCGAGAACCGGATGCACACGATCAAGGCCGTAATGGTCGCCACCCTGGGGGCCTGAGAAGATGCGCATCGTCATCGCACTCGGCGGCAACGCACTCCTTGAGCGGGGCCAGAAGCCCGACGCGCGGCCCCAGCAGGCCAACGTCGACCGGGCCGTCGCCGCCCTCGCGCCGCTCGCGGATCACCACGAGATCGTGCTCACCCACGGCAATGGTCCACAGGTGGGCGTGCTCGCCCTGCAGTCGGCGAACGACCCGAACCTCTCCGAGCCCTACCCCTTCGACACCCTCGGTGCCATGACCCAGGGGATGATCGGCTACTGGATGCTCCAGTCGCTGCAGAACCACCTGCCCGGGCGCCACGTCGCGTCGGTGATCAACCAGACGCTCGTCCTCTCGGGCGACCCGGCGTTCGACAACCCCACCAAGTTCGTCGGGCAGGTCTACAACGAGGAGGAGGCCGCGCGCCTCACCGAGGTGCGGGGTTGGGTCATGAAGCCCGACGGCCAGTTCTTCCGTCGCGTCGTCGGATCGCCGAAGCCGCAACGCGTCGTCGAGACACGGATCATCCGGACCCTCATCGAGGCCGGGGCCGTGGTGGTCTGCGGTGGTGGCGGCGGGATCCCCGTGATTCGCGACGAGCGGGGCCTGCGCAAGGGCGTCGAGGCAGTCATCGACAAGGACCTCACCGCCGCCGTGCTCGCGGAGGCGCTCGAGGCCGACTTCCTCATGATCCTCACCGACGTTCCCGCCGTGCTCGACCACTACGGCACGCCGGAGCAGGTCGAGATCAATCGCGCGACCCCGTCCTTCATGCGCAAGCGCGGCTTCGCCGCCGGCTCGATGGGGCCGAAGGTCGAGGCAGCCTGCCGGTTCGTGGAACTCACGGGTGACACGGCAGCCATCGGCCGCCTGGAGGAGGCGGAAATGATCGTGGCCGGCGCGGCCGGGACCATCATCACGCCTGGCGGGAACTACGGCGGACCGGACGACATCCGGCCCCCGCTGCCCGAACCGGTCGAGAGCCGAAAAGTCCGCCGCGCCTGACTCCCGACGGCCAGCGGGCCGTCCCTGACCAACCGAAACCAACCTAGGAAACACAACACATAGGAGTGAACATGACGAAGATCGTCAATTCGTGGAACGATTTCGATCCCCCGAAGCACGTGATCGTGGGTCTTGCTGACCACAGCGTCATCCCGCCGGAGGAGCCGGCCACCTCGGAGAAGGTGCCGATCGACTCCCCGATGCGCGGCATGTGGGGTCCGCGGCCTGTCGCGACCGTGGAGGCGGCGAACGAGCAGCTCAACAACTACGTGAAGATCCTCGAGGGTCTGGGCATCAAGGTTGACCGCCCGACGTCGTTGCAGTGGAACCAGCACATCCAGACGCCGGACTTCCGCAACGACTCGATGTTCACCCAGATGCCGCCCCGCGACATCCTGCTGACCATCGGCAACGAGATCATGGCGTCGGCGAACTCGTTCCGCTGCCGCTACTTCGAGTACCTGGCGTACTGGGACCTGATGAACCAGTATTTCGAGGAGGACCCGGAGTTCAAGTGGACCCAGGCGCCCCGGCCGCGCCCGACGGACAAGTCCTACAAGCACAACTACTACGACGAGAAGATCTCGCTGCATGCCCGCGGGCATTCAAGCGGTGCTTTCGATCGGGTGGTCCGCGGTCAACACGTGGATCGTGTCCGCGGTCGCGTGGTTCGGCATGGACCTCGACTGGTCCTGCGCAGGGCTGCCTGGAGCTGTACTCGAGGGTCCTGCTCGACTTGCGGCGCTCACCTCGGTGATGACGGCGATTGGAATTGGTTGGGGCATCACGTGGTTCACCTATGCCGCGGACTACTCCCGTTTCGTTTCGCGGAGCGTCCCACGGACGAAGCTCTACATTGCGAGCGCAGCGGGTCATTTCATTCCTGTGGTGTGGCTTGGTCTCCTCGGAGCAAGCCTGGCCACCACCAATGGGTCCGTCGACCCCGGACAACTCATCGTGGAGAACTTCGGCAGCCTCGCCATTCCGGTTCTGATGCTTGTGGTTCATGGTCCGATCGCGACGAATATTCTCAACATCTACACGTTCTCGGTGGCAACACAGGCGCTTGACACTTCGATCGGTCGGCGCAAACTCAGCACAGTGGTCGGGGTCTTCTCAATGCTGGTTGTCGTGGTCCTGATCTTCCAGGATGACTTCGCCTCGGTCCTCGACACATGGCTGGTGACCCTGGTCGCATGGGTGTCGACGTGGGCCGGCATCATGCTCGTCCACTTCTACCGAATCGAACGCAAACGCTCCGACTTCGCGGTGCTGCTCGACGCAGTCGGAACGAAGAGATTGCCCGTTGTCAACTCGGCGGGTTACGTGGCGTTTTTCGTCGGCATGTTCATGACGTGGTTGTTCACGTACGGATCCGCACCCGCCGCACAGGGTCCGATTGCCACCGCAATGGGTGGAGTGGACATGTCATGGCTCGTCGGGTTGCTGACGTCCGCTGCTGTTTATTCGGTACTGGGCCCTCGGGTGTGCAATCGGCATGACGGCTATGGGGCAATCGATCTCGATTCGCGCGTGACGCCGTGCGCGTGACGCGCCGCCGTTCATCGGCGTCACCGGCCGACAACGCGTTTGTCGTGACCGTGGATCGTTCGCAGGGGACGCCCTAGAATTACCGCGCCAAGTGGTTTTCATTTTCCTTCAGTAGACAATTCCAGCGAGAGGCGAGGAGTATGGTGGCCGAAATGGTGACCCGCCAGGCGAAGGGCAGGGAACGCCGCCGCGCCATCATCGAGGCCGCGGCTGGGATCATCCGGGAGGACGGGCCCGGCGCCGTCTCACACCGCGCGGTCGCGGCCCGCGCCGACTGTTCGCTCTCCGCAACCACCTACTACTTCTCGGGTCTGGACGAACTCCTCGCCGAAGCCGGAAAGCTCAACATCAAGCGCTGGGCGGAGCGGGCCGAGTCGGTCGCCGACAGCGTCGAGGGGGAAGGCGTGCCCGCCACGCGGGACGGCGTGGTCGACGCGATCCTCCGGGCCTGCCTGCCGCGCGACGAGCCGCTGGAGAACCACTACATGCAGCTCCTCGCGGCGGCGTCCGCGGATCCCATCGCGTTGTCCTACCATGCCGGCCGGAAGCGGCTGGACCACGCCCTGGGCCGTGTGCTTCGACGCACTGGCTGCCGTCTGCCGCCGGAACTCGTGATCGCCGTTGTCGACGGCGCGGCCGTGACGGCCATCTCCGAGAAGCGGGACGTTCGACAGACGGCGCACGAGTTGCTCGCCCTCCTGATCGGCGACCACTGGGAGCCCCCCGACGCATAGCGGTCTACCAAGGGTATGATCGTGCATATATGCAGTCGTATGTATGCGGAGGGGTCATGGAGAGGGAGCCGCTCGCGATCCGCACCAAGGCGGCGCGCCAGGTCACGATCGCCCGGATCCTCTCCACCCAACCGGTCACGTCGCAGGCGGAGCTCGCCCGCCTGCTCGCTGACTCCGGAATCGCCACCACCCAGGCCACCCTGTCCCGCGACCTCGTCGAGATCAACGCCCAGAAGGTGCGTTCTGCGGACGGCGCCCTCGTGTACGCCGTCCCCGCCGAGGGTGCCGGGGGGCTGCTCCAGGGGGCGAGGGTGCCGCCGAGCCCCGAGCAACTCGCGGCACGCTTCGAGCGCCTGTGCGAGGAGCTGGTCGTGACGGCGGAGAACGCGCGGAATCTGGTGGTACTCCGGACCCCCGCCGGCGCGGCCCAGTACCTCGCCGCGGCCTTCGACCAGTCCTTCCTCCCCGCCGTGCTGGGAACCGTCGCCGGGGACGACACCATATTGATAGTCGCGCGGACCGACGACGAGGCGCGGCGCCTGGTCAGTCGCGTGTTGCGGGCGGCGAACGCCGCGGAGCAGAGCGAGGAGAACGATGACTGACGAGACGAGGACCAGCCTGTGGGGAGGGCGCTTCGCCTCGGGTCCGGCGGACGCGCTCGCGGCTCTCAGTCTCTCCACCCATTTCGACTGGCGACTCGCGCACTACGACATCGCCGGTTCCCGGGCACACGCGCGCGTCCTCGCCGGCGCCGGCCTCCTCGATGCGAGCGAACTGGTGGACATGCTCGCCGCTCTGGACGTCCTGGATGACGATGTCACCTCGGGGGTGTTCACAGCGAGCCCCTCGGACGAGGACGTCCACACCGCGCTCGAGCGGGGGCTGCTCGAGCGCGCCGGCGACCTTGGCGGCAGGATCCGGGCCGGGCGCTCACGCAACGACCAGATTGCCACGCTGATCCGGATGTACCTGCGCGACGAGGCGCGCGCGCTCGCGGCCGAGGCACTCGATCTGGCGGACGCGCTCGTGGCGCAGGCGCGGGCGCACCCGGACGCGATCATGCCGGGGCGCACCCACATGCAGCACGCCCAGCCCGTCCTCCTGTCCCACCACCTCCTTGCCCATGTGTGGCCGCTGCTGCGCGACGTCGCGCGGTGGCAGGACTGGGACCACAGGGCCGCACTGTCGCCGTACGGCGCGGGCGCGCTCGCGGGCTCGTCGCTCGGGTTGGACCCGGAACAGGTGGCGGCCGACCTCGGGTTCGACGGCGCCGCCCCCAACTCGATCGACGCGACGGCGGCGCGCGACGTCGTCGCCGAGTTCGCCTTCGTGGCCGCCAGCCTGGCCATCAACCTCTCGCGCCTGAGCGAGGAGGTGGTCATCTGGGCGACCCGCGAGTTCGGGTTCATCACGCTCCACGACTCCTACTCCACGGGCTCGTCGATCATGCCGCAGAAGAAGAACCCGGACATCGCCGAACTGGCGCGCGGCAAGGCGGGCCGGCTGATAGGCGACTTGACGGGCCTCCTCGCCACGCTCAAGGGACTACCGCTCGCGTACAACCGTGACCTGCAGGAGGACAAGGAGCCCGTGTTCGACGCGATCGACTCGCTCCACCTCCTCCTGCCCGCCGTCGCCGGAATGGTGGCGACCCTGACGTTCAACACGGCACGGATGGCCGAACTCGCCCCGCAGGGGTTCGCGCTCGCCACCGACGTCGCCGAGTGGCTCGTCCGTGCGGGTGTCGCATTCCGTGACGCCCACGAGATTGCCGGGGCGTGCGTCAAGGTGTGCGAGACACGGGGCATCGAGCTTTGGGACCTCAGCGACGCCGACCTCGCCGCGATCCACCCGGCGTTGCTTCCCGGCGTGCGTACGGTTCTGAGCGCCGAGGGCTCGGTGGCGTCGCGGTCGGCCCACGGGGGCACCGCGCCGTCGGCCGTGGCCGTGCAACTAGACTCGTGCCTCGAGGCCGTCGCCGCAGCGCGGCGATGGGCCGCATCCACCAGCGCGCAACACCAGCGCGGGAGCGAGGGGCGGAGACTGTGGGAGACCTGATCGACGAGTTGGAGTGGCGTGGGCTCATCGCCCAGTCCACTGGCCTCAACGAGCTGCGCGAGGCATTCAACTCGGGTCGGATCACCTTCTACTGCGGTTTCGACCCGACCGCCCCGTCGCTCCACCACGGCCACCTCGTGCAACTCGTGCTGATGCGGCACCTCCAGCTGGCCGGCCACCGCCCCGTCGCCCTCGTGGGCGGCGCGACCGGCATGATCGGGGACCCGCGCATGTCGGGGGAACGCACGCTGAACCCGAAGGACGTCGTGGCGCAGTGGACGGAGCGGCTGCGCTCGCAGATCGCGCCGTTCCTCTCGTTCGAGGGCGAGAACGCGGCGATCCTGGTCAACAACCTGGAGTGGACGGCGGAGCTGACGGCGATCGACCTCCTGCGTGACATCGGCAAGTACTTCCGGCTCGGAACGATGCTCGCCAAGGACACGGTCGCGCGCCGGCTTGCCAGCGACGAGGGCATCTCCTACACGGAGTTCTCCTACTCGCTCCTGCAGGCCAACGACTTCCGCGAGCTGCGACGCCGGTACGGGTGTGTCCTGCAGACCGGCGGAAACGACCAGTGGGGCAACCTGATCGCCGGTGTGGACCTGATCCGCAAGTCGGACGGCGACGTGGTGCACGTGCTGACGACCCCGCTCATCACCAGGTCCGACGGGACGAAGTTCGGCAAGTCCGAGGGGGGCGCCGTCTGGCTCGCGCCCGACATGCTCTCCCCGTACTCCTTCTTCCAGTTCTGGCTGAACACCGACGACACCGACGTCGTGCATTACCTGAAGGTGTTCACCTTCCTGCAGCACGAGGAGATTGCGGAGCTCGGGCGAGAGGTGCGTGAACGGCCGTTCGCGCGTGCGGCGCAGCGCCAACTCGCCCGCGCGGTGACGACACTCGTCCACGGGGCCGAGGCCACGGCCGACGTCGAACGAGCGTCGCGCGCATTGTTCGGGAGCGACGACCTCGCTGCACTTCCAGGCCCCGTCCTCGCCGACGCCGTTTCGCACCTGCCCGACGGCGTCGTCACGGTGGGCGAGACCGCCATGGTCGACCTCCTGCTGGCCACGGGTCTTGAGCAGGGCCGTTCGGCCGCGCGGCGCACGATTGCCTCCGGAGGCGCCTACCTCAACAACGAGAAGATCAGCGACGAGGACGCGGTCCTCACCCCGAGCGACGTGCTGCCCGGCGGCTTCGTGCTTGTGCGGAAGGGCCGGAGGACACTCGCCGTGGGGCGCGTCGATCGACCGTAGGGGTGGAGTCGGGGAACGCTGTACGAAGCAGGGCAGCGACCCACGTGACCTTCCTCTCAGCACAGCCGATCCGGAGCGCTCTAGTCCCGGTGGGCTGGCGGTCCGTATAGTTGCAGGTCAGAAGGTTGGGGCGACGTTCAGATAGCGAGATTTCCCCGGTTTGACACCACCGAGCGCGCTTGCGTAACGTTCAAGGTGTCGTCCGGACGGGTCCGCAAGGCCCCGCCAAGTTCGGACAGCTGGGCGTTCGACATACCGCCGATCGGTGAGTATCATCGGGAGTCCGCAAGGGATCTCCCCCGCTGAAACAGGACGCCTCAGGCGGCCGTGGCGAGGGGGGACCACACCCCGACTTGAAGCCCGAAAGGGCCGATCGTCGTGTGTGTTTGTTGTTTGATATCTCAACAGTGTGTTTTGTTTTTTGATGCCATTTGGATCATGCCTTTTTTTGGGTGTGGTTTGTGATCATGCTCCTGTGTGGGGTGTGGTTGTTTTTTCTTGGTTCATGCCTTGCCTGTGGGTGGGGTGTGTGCTGGGGTTTGCTTTTTGCTTATGGATTCTGCTTGCTGCT
>JADGOQ010000041.1 GCA_017882885.1 Actinomycetales bacterium | reverse complement strand
TTCCGTCCCGCGGCGAGCACCTCGGCCGGCGTCTCGCCGAGCTCGACGTGCGGCGTGAGCATCCACTCCACGATCGCCGTCTCGTCCATTCCGGCGTCGTGCAGTTGCATGATGCTGCCGCGCAGGCCATCGACGATGTGCCCGTCGCTCACGAAGGCCGACGGCACCCGGTAGCCTTCCAGCCCCTCGACCCGGCACCCGACCACGCGGAGGTCCCGGATCATCCCCCGCAGGTCCCGCTGCTGGACACCGAGGAGTTCGGCGAGATCAGGGAGCGGGAGCCATTGGTCCTCGAGTTGGCGCAGATCCACGTGCGGAACTTACCACCACGAGGTTCGCGAAGTGAGTCGCGACGCGCGGACACACCCGGTAGTGTTCACTGGAATCACTTTTGTAACACTGACAACACTCGTTACAACGTCCGCGCCTGACAATGGAGCCAGCCATGCCTCACATCTCCTCCCGCCTGACGCTCAGCGCGGCCCTTGCGGCCGGTACCGTCGTCGCCGGGGCCATGCCCGTGACGGCCGCCACCACCGCCGCACCGGCTGCCCCAGCCTTCGCCCCGGCCGCCGCCCCGGCCGCCGCGCCCGCCACCGTGGGGACGTCCGCCCTCGCGCCCCGGCTCCGCCCGGTGTCCCACCGCGCACCGCAGGCGGCGTCCCAGCAGCCCAGCGCGGTTGTCTCCCTCAGCTACCAGGTGCAGGCCGGGGACACGGTGTGGGCGATCGCGCGGCGCACCGGCTCGACGATCACGCAGATCGTCGAGGCCAACTCCCTCGGCTCCAACGCGCTCATCCGCGTGGGTCAGATGCTCGTGATCCCCAGCCCGGCCGTGACCACAGCCCCGGCGCCGGCGGCACCCCAGACCGCGGCCCCCGCGGCCGCCTCCACCGGCGGCACCGTGACGATCGTGCGCGGGGACACCCTCTCCGGACTCGCCGCCCGCCACGGCACCACCGTCGCCGCCCTCATGGCCGCCAACGGCCTCACCTCCACCACCATCTACGCCGGCCGCACCCTCACGCTCCCCGGAACGACGGCGTCGCCCACCCCCGCGCCCACCACGGCGGCCGGCGGCACCACCACCACGCAACTCGTCCCGAGCACCTTCCTGCACTACACCTACCCCCAGGCCACGGTCGGCGCGGCCAACGCGAACAAGGCCGCGCTCCTGGCGATGGAGGTGCCCTCGCGGGAACAGATGCGCCAGATAGTGCGCGAGACGGCCGTCTCCATGGGCGTGGACCCGGCACTCGCGCTCGCGATCGGGTTCAGGGAGTCGGGCTTCGACCAGCGGGCAGTGTCCCCCGCGAACGCCATCGGGACCATGCAGGTGATCCCTTCCTCCGGCACGTGGGCGTCCACACTGGTGGGCCGCCAGCTCAACCTCCTGGACCCGCGTGACAACGCGACCGCCGGGGTGGCCATCATCCGCCAGCTCGTGCGCACGTCGTCCTCGCTCGACATCGCGATCGCGTCGTACTACCAGGGCGCGGGGTCGGTGGCCCGCAACGGCATGTACTCGGACACGCAGTCCTACGTCTCGGGCGTCAAGGCTCTGATGGGCCAGTTCGGCGGCTGACCCGCCGCGGCTCCGGCGCGACACTCGCCGCGCCGGGCCGGGATTCCCGGCCCGGTTGCATAGGATCACGCTGTGAGCACTGTGGTGACCGATCCCCTCATCGGCCGTCTCATCGACGGCCGCTACGAGGTGCTCGCGCGCGTCGCCCGGGGCGGCATGGCCACGGTGTACCGCGCACTGGACCGGCGCCTCGACCGCGACGTGGCCGTGAAGGTGATGCATCCGCACCTGGCCGAGTCGGACGACTTCGTCACCCGGTTCCGCCGGGAGGCCCGCGCCGCCGCCCGCCTCTCCCACCCGCACGCCGTAGCCGTGTACGACCAGGGGCTCTGGCAGGACTCGTTCTACCTCACCATGGAGTTCGTCGACGGCGACGACCTGCGGACCGCGCTGCGCGCCGAGGGGGCGCTGCGCCTGGGCCGCGCCCTGGACATCACGGCGGACATCCTGGACGCCCTCGCGGCGGCCCACCGGCGCGGGCTGGTGCACCGGGACATCAAGCCGGAGAACGTGATGCTGACCGCCGACGGCGTCGTGAAGGTGGCCGATTTCGGCCTCGCCCGCGCCGTGAGCGAGGCGACCGCGGCGTCCACGGGGACGGTGCTGGGCACGGTGGCATACCTGGCGCCGGAGCTCGTCACGCACGGCCAGGCCTCGCCGGCCAGCGACGTCTACGCCACGGGCATCCTGCTGTACGAGATGATCACCGGCCACCAGCCCTTCACCAGCGACATCCCCATCAACGTCGCCTTCCAGCACGTGAACTCGACGGTCCCCATCCCGTCGGCAGAGTTCGGCTGGATCCCGCGCGAGGTGGACGACCTGGTGGCCGCCCTGACCGCGCGCGACCCGGCCGAGCGGCTGCCCGACGGCGACCTGGCGCGCGCGCGGGTGCGCCAGGTGATCGCGACCCTCGGCGACGACCTCCTCGCCCGCCGGGCCGCCGTCGCCCCGGGCGCGGTCGCGGGCGGCACCACTGCATCGCTGGACACGCGCGTCTCGCACGGGACCGTGGCGCTTCCGCTCGGGAGCGTCCCGGTGGTCGAGGCGCCGCAGCGCCGACGGCGGTCGCGCCGGCCGCTCGTGGTCGTCCTCCTGCTGCTCCTCGCCGGCGCCGCGGCCGCCTGGTGGTTCCTGCTGGGACCCGGCTCCCGCATCCCCACTCCTTCGGTGGTTGGCCTGACCGAGGAGGCCGCGACCGCGATCCTGACCGATGCGGGCCTGCTCGTCGGCGTCGAGAACACGAACGACGACGTCATCCCCGCGGGTGAGGTGATCTCGACCGATCCGGCGGGCGGCGCCACCGTTCCGCGGGGCGGCAACGTGACGATCGTCGTGTCGGACGGCGTCGTCATGCGGGAGGTCCCCATCCTGGTCGGGCTCCCCGCGGAGGAGGCAACGACGGCGCTCACGGAAGCGGGCTTCGTGGCCCCCACCACGGCGGAGCAGTACGACCCGGTGGTGCCCGCCGGCGTCGTCATCTCCGCGACGGCGAACCCCGGCGACACGCTCCCCCACAACTCGCAGGTCGGGTTGGTGGTCTCGCTCGGGCGTGAGCCGGTCGAGTCCCCGGACGTCACCGCCCGCTCGCTCGACGAGGCCCGGGCCGCACTCGAGGGCGCCGGGCTGGTGGTGGGTACCGCGGAGGCCTACTCCGACACCGTGCCGGAGGGCGCTGTGGTGTCGCAGGAACCGGCGCCCGGCCAGCTCCTCCGCGGCGACACGGTGACCGTCACGGTCTCGCTGGGCCGGCCGTTCGCGGAGGTGCCCTCCGTCTTCGGGATGGGCAAGGAAGCCGCCACCGAGAAGCTGGAGTCAGCCGGATTCCTGGTGAAGGTCGAGTCTCTCTGGGGCGGCTCCCTGGGCGTGGTCCGGTTCCAGGACCCCGCGGGCGGCCAACAGGCGCGCCTCGGCTCCACCGTCACGATCACGGTGGTCTGACCGGGAGCGCCCTGTCAGAGGGCGGTCACGAGGGCGGTCAGTGGATCCTGGGATCCGCGGTGAAGGGCTGGCCGATCTCGTCGAGCGTCTGGCGGAACCACGGCTCGAACACGTCGAAGGCCTTGCCGCCCTTGATGCGGGGGAAGGCGATGACGGACAGTTCATCGCCGTTCTCCTCGTCGTGCCCGATGACCCCGGACTCGCCCCGCAGGGCGGCCTCGACCGCGAAGTCGATCATGATCCTGATGAGGGCGAGGTCCTCCTCGTTCGCCCGCGACGAGCGGGCGAAATAGCCGGACTTCTGCACCATGACCTTGTCCGCGCCGATGTGCTCCGCGAACTGGCTCGCGAACCAGCGCCCCGGGTTGATGGCGTCCAGCCGGACGTGCCCGAACGGGTCGCGCGGCACGGCCTCCCCGGCAGCCTCCATCTCCGCGATGATCTCGGGGACGCCCGCGCCCTCCGACAGGAAGATGTTCACCGCACCGAGTTCGTCCATGACCGTCCGGAGCCGGCGCGCCTCGGCATCGAGGTTCGGCGCCATCTCGGGGACGTAGATGGCATGGATCTCCCACCGCTCCCTGGTCAGGCCGATCGATGGTACCCAGGCCTGCTCGTCGAGCCACTCGCGGTACTTGCGGGACGCGGCCGCGGTGAGCCAGCCGCAGTTGCGGCCCATGACCTCGTGCACGATCAGCATGCGCGGGCTTGAGCCGTGCTCGGCGATCACGTTCTGCGCGAAGAGCGCTGTCTCCTCCACCGCCGTCGCCGCCCCCAGTGACTGGCGGATCGGGACGATGTCGTTGTCGATGGTCTTGGGGAGCCCCACCACGGTGAGGTGGTAGCCGTTGTTCTCCAGGAACTCGGCGAGGTCCGCAGCGGTAATGTTCGTGTCATCGCCGCCGATGGTGTGCAGGATGTCCACGCCGTCCCTGCGGAGCTGTTCAGCCGCCACTTCGAGCGGGTTCTCCCCCTCCCGGACCAGACCCCGGGAGACGAGGTTCTTCACGTTGGTGAGCTTCACTCGGGAGTTGCCGATCGGGCTGCCACCGAAGCGGTGCAGCACGGCTGCGTTCCTCCGGGCCTCGCCGTCGACCACAACGTGGTGGCCAGTGAGGAGGCCGTGGTAGCCGTACTGGTAGGCGATGATCTCCGCCTCGGGCGCCACTTCCGTGTACCGCTCGATGAGACCGCCCACGGCGGATGACAGGCACGGGGCGAATCCCCCGGCGGTGAGCAAAGCTACGCGACGAACCATGTCTCGCCTCTCGTGATCTTCCGGGCGCCCGCAAGCGCCCTTGCCAGTTTATTCGGACGTGGTGTCCGGTTCCCCGGACTCGTCCGCGGAATCCGGGTTGTCGATGTGGAGTTCCTCGCCCCGCGCCGCCATCTCGGTGCGCGCCGCTTCGAGGCGCTCCAGGCCCTCGCGGATCTCATCCTCGGTGGGCTGGGGCACCTCGACCTCGGGGACCGGGCGCCCACCGGGTGCGCCCACGCGCTCGGGGGGCTTCGCCACGGACTCGTCCTTCTCCTTCTTCGCGGCCTCCTTCTTCGCGGCGGCCATGCGGTTCTTCATGGTCGCGGCGTAGATGTCCACGTACTCCTGGCCCGAGAGCCGCATGAGTTCGTACATGATCTCATCCGTGATGGAGCGGAGCACGAAGCGGTCACCGTGCATCCCGGCATAGCGCGAGAAGTCGAGCGGTTCGCCCACCACCACGCCGATCCGGTGGAGCTTCGGGATCTTGCGCCCGATCGGCTGGGCGATGTTGGTCCCGATCATCGCGACGGGGATGACGGGTGCCCCGGACTCCAGGGCGAGCCGCGCCACCCCGGTCTTCCCGCGGTAGAGGCGGCCGTCCGGGCTGCGGGTGCCCTCGGGATAGATCCCGAACAACTCCCCCTCGGCGAGCCGCTTGAGACCGGTTCGCAGTGCGGCCTCCGAGGCCTTCCCGCCCGAGCGGTCCACGGGGATGGTCCCGACGCCCCGCATGAAGGCCGCGACCGCCTTGCCCTTGATGCCGGTTCCCGTGAAGTAGTCCGACTTGCCCATGAAGACCACCTCGCGGCGGATCATCAGCGGGAGGAAGAAGGAGTCGATCACCGCGAGGTGGTTGGAGGCCAGGATGGCGGGGCCATCTGACGGGATGTTCTGCTGGCCCCGGATCCACGGCTGGTAGAACACCTTCAGCGCGCTGCCGAGCGTCGCCTTCACGAAGCCGTAGAGCACGTCGGCCACCTCCGATTGATGTCATCCTGCGTCTCAGGGACGGGCCAAAGGTTACAGCACCGGGCACACGCGCCTAGAGTCGGGGCCATGGCACGCACCCCCGGCGACTTCGATCCTGATGAGCTCGATGCCCGGTGGAACGATCTTACGTCCCGGCTCGGCCCGCTGGACGGAACACCGGCGATCCCCGTCGAGGCCGCGCCCCAGTCCCCGGGGGAGCTCGCCCGCGGGCCGCGCGACTACGAGGTGCCGGAGGACGACTCCGGCTTCGAGGAACCGGACCCGGAACTCGGCAACCCTGACCCGGCGACGGCCCTCAGCTGGTTCGCGCTGGGGATCGGCGTTCTGGGGCTCTTCGTCGTCGTCATCGCCGGCTCCCCCCCGTGGGTGGGGGTGCTCAGCACGGCTCTCACGGTGGGTGGTCTGGTCGCGCTCCTCGTCCGCCTGCCCCGGCACACCGACCGGGACGACGACGGCGCGCAGGTCTGAGGCTTCCGTCCGCCACTCCTGAGGCGCCGATCGCCCACGGCACTGGGCGATCCGCACAGGTTCGGTCCTCGGTGTCCGGCCTCGCCGGGTGCGACGAGGGTCACACTCCCCGGTAGGCTTCGATGAACGCATGAGGCACCGAAGGAGCCGTTGATGATCGAATTCCACACCCCGCAGGCCGTGCACGTCAGTGCGGACACATCGATCAGTGACTACCTCATCAGGTACGGTACCGAGCGCCCGGCCAGCATCATGTTCCGGCAGAAGGTCGGCGAGACGTGGCAGGACTGGTCGGCGGCCCGGGCCCTCGGCGTCGTGCGCGGCATCGCCCAGGGCCTGCGCGCCGCGGGGTACGGCCCCGGCGACAGGATCGCGATCATGTCCCGCACCCGGCTGGAGTGGACCCTGGCCGACTTCGCGATCTGGCACATCGGCGGCATTCCCGTGCCCATCTACGAATCGTCGTCGCCCTCCCAGGCGCAGTGGATCCTGTTCGACTCCGGAGCTGTGGCCGCCTTCGTCGAGACCGCAGCGCTCGCGGCGATCGTCGAGGAGGCACGCGCTGAGGACGATGGCCACTCCGCGAGGGACGTCTGGGTCATCGACGACGGGGCGTTCGAGACGCTGGCCGCGCAGGGCGCGAGCCTCGGGGACGCGACCGCCGACGACGCCGTCGCCGCCGTCGGCCTCTCCGACCTGGCGACGATCATCTACACCTCCGGGACCACCGGACGCCCCAAGGGCGTGGAGCTCTCCCACGGGAACTTCGTGGAGCTGTGCGAAGAGGTCGTCAACCTGATGCCGGAGATCTTCCTGGAGCCCGACGCCTCCACCCTCCTCTTCCTGCCCCTCGCACACGTGTTCGCCCGCGTGGTCGAAGTGGTCATGGTGATCGGGAAGATCCCGATGGGCCACACGCCCGACGCGAGGCAGGCCGTGGCTGACATCTCGGTGTTCAAGCCCACAGTGTTCCTCAGCGTCCCGCGCGTGTGGGAGAAGATCTACAACAGCGCCGAGCTGAAGCAGGGCAAGGGACTGAAGCGCTCCATCTTCCGGCGGGCGGCGAAGATCTCCGTGAGTTACTCGCGCAGCCTCGAGGCTCCCGGGGGGCCGAGCGCGCTCCTGAAGGTCCAGCACGCGATCGCGGACAGGTTGGTCTACTCCAAGCTCCGTGAACTGCTCGGCGGACAGCTCCACTGGACCATCTCCGGCGGGGCGCCGCTCGGTGAGCGGCTCGGGAACTTCTACCAGGGCATCGGCCTGCACATGCTGGAGGGCTACGGGCTGACCGAGACCACCGCGCCCACCCACATCAACCTGCCGAAGAAGACGAAGATCGGCACCGTCGGCCCGCCGTTGCCCGGGACGACGATCAGGATCGCAGAGGACGGCGAGATCCTGGCCAAGGGCATCGGGGTGTTCCGGGCCTACCACAACAACCCGGCGGCCACCGCCGAAGCCCTCGAGGGCGGCTGGTTCCACACCGGCGACGTCGGCCACATGGACGAGGACGGCTACCTCGCGATCACCGGCCGCCAGAAGGAACTGATCGTCACGGCCGGCGGGAAGAACGTCGCCCCGGCCCAACTGGAGGACCCGCTGCGCACACACCCCCTCATCTCGCAGGCCGTCGTGATCGGGGACAACCAGCCGTTCATCGCGGCACTCATCACCCTCGACGCCGAGGTGCTCCCGCGGTGGTTGGAGACCCACGACCGACCGCTGCTCACGGTGGAGCAGGCGGCGGTGGACCCGTTCGTGCGTGACCACCTCCAGATGGCGATCGATCGCGCGAACCGCAAGGCCTCCCGGGCGGAGTCGATCCGCGAGTTCCGCGTGCTCACGGAGGATTTCACGACCGCAAACGACATGCTCACGCCCTCGTTCAAGTACAAGCGCCACGAAGTGCTGCGCAACTATGGGGACGTCATCGACTCCATCTACGGGTCCTCCCACCCGCAGGAGTGACTCAGGGGGCCGTCGCCGGTGTGGCGGCGGGCCCCCTCCGCCGTTCGTGTCGGTGTGCCGCCATAGGCTGTGCCCATGCGTTCGGAGACCGGTCTGGCGGCGCCCGCCCCGAAATGGCTGGCGCTCGACCGGGGCACCGCCCCAGCCGCCCGACAGCAGACCTTCGACTCGCTCGGCACACCCTTGCGGGACGTGACCTTCGTAGTCGTCGACCTCGAGACCACCGGACAGGCTCCGGGAGCATCGGCCATCACCGAGTTCGGGGCCGTCAAGGTCCGGGGGGGCGAGGTGCTCGGGGAGTTCCAGACGCTGGTGAACCCCGGCGTGCCGATCCCGCCAATGATCACGGTCCTCACCGGGATCACGACGGCGATGGTCCTGCCGGCGCCCCGCATCGAGTCCGTATTCCCCGGCTTCCTCGAGTTCGCCGGCTTCGACCGCGGGAGCGTGCTCGTGGCGCACAACGCCCGCTTCGACGTCTCGTTCCTGAAGGCCGCGGCCGCCGACCTGGGGTTCCCGTGGCCCGCCCCCACAGTCGTCGACACCCTCGCCCTCGCGAGGCGGGCGCTCACCCGCGACGAGGTTCCCAACCACAAGCTCGCGTCGCTCGCGCACCTGTTCCGTACCTCGGTCACCCCCGACCACCGCGCCCTGAGCGACGCCCGGGCGACGGCGGACGTGCTGCACCGCCTGCTCGAGCGGCTCGCACCCTTCGGACTGCTCCACCTCGAGGACCTGCGCACGATCACCGACCCGGTGCCGCCGGCCCGCCGCCGGAAGTCAACCCTCGCCGACGGCGTGCCGCACGGCCCTGGCGTCTACCAGTTCATCGGCCCGAGCGGTGAGGTGCTCTATGTGGGCACGGCAACCGACCTGCGGACGAGGGTCCGCAGCTACTTCACCGCCGCCGAGAAGCGCGCGCGGATCGGCGAGATGGTGGACCTCGCGGTGGCGGTACGGACAGTGCCCTGCGAGAGCGTGCTCGAGGCGCAGGTGCGGGAGGTGCGCCTCATCGCCGCCTGCGACCCCCAGTACAACCGCAGGTCCCGCCGCCCGCAGCGGCGTCCCTGGGTCACGCTCACCCGGGAGGCGTACCCGCGGCTCACGATCGCACGTTCGCTCGATGTGGCGGACCTGGACACGGCGTGGGGTCCCTTCGGGTCCCACCGGCAGGCGACCGAGGCTGTGGAGGCGATCCAGGGGCTCGTGCCGCTGCGGTCGTGCACCTTGCGGCTGCCCCGGATGCCGTCGCCGTCCGCCCGGACGTGCATGGCGTTCGAGGTCGGCTCCTGTCCCGGCCCGTGCGTCGGGGCGGTTGGCGCCGCGGACTACGACCACCTGGTGGGCAGGGCGCGCCGGGTCCTCGAGGGTGAGGTGGACGAGCTCGTGGACCACCTCCGGGAGCGGATCGGCGCGTTCTCGGCGGCCGAACGCTACGAGGACGCCCTGCTCGTGCGTGAGCGCCTGCGCTCCGCGCTGGTGGGCGCCTCACGGGCCGAGAGGCTGCGCGCCTGGGCGCGGGTCCCCCAGTTCGTCGCGGCACGCCCGGCGGAGCGCGACTGGGAGATGGTGCTGGTACGTCACGGGCGACTCGCCGGCACCGGACGGCTGGCAGCGGGCTCAGATCCCGCCGGTGCCCTCGCCGTCCTGCGCCAGAGCGCCGAACACGTGGAACCACCTCGCCTCGTGGGTGCGGTGACCACCGCCGAGGAGACGGAACTCGTGATCTCGTGGTGCCAGCAGCCGGGCGTGCGGCTGGTGGAGCTGGAGGGCTCGGCCCCGCCGATCGCGCTGCCGATCCGGGGCGCCCACCGCTGGGATCTGCCGCCCTCCGGCTAGTTGTGCCTCCCCGCGGCAGCGCTGGCGGCATGATGGAGTCATCAGAGAAAGGGAGACACCGTGCTCACAGCCATCGTCCTCATCGAGACAGAACCCGCCCTCATCCCGGAGGTCGCCGCCGCGGTCGCGGACGTCGAACGGGTCAGCGAGGTCTACTCGGTGACCGGCGACGTCGACCTGATCGCCATGGTGCGCGTGCGCTCGCACGACGAACTCGCGGCCGTCATCGCGGATGAGATCTCGAAGGTCCCGGGTGTTCGCGAGACCCGCACCTACATCGCGTTCCGCGCCTACTCCCGGCACGACCTCGAGGAGGCGTTCGAGCTCGGTCTCGACTGACGCGCCGCAACGGGCGGCGCGGCGCGGCGCCGTCGGCTCGCAGCCGTCAGTGGGTGCGGCCCTCCTTCTCGCGCACCACACCCCTGGAGAACTCGATCCACCGGTTGAGAGTGTCCTCCGCCCGACCCGAGACCAGTGAGTCCCGCGCGATTCCCATCGCGGCGGCCAGGCGCTCGAGCAGCGTGCCCTCGCGCGTTCCCTCGGTCCCGTAGGCGACGATCCCCGCGGCGGCGTTCAGCAGCACGGTGTCGGTGATGATGCCCTCGGCCCCGGCGAGCATCGATCGCGCCACGTTGGCGTTGTACTCCGGGTCCGCCCCGCGGAGGTCCTCGATGGTGGCGGGTGCGATCCCGAGTTCCGTGGCGTCGACGTCCTCACGGGTCACCCGGCCCTCCTCCACCACCCACACCTCGTTGACCGCGGTGCTGGTCAGCTCGTCGAGGCCGTTGCTCCCGCGGAACACGAGCGCGCGGTTCCCGCGATCCGCGAGGACACCGGCGACGATCGGGGCGTGCCGCGCGCTCGACACACCGATGGCGTTCGCCCGCGGGCGCGCCGGGTTGGTCAACGGCCCCAGCACGTTGAAGGCTGTGGCGACCCCGAGTTCGCGGCGGGTGGGAGCGGCGAACCTCATCGAGGGGTGGAACAGGTTCGCGAAGAGGAACGTGATTCCGACGGCGTCGAGCGCTCGCTCCACGTCCCGGACCGGCATGGTCAGGGAGACGCCGAGCGACTCGATGACGTCGGCGGAGCCCGACGCGGAACTCGACGCCCGGTTCCCGTGCTTCACCACCCGCACGCCGGCGCCGGCGAGAACGAGGGCGGCCATCGAGGAGATGTTGACCGTACGTGCGCGGTCGCCGCCGGTGCCCACGATGTCGAGAGTGTTGGTGGGGACCTCGATCACCTCCGCGTGGGCGAGCATGGCATCCGCGAGGCCCTTCAGCTCCGCCACCGTCTCACCCTTGGTCGCCAGCGCGGTGAGGAAGCCCGCGAGTGTGACGGGGGACGTGTTGCCCGACATGACCTGGTCCATCGCCCACGCCGTCTGGTCCGCGGAGAGGTCGATCCTGCCGATGACGTCGGAGATGAGCTGCGGCCAGGTGGGGGTCACGGCTCAGTCCCTCGCGATCAGGGACGCCACCGCCTGCTGCAGCTCCAGGGGATCGTATGGCGCCGACACGTGGCCGTCCGCCAAGGACCAGGTCGCCAGCCACGAATCCTGGGGCCGGGCCGTCAGGACGAGAGCGGGCGGGCAGTTGTAGACCTCCTGCTTGAGCTGGCGGCACACCGCCATGCCGCCGACCTTGGCGGCCTCGCCGTCGAGCACGAGCAGGGCGTAGCGATGGGCGGCGACCTTCGCGATCACGGCGTCTGCCGTGGCTGTCTCGTCCCACCGCAGGAGGGGGAGGCCCTTGCCGGCCCGCCGGCCGATCGCCGAGATGACCGACTGCCGTGTGGCAGAGTCATCGCTGTACAGCAACACGTCCACGTACTCGTCGTGCTCAGGCATGGGGAGGCATCCTTCCAGCTGCACAGGCAGCAACACCGCTGGTGATCTCGATCCCATCCTACGCGCCGCCCGCGGAGGCCGGTTTCGGTGGCCTCGGGTCCGCGGGGGGCCGCCGGGAAATTCGATCCGTGGAATTCGGGACCAATGGCCCACTCAGAAGGTGACAACGCACACGGATACGCAATAATGACAGCGTGTCGTCGCATTCAGCCGTAGCCCCCTCCGTCCACGTGCACGTGGACCGCCCGAACCCCGTGTCGGTCGGGACCATCGTCTGGCTCGCCAGCGAGCTCATGTTCTTCGCCGGCCTGTTCGCCATGTACTTCACGCATCGGTCGGTGAACTACGACCAGTGGCCGGGCGGCACCGAACTCCTGAACGTCCCGTTCTCCTTCGCCAACACCACCGTCCTCGTGCTCTCCTCGGTGACCTGCCAGATGGGGGTGTGGGCCGCGGAGCGGTTCCGGCCCCGGCGCACGGGCTCATTGCTCCAGGTCGGCCAGTGGGGGGTCGTCGAGTGGTTCACGCTCACGTATGTCATGGGCGCCGTCTTCGTCGCCGGCCAGATCTACGAGTACGCCGAGCTGTTCTCCGTGGGACTGGACGTGTCCACGTCCTACGGTTCCGTCTTCTTCATCACCACCGGGTTCCACGGCCTGCACGTGGTCGGCGGACTCATCGCCTTCCTCTTCGTGCTCGGGCGGACCTTCACCGCGAAGCGGTTCGGGCACCACGAGGCGACGACCGCGATCGTGGTGTCCTATTACTGGCACTTCGTGGACGTCGTCTGGATCGCACTCTTCACCATGATCTACCTCATCCGCTGACGCAAAGGACACGCCACTCATGAATGCCCTCACCTCCGCGAGGAGGAGCCGCCACGCCCCGGCGCTGCTCGTCCTCCTGGCGCTGTTGCTGACCGGCGGCCTGTATGCGTTGATGAGTCCCGCCGCGGACGCCGAGGTCGGCTCCGCGTCGGACATCGACGGCGGCCAGAAGCTCTTCCAGGCGAACTGCTCGACCTGTCACGGCCTGAACGCCGAGGGCAACGACATCGGTCCGTCCCTCATCGGGGTGGGCGCCGCGTCGGTGGACTTCCAGGTCAGCACCGGCCGGATGCCGATGGCATCCAACTCCGTGCAGGCCCCCCGCAAGGAGCCGATGTTCGACGCCCAGCAGACCAGCATGCTCGCCGCCTACGTCGCCTCGCTCGGCGCCGGCCCGGGGATCCCGTCCGCCGAGGCGGTGGACCCCACGCTCGGGAACCCGGCGAACGGCATGCAGCTCTTCCGGACCAACTGCGCAATGTGCCACAACGCCGTCGGCGCCGGCGGCGCCCTGAGCGAGGGCAAGTACGCTCCCCCGCTGTACAAGGCAACCCCCACCCAGATCTACACGGCCATGCTCACCGGCCCCCAGGCGATGCCGGTCTTCAACGAGGCCTCCATCACCCCGGAGGGCAAGCGCGACATCATCGCCTACCTCATGGAGCAACGGGAGACCGCACCCGGGGGCCTCACCCTCGGCTCCCTCGGTCCCGTGAGCGAGGGTTTGTGGGCGTGGGTCCTCGGACTCGGCTCGCTGATCGGAATCGCCGTGTGGATCGGAGCGAAGTCGTCGTGAGCGAGAAGCACATCACGAGCAGCGAAACCGCCGGCCGGGCCAACGGGTTCGAGAACCCCGGGCTGGAGCCGCACCGCCCGCGCATGTCGGACACGGATCCACGGGCGGCGAAGCGGGCCGAGATGCAGGTGGTCGGCCTTCTCGTCGTCTCGATCGTCGGCGCCATCGGCGGCGTCGTCGGCTTCTTCCTGTTCCCCGCCGGCGAATCGCTCGGGACCCTCCGCCTCGGCAACACCGCCCTCGGGCTGGGCCTCGGGCTCGGCCTGCTGGGCATCGGCCTCGCCGCGGTGCACTGGGCGAAGTCGCTGATGAACGACACCGAGCAGGTGGAGGCTCGCCACGAGCTGGCCAGCGACGAGAGGACGCGCGCCGCGGCGGTGGCTGGTCTCGAGGCGGGTATCAAGGACGCGAACATCGCCCGCCGTCCCCTGCTCAAGGGAGCCCTCGCCTCGGCCCTGGCGCTGGCGCCGCTGCCGTTCGTCCTCCCACTCATCGGCAACCTCACCCCGGACTGGGACATCTCGCGCTTCGCCCGCACCGCGTGGCGGAACAAGCCGGCTGGTTCAGCCGGCCGGCGCCTCGCAACGGATCCCGGTGACGTGCCCATCCGAGCGGCCGACGTCACCATCGGGTCCGTCTTCCATGTGATCCCCCACGAGTTGGGCGAACTGGAGGGCGAGGACGAGTTCCTGAACGAGAAGGCCAAGGCCGTGGTGCTCCTCGTCCGGATGGACCCCGCGGACCTGAACATCTCCCCCGGTAGGGAGGACTGGTCGTACCACGGCATCGTGGCGTACTCGAAGGTGTGCACCCACGTGGGCTGCCCGGTGGCGCTCTACGAACAGAACACCAAGCACCTGCTCTGCCCCTGCCACCAGTCCACGTTCGACCTCGCGAACGAGGCGCGTGTCATCTTCGGCCCCGCCAAGCGCCCGCTCCCGCAGCTCCCGATCTCCGTGGATGACGAGGGATACCTCATCGCCACCTCGGACTTCCACGAACCCGTCGGACCTAGCTACTGGGAGCGGCTGAAGTGAGCACGACAACGAAGCCCCAGACGCCGGGCGGCCCGAAGGCGGCCGCGGTCGCCGACTACCTCGACCAGCGCACCGCGGTCGGAAAACTGGTGAAGGAATTCGCCCGCAAGATCTTCCCGGACCACTGGTCCTTCATGATCGGCGAGATCGCGATGTTCAGCTTCATCACGCTCGTGCTCACGGGCGTGTTCCTGGCGCTCTATTTCGACCCCTCCATGGCCGAGGTGCACTACCCGGAGGACGCCCTTCCTGTCACCATGCAGGGCGTCCAGATGTCGGCGGCGTTCGCCTCGGTCCTTGACATCTCCTTCCATGTGACCGGTGGGCTGCTCATGCGGCAGATCCACCACTGGGCGGCCCTGCTCTTCATGGCGGCGGCCGTGGCGCACCTGTTCCGCGTCTTCTTCACCGGCGCCTTCCGCAAGCCGCGGGAGATCAACTACCTCATCGGATTCACGATGCTGCTCCTCGGGCTGGCGGCAGGCCTGACCGGGTACTCGCTGCCCGATGACGTGCTCTCCGGCAACGGCCTGCGGATCACCGACGGCGTCGTCCGTGCCGTCCCCATCATCGGCACCTGGACGTCACTCGCGATCTTCGGCGGCGAGTTCCCCGGCACGGTGATCATTGGCCGCTTCTTCGCGGCCCATATCCTCCTCATTCCCGGCCTCATCATCGCGTTGCTCTCCGCGCACATGATCATCATGGTGTTCCAGAAGCACACGCAGTTCCCGGGTCCGGGCAGGACGGACCGGAACGTCGTCGGTTACCCCGCCTTCCCGGTCTACGTCGCGAAGATGGGCGGCAATTTCTTCATCGTCTCCGGTGTCCTCGCGCTGATGGGCGGCCTCCTGTCGATCAACCCCGTGTGGAACTACGGCCCCTATGATCCCTCGCCGGTGTCCGCCGGCGCCCAGCCAGACTGGTACATGCTGTTCCTCGACGGTGCCCTGCGCCTCATGCCGGGTTTCGCCGAGGTCGAGTTCCTGGGCTTCACCCTGTCGCTCAACATCCTGATCCCCGCCATGGTGATCCCCGGGATCCTCTTCACCTTCCTCGGGGCCTACCCCTTCATCGAGGCGGCCGTCACGAAGGACCGCGCCGAGCACCACGTCCTCGACCGTCCGCGCAACGCGCCCGTCCGCACGGCCCTCGGGGTCGCCGCACTCGCCGCGTTCATCCTCCTCGGCGCGGCCGGCGCGCTCGACCTGATCGCCACCCACCTCCACCTGGACGTGTTCCACGTGGTCTGGGCCTTCCGGATCGGCATCTTCGTGCTCCCGGTGATCGCCTTCATGCTCACCAAGCGCATCTGCCTCGCCCTGCAGCGGCGGGATCGCGAGCTCGTGCTCCACGGCCATGAGACCGGGCGTGTGGTACAGCTGGAGAACGGTGAGTTCAAGGAGGTCCACCGGCCGCTCACGCCGAACGAGCGCTGGACGCTGGTCTCCTTCCACAACCACAAGCCGCTCGAGATCGAGCCGGCTGAGGACGCGCACGGCGTTGTACGGCCCGGCTACAAGAAGGACCTGCGGATACAGAAACTGTCCCGGTTCTTCTACGAGGACCGCATCGAGCCTGTCACACCGGCGGAGCTCGCCGCCGCGCACGAGCAGCACGCGGCAGTCGCCTCCGGGGACCAGCAGCGCCAACTGGAGCCCAGCAAGCACTGAGGCCCCACCCAATAAGGCCCCGCACCGCCATGGTGTGGGGCCATATTGGCGCCCACAGCGAAATCTGGCACGAGTGGCACCTCTCGGAGTGCCCACCCCGATGGTTGACAGTAGGCTGGATGTGATCCCGATTACCGGCATTTCCCTACACAGGAGGAGAATCCATGGCCGTCTACACACTGCCTGAACTGCCCTACGACTACGCGGCCCTCGAGCCGCACATCAGTGCGAAGATCATGCAGCTCCACCACGACAAGCACCACCAGGCGTACGTCGATGGGGCCAACGTGGCCCTCGACAAGCTCGCGGCGGCACGGGAATCCGGCGACTTCGGCGCGATCAACATGCTCGAGAAGAACCTGGCGTTCCACCTCGGCGGGCACATCAACCACACCATCTTCTGGAACA
>JADGOQ010000040.1 GCA_017882885.1 Actinomycetales bacterium | reverse complement strand
GCTTGGCGCACGCAGCACCGCGGGTGTGAAACCTCCCTCTCGGCGTCATCCCACCCTCTGGGGACCCGCACCCTGGGTGCCCAACCGCCCCGGAAGGGGGACCGGCCCCCCGCGAGGGGGAGGTTTCGCGCTGAGACCGCTTGGCGCACGCAGCACCGCGGGTGTGAAACCTCCCTCTCGGCGTCATCCCACCCTCTGGGGATCCGCACCGTGGGTGCCCAACCTCAGTGGGCAGAGCAGCTGGCTCTGGACCTCGTCGTGTCATCGCCCTAGGATTCGAACCACTCACCCTCCGAGCGTCAGCCCCGCCCTGCCCCGCCCTGCCCTGCCCAGGAGGTTCCCGTGACCACACTCCGCACACTCGGCCTGCTCGCGTCCCTCCCCGGGGCGACGCCGTCGCCTCCGCCCTCGCCGACGCCGTCGCCCAGCGAATCGGCCGCCGCCGGTGACGCCGCCCTGAGTGCCTGGTCGGCGGCGCTGCCGCTCTCCGTCCTGCTCGCGACCCTCCTGGTCATCGGCGCCGGCCTGTACTTCGCCTGGAGGTACCACCAAGAACTGCTCGACGTGATCGATGCGGAGCTCAAGCGGCCCGGCAGCCCGCGGACCACGACAGCCAACGCGTCGGCGTTCTCGCAAGGTGGTGGAGCGCCGGGTTCCGAACTCCTCGGCGTGGAGGCACTGGCCACACCCAGCATCCAGTACCCGGAGAGCATGGTCGTCGGCCGGGAGGGCACGTTTGTCGTCCTCACCACTCCCGAGGACGCCGACAAGAACCGTGTCGTATGGACCGCCAGCGGCGGGGCCGTGCCGGACACCGGCAAGGGGTCCCGCTTCGCGTGCAGCGTGGACAAGGCCGGCACGGTCACCGTCACCGCGACGGCGCAGGACGAGAGTGACACCCCGGTCGGCGAGCCCGTGCCGGCAATCACGAAGTCAAGCGCGCTGGCCACCCCCTCGTACCCGCCGGGGGCGCCCGCGCCCCGAAGATGAGCGCGGCGATCCAAAGCGCGATCCCGATGCCGAACACGGTTGCAATGCCGATCAGGAGGGTCTTCCACTGCTTCTTGAAGTCGTCGATGCTGATCAGCGTGCCGAGGTGGACGATGATGAAGCCGACCACCACCCCGGCGAGCGCCAGCAGCGACTGCGTCTTCTTCGCGACGAAGTCGCTGATCGTCCACACCAGCATGACGACGACGAACGCAAGTACCGGATTCACTCACCCAACACATGGCGTGGTGGGAGGTCCGAGCGACGGTTCCCCCACAACTGGGGGTGCCGGAGTTCGGCCCTGCGGGGCAAACTCAGCGCGTCAGGACCACCCGCGACTCCCACGGCGCCAGCGTGACGACGCCGTCGCCCGCCGCGCCCGCCGCGCCGGGCCCCGCGGCCAGGACGACCTCGCCGCCCAGCAGCGCGGCGTCGTCGCCGAGGTCCACGGTGGCCGGCTCCCCCGACAGGTTGGCGATCACGAGCAACCGCTCGTCCCCGAGGGAGCGGACGTACGCGAACACCTGCTCGTCCGCGGGCAGGAGCGGGCGGTAGTCGCCGTGGACCACCACTGGAAGGGTGTGCCGCAACTCGATGAGCCGGCGGTAGTGGTGGAACACCGAGTCCGGGTCCGCCACTGCGGCCGCCGCGTTGACTTCCGTGTGGTTCGGGTTCACCGACAGCCAGGGCGTCCCGGTGGTGAAGCCGGCGTTCGCCGAAACGTCCCACTGGACGGGGGTGCGGGCGTTGTCGCGGGATTTGGCGGCCAGCGAGCGCAGGATCATCTCCTCCGGGACCCCGCGCTCCGCCGCCTCCCGCGCCCAGTTCAGCGACTCGATGTCCTGGTATTGCGCCAGCGACGTGAAGTGGGCGTTCGTCATCCCGAACTCCTCGCCCTGGTACACGTACGGGGTGCCGCGCAGCAGGTGCAGCACCGTGGCCAGCGCCTTGGCGGACGGGACGCGGTGGGCGCCGTCGTCGCCGAAGCGCGAGACGACGCGGGGCTGGTCGTGGTTGTCCCAGTACAGCGAGTTCCACCCCGCCTCGGCGAGGCCCTCCTGCCACGCCGTGAGGTTCCGCTTGAGGTCGGTGAGCCGTAGCGGGGCGAGGTCCCACTTCGACCCGCCCGGCACCTGGTCCAGGCCCATGTGCTCGAACTGGAACACCATGTTCACCTCGCCGCGTGCCGCGTCGGTGTAGCGCACCGCGTCCGCGATCGAGGCGCCCGGGGTCTCCGCCACGGTGATGAGGTTCCGCCCCGCCAGCACCTCGCGGTTCATCTCCTGCAGGAACTCGTGGATGCGCGGGCCGTTCATGCAGAACGGCGTGCCGTCCCCCAGCGACCCGCCGCCGTGGACGACGCCGTCCGGCAGTGACCCGTCGGCGTCCACCTGCTTGGAGATCAGGTTGATGACGTCCATGCGGAAACCGTCGACGCCGCGGTCCAGCCACCGCAGCATCATCGCGTACACCGCCTGCCGGACTGCAGGGTTCTCCCAGTTCAGGTCCGGCTGCTTGCGGGAGAAGAGGTGGAGGAAGTACTCGCCCGTGGCCTCGTCCCACTCCCACACCGTTCCCGAGAAGAACGACCCCCAGTTCGTGGGTTCCGCCCCGAGGGCCCCCGGCTCGTGGCCCGCGCGCGGCGGGCGCCACCAGTACCAGTCCCGCTTCGGGTTGTCCCGGCTCGAACGGGATTCCACGAACCACGGGTGCTCGTCCGAGGTGTGGTTCACCACCAGGTCCATCACGATCCTCATCCCGCGCTCGTGCACCCCGGCGATGAGTTCCTCCAGGTCCGCGAGGGTTCCGAACAGCGGGTCCACGTCCTCGTAGTCGGAGATGTCGTAGCCGTTGTCGTCCTGCGGCGAGCGGTAGATGGGCGAGAGCCAGATGACGTCGACGCCGAGCGCCGCCAGGTGGTCCAGCCTGCCGATGCTCCCGCGCAGGTCCCCGAGGCCGTCGCCGTCACTGTCCGCGAACGACCGCGGGTAGATCTGGTAGACGACGGCGGACTTCCACCAGTCCGCGTTCCGGTCGCGCGTCTCGGGTGCGTTCATCGTGTGCCTTCCTGGGAAACCTTGGGATTGAGCCGTTGCCCCCAATCCTGCCGGTCCACGCCGCTGCCCGGGCGGGAACGAGATCCGCCCGCCCGGGCAGTGGCGTCACTTCACTCGATGCAGAACCCGATCTCGATCGGGACGTGCCGCCCGGTGGTCACCGAGTTCAGCACCGCCAGGTCGTACGAGTACAGCCGCAGCACGTAGCCGCACGGCTGGAGCCCGCTGGTGTCGAGGGCCCAGGTCGAGCCAACCGGGGCCTCCGCCGTCGTGAGCGCCACCGACGTGGTGAGCGCGCCCGCGGGCAGCGGGAACGGTGAGAGCGTGAAGGCCCACTGGTCGAACCAGGTGTCCCGGGCGTCATAGGTGCCGGTGACCTGCATCCCCTGGGTGAACTTTCCACACACCTGCTGGGAGAGTTGCCCGGGATCGAATGCGAGGTGGGCGGCGTTCGCCGGGTCCACCGATGCGGCGTTCAGCGTGTTGTCCAGCCGCACGCGCTGCGCGTCCACCACGCCGCTGCCCGAGAGTTCGAGCTGGAGTTCCCACAGGTCGTCCCCGCTGGAGTTGAAGTACCCGAGGGTGCCCAGGGTGTTGGTGTTCCACTGTGGCCAGGCGGTCCAGCCGCCCGCACCCGGGGTGACCCACGAGCCCTGCGTGTTCGAGTCCACCACATAGAACGGTGTCAGGAGCGGCGTGGCCGACCCTCCGGCCGTGACGTTCCGAACCAGCAACCGGTAGGTGGTTCCCGCCAGCGCGGGGTCGGTGGCCCCGTGCGCCGTGACGCGTCCCGCGAACGGGCGGCTCCGCGCGCCGAGCCCAACGCCGTTGTAGGCGATGTGAGCGCCGGGCAGGGTCACACCCGTGGCGGCGTTGATCTCG
>JADGOQ010000039.1 GCA_017882885.1 Actinomycetales bacterium | reverse complement strand
TGATGGACATCCACGGCGTCGGCCCGGTGGTGGCTGCCCGCGTCCTGGCCGACGTCGGCGACGTCACCCGGTTCGCCGACCGCAACCGGTTCGCGTCCTGGACCGGCACGGCCCCGCTCGATGCGTCTTCCCGGTGGGAGAACTCGGACATAGCGGGTCGCAGGGGCGCGGATGCGTGGTGAAGGATGGTGTGCATGAGTGAGTCGCGCCAGGAGGAGGTCGAGCGCAAGTTCGCGGTCGATCCCGATACCGACCTCCCTGACCTCGGCGGTGTCGACGCCGTCGCCGGTACCCGCGCCTCCTCCGCCGGGGAGCTCGTCGCGGTGTACTTCGACACCCGCGAACTCGACCTCCTGCGGCACGGCGTCACAGTGCGACGCCGTGTCGGCGGCACGGACGAGGGATGGCACCTGAAGGAGCCGTCCGGCCCGGAGGCCCGCATCGAGACTCGGCTCCCGCTCGGTAGGGCCGTCCACACCGTCCCGAAACCGTTGCGCGACAGGGTGGAAGAGATCATCGGCAATCGGCGGATGCACCCTGTTGCGCGCGTGTGCACCCACCGCTCAGAGGTCCTGCTCCTCGACGCGGAGGGTGACGCCCTCGCGGTGCTCTCCGACGACGACGTCCGCGCCGAGCGGCTCCTCGAGCCGACACTGAGCCAGCACTGGCGCGAGTGGGAGGTCGAGCTCATCGATGGCCCGCGCGCGCTGCTGGACGGTGTGGAGCCCGTGTTGCTCGGCGCGGGGGCCCGGCCAGCCGGGGTCTCGTCCAAGCTCGCCCGGGCCCTCGCCGCGGAGTCACCGGCCGCCGGGCCCGCCCCGTGGCGGGCAGGCCTGAGGCCTCGCCGGTCGAGCGCCCGCGATGTGCTGGCCGCGTACCTCGCCGAGCATCTTCGGGTGCTGCGGGAGCACGATGCCGGCCTCAGAGGCGAGACGGTGCACAAGCTGCGCATCGCCGCCCGGCGGATGCGCTCCGCCCTGACGAGCTACCTACCCCTCTTCGAACCGGGGGCGGTGGACGCCCTCTGCGAGGAGCTCCGCTGGCTGGGGCTCGCGCTCGGCGAGGCCCGTGACGCCGAGGTGCTGCGCGCGCACCTCGACGCGATGACCGCTGACGAGCCCGACGGTCCGGCGACCGACGCGCTGCGCGAGCGGATCCGGCGCGACCTCGAGGAGTCCCATCGGATCGGTCACGAGGCCTCGGTGGAGGCGGTCGGTAGCGAGAGGTACCAGCAGCTGCTGAGATCGGTGGAGGCCGTCATCGAGTCGCCGGCACTTCGACGCGGGGCGTCGAAACCCGCGCGGAAGGTGCTACCGGACCTCCTGGAGCGGGACGCCCGCCGGCTCCGGCGTGCGGCGAGTGCGGCTCAGCGTGCCGACCCCGGTACGGCCCACCAGCAGGGGCTGCACGAGGTGCGCAAGAAGGCGAAGCGGCTGCGCTACGCAGCGGAGTCCGCCGCCCCGGTGCTCGGCAAGCGCGCAAGGCGCCTGTCACGGCGGGCGAAGGCACTCCAGGATGCCTTGGGCGCCCACCAGGACACGGTCACCTCCCGCGCCTGGCTGGAGGGCCTCGCCGGACGAACCCCGGGCCAGGTCGCCTTCGGCGCCGGCCGCCTGCACCGGCGCGAGGAGGAGCGGGCACGAGCCTCGGAGGCGGACTTCGAACGGGCCTGGCGGCGCCTGCCACGCAAGCACGACGACCTGTGGGTCCGCGGCTCCGGCTGAGGCAGGACAGGAATGACGGGCAGCAGCGCAGAGCGGGCCCCGGAGAGGGGCGCGCGGTCGATGAGGTCTTCCGTAGGCTCGCAGCGAGGTTTCCGGACATCCCGGCAGGGCAGGAGAGGGGCGCCGTCGACGACGTGCACGCCCGGCTGGTGGGCCCGGTTCGTGACTACGTTCCGTTGTTGGTCGAGCCGGAGTGCCGTGACATCCTGGCGGGCCGCCATCGGCGCAGTCCCACGGCTGTCGCCAGCCGACCGGCCTGCCACGCGGGTCGCAGGGGCCATGGCCGGCAATTGTCGGGTGGCGCGTCCCGCGGAGCCAGATGTCCTGGTCCCGCGGTGAGTCCGGTGGCTCTCGCGTCCCGCCGCCGAGGTTCGCACCACCGTTTGTTCGATGGGCGTTCAACGACTGTTCAGAGGCTGGCGAGGGCGGGGCAGGGTGGGCGACCGTTAACGTCGGTGAACGTGATAGAGGCCCGGAGGGTGAACGTCTTATCGGGTCGCTACCACATGGTCACCGATGGCCGGCAGGTCGCGACGTGGGACAGATCGCCGCGCAGGGTCGGTGGCACGCTCGAGGTGGACGGGCGACGCTACGTCGTGCGAGCCGACCCGTGGGGGACGACGTGCAGCATGCTGGGCGAGGCCGGCGACCGGATCGCCTCAGCGGACCGCCTCGGCCGCAGGGATTGGACGATCAAGGCTGACGGGACGACCTACCAGTTCCGCCGGGCGTCACCCTGGCGGCAAAGGGAAGTGCTGCGCGTCGACGGGCGGCGGGCGGGTTCGATACGGCGGAGCAGCCCGTGGCGCGCCGATGCCGTGGCGGACCTACCCGGGCTGCCGGAGGCCGTCGAACTCTTCGCCCTCGCCGTCGCGCTGTTGCGGTGGGATGTCCGAAGCGAGCTCGAGAACCGAGGCCTGACTGTCTGATCTCCTCGGACGCCGACCATGCACCACCCCCAGCGCAATCCCGCTACGAGGCGCATACTTCCTGCCGCTGAGGCCCGGCCGATCGCGGCGGGCATGGACGGCGCTCGGCACAGTTCCTTAGCGCTACCCCCTTGGATGGGATCGCCCTGGGGGGTGCGCATCTTCCGCACGGGCACGGTCTTCGATGGAGTTGAGTCCGGCATGGTGGTGACCGGCCCCCTGGGTTTGGTCCACTCGGGGTGAGAGTCTTCGGGGTTTGAAGCCGGCGGGTCGAGGAGGTCGAGTGGTCCAGTGGCGGTGGTGGCCACTCTCATTCACCCCTCTCAGGACTGCCATCGTTCTGGGTGGCACGGCATGCCGCGAACGCGGCCGGGGTGCGCATTCCCAGGGACCGGTGGGGCCGGTCACGGTTGTAGGACTCGACCCGGCCGGGCGGAGCGGCGCACGCAGGGCAAGACCGACCGGCTCGACGCCGACCGGGCGACCGCGACGACGCCGGCACGGAACTCCTGGGGGTGTGCTGCAGGCATGTCGACCTCCCTCCAGCGGGGCGCTTCGGGCCCACGGATCAGGGGCCAACCGAACCGTCAGCAGACCCGATCGCAGTGAAGCGCTGCGCGACCATCGCGTCGCCGCGCTCGAAGCGGGCCTCGGGAGGGGACCGCTCAGCCGCGGTCCGTGCGACTCGCGTCGGCGCATCTGACGTGGTCGTCGCTGCGGAAGCGCACCTGTTTCATGCGATCTGCGTGCGATCTACGTGCGATGACGATCGAAGCAGATTGTGGACAGGAACGGCCACAAGCACCCGCCTGCCGGGGTCGCCGAGCACATCGTTGCAGGTCAGCACCCCTTTCGAGCTGACGAGCGCATCTGTCCGAAACACAGGTGCACTTGAAGCGCGAATTGCGCTGTGTCACAATGCTTTTCGAGCTGGCGGGGGGACTCGAACCCCCAACCCCCTGTTTACAAGACAGGGCGCGCCTACCCGGCGCACCCCGGTTGACCTGCACAAACATGTTCACGTATGCCGGTACGGCAGTCGTCGTGCGATCTGCGTGCGATACGAAAGCACTCCAAAGTCCGCACCTGTCACAACCC
>JADGOQ010000038.1 GCA_017882885.1 Actinomycetales bacterium | reverse complement strand
TGCCGCATGAGGTACTCCAGCAGGGCGAGCTCGCGGGCGGTGAGGTCCACCGGTTCGCCGCGCAGCGTCAGGGTGCGAGCCGCGGGGTCCATTGAGAGTCCGCCCACGGTGAGGACGGCCGGGCGGGCCTCGGCCGGGCGGCGCACGAGGGCACGCAGCCGGGCGACGAGCACCACGAAGGAGAAGGGCTTGGTGAGGTAGTCGTCCGCGCCGAGGTCGAGGGCGTCGGCGATGTCGTGCTCGCCGTCCTTGGCACTGAGCATGAGCACCGGTGTCCAGACGCCCCGTTCGCGCAGCGCCGCGACGACGTCGTACCCGCTGCGCCGCGGCAGCATGACGTCAAGCACGATCGCGTCGTACTCGGTGTACGTCGCGAGGGTGAGCCCGGTCTCGCCGTCGTGCGCCACGTCCACCGCGAAGCCCTCGGCGGTCAGCCCGCGCGAGAGGGCGCGCGCGAGACCGCGCTCGTCGTCGACCACGAGTACCCGCACCGTCCCATCATGCCAGCGCCGGGCGGGTGGAGCCTCGGGCGTCCGCTCTCAGCCCCCTCTCAGGTGCCGTGGCCTACCGTGGGGACATGACCACCGCAGTAGCAACCCGCGTGCCCTTTCTCCGCTCCCCCTGGGCGGTCCCGGCCGTCGTCACCGCCGCCGTCGCGGGGGCGTTCTTCGCCCAGCCGCTGCTGGCGTCCGCGGTCGACGGCGAGCTGCCCGCCGTGACTCCCGAGCAGCTCCTCACGCAGGTGCTCGAGTCCGAACCCGTGCCGATGTCCGGCACGGTGGTCCACACCGCCCGCCTCGGCCTCCCCGAGCTGCCGATCAACGAGACGAGCGGCGCGGACCCGCTCTCGCTGCTGGGCGGCAGCTCCACCCTGCGGCTGTGGACCGACGGCGCCGACCGCTCCCGCGTCGCCCTCCTCGGCATGGCGTCGGAGTACTCGGTGGTCACCGACGGCGCGGAGGCCTGGACCTACTCGAGCTCGGACGACGAGGTGGTGCACTACGCCCTCCGTGCGGCCGACCAGGCACGCCTCGACGCGCTGCGGGCCGCGGGCGGCGACGGCGCGCTTCCCGGCACGCGTGACCTCCCCACCCCCGACGAGGCCGCGCGCAGCGTGCTCACCAAGGCGGACGAGTCCTCCACCGTCACGCTCGGCGACCAGGTCACCGTCGCGGGCCGCGACGCGTACCAGCTCGTCGTCACCCCCGACACCGGCGGCACGCTGGTGGACCGCGTGGTCGTCGCGATAGACGGCAAGACCATGGTGCCACTGCGGGTGCAGGCGTGGAGCACGCAGGACGAGGCGGCGCCGGCGCTCGAGATCGGGTTCACCGACATCTCCTTCGCCACCCCGGCCGACTCCGTGCTGGCCTTCGCCGCACCGGCGGGTGCCGCCGTGCGCGAGGTCTTGGTCCCGCTACCGACGGCGAGCGACCTGCTCGCGGGCGACGGCACCACCCCGCCGGCGGACGCGAAGGACCACGTGACCGTCAGCGGCACCGGGTGGGAGACCGTGGTGGAGGGGAAGTTCGACGTCGCCGCCCTCGTGGCCGGCGATCCGTCCGCCCTGGCCGGCGTCACCCCCGAGAAGATCATCGGTTCGGACGGTGCGCAGGACCTGGTGAAGGAGTTCGTCCCCGACCACGACGGCTTCTCCCTGGACTCGCTCGCGCTCTACGAGCAGCTGACCACCGAGGTTCCCGAGGGTCGGCTCCTCAGCTCGACGCTGCTGAGCATCCTGGTGACCGATGACGGCCGCGTGCTCGTGGGGGCGGTCCCGGCCGAGACCCTGCGCGCGATGGCGTGACGGGCGGTTCACCGACGTCGTTCGCGGTGCGGACCGCGGGCCTCACGAAGAGGTTCCGGTCCGGGCAGGTCGCGGTCGACGGCATTGACCTGGAGGTGCCGCAGGGCGCCGTGTACGGCTTCCTCGGACCGAACGGCTCCGGCAAGACCACCACCATCAGAATGTTGCTCGGACTCGTGCGGCCCACGAGCGGGCGCGCGTGGCTGCTGGAGCAGTCGATGCCCGGCGCGGGCGGCGCGGTGCTCCCGCGGGTCGGTGTGCTGGTCGAGGGGCCGGCCTTCCACCCCTATCTCAGCGGCAGTGCCAATCTCCGCCGCCTCGACTCCAGCGATGCCACCGCGGACCCGCGCACGTCCCGCGCCCGCATCGGCGAGGCGCTCGAGCGGGTCGGGCTCACGGCGGCGGCCGGCAAGTCCTACCGCCAGTACTCGCTCGGGATGAAGCAGCGGCTCGGCCTCGCGGCCGCGCTGCTGCAGCCCCGCGAGCTCCTCGTCCTCGACGAGCCCACGAACGGCCTCGACCCGCAGGGCACGCGCGAGGTGCGCCACCTGATCCGCGAACTCTCCGACGCGGGGACCACCGTGCTCGTCTCCTCCCACCTCCTCTCCGAGATCGAGCAGGTCTGCTCCCACATCGGGATCATGGGGCGGGGACGGCTCCTCATGCAGGGCGAACGTGCCGCGCTGGCCGACGACGGCGCCACCCGCGTGTCCGTGACCACCACCCCCGGCGACGTCGCGACGGCGGCCGCGGTCCTGAACGCGCTCGGCCTCGCCGAGGTGGCCGCCGACGGCGTGACGCTGCACGCGCTCCTGGGCGCGGCGGCGCCCGGGACCGTCTCCGCCGCGCTCGTCCATGCGGGTGTGGACCTCATCGGGTTCGAGGTGCGCCGGCCGAGCCTGGAGCAGCTCTTCGTGCAGCTCACCGGGGAGGGATTCGATGTCGCCCGCTGACCACACCGCTGCGGCGATCGCTCCCGCGCAGGTCCGGGGATCGCGCTGGCGCTTCCTGCGCAGCGAGCTGCGCCTGGTCTTCGGGCGGAGGCGCAACCTCGCCCTGCTGGCGGGGCTCGCCGCCGTGCCACTGCTGCTGGGAACCGTGCTCTTCATCGCCCAGGACGCCGGGCTGGGCGGTCAGGGTCCGGGCTTCGTGGGACGCGTGACCGGCAACGGCCTCTTCCTGGTGATCGCGGCGCTGTTCATGTGCCTGCCGTTCCTCCTCCCGCTCACCATCGCCATCGCGTCCGGCGATGCCGTGGCCGGCGAGGCCCAGACCGGCACCCTGCGCTACCTGCTGGCACTGCCCGTCTCGCGCACCCGCCTCCTCGGCGTGAAGGCCGCGGCCGCACTCGCGTTCGCGGTGACGGCGGTGCTGGCGATCGCGGTGGTGGCACTCATCACCGGGGCCCTGTACTTCGGCCTGTCCGACATGACCCTGCTGTCCGGCACCACCGTGCCGCTCGCCGACGGCATCGCCCGCATGGCGGGCGTGGTCGGCTACGTGGCGCTGTCGCTGACCGGACTGGTCGCGGTGGGCCTGTTCTTCTCCACGCTCACCGAGGTGCCCGTCGGTGCGATGGCCGCCACCGTGATCCTCTCCATCGTCTCCACGGTGCTCGACTCGCTGCCGCAACTCGCGGCGATCCACCCCGGACTGCTGACGCACCACTGGTTCGACTTCGCCGAGTTCCTGCGCATCGGGGTGGACTGGGGCGTGCTCGGGCAGGGGCTCGCCGTGCAGGCCGCCTGGGTCGCGATCTTCGGGTCGCTCGCCTGGAGCCGCTTCATGACGGCGGACGTCTCGTCCTGAGCGGTCCGCGGCCCGCAGTGGTCGGCGGCCCGCAGGGGTCAGCGGGCGAGGGCGGTGATGCGGAACTCCAACGCCACGATCTCGCCCGGCGCCGGCACCGCGAGGTCCTCGCCGGAGTTGAAGGCGTCGGGCGGGCAGGTGGTCGGTTCCACGGCAAGGGCCCGGCGGCCCAGCAGTTCGCCGGTGTAGAGGTGCAGCCACGGCGCGTCCGACTCGAGGGCCACGCCCGCGCCGCCCGCGTCGCGCAGCTCCACGCGCCAGAAGGGCGGCATCGCGAACGGGTTGTCCATCGCGAGCGCCGCGATCGGGCGGGGCTCGGCGAAGTCGACGGCGGTGCCCGCGACGTCGCGACGCCCCACCGGCAGCCCGCGGTCGTCGACGTCGAGGACGGCCGCGGCGCGGAAGAACAGCGTCAGGTCGTCGATCGACCCCCCGGCGCGGAGGTACGGGTGGAAGCCCAGCCCGACCGGGGCGGGCGTGCCACCGGCGTTGCGTGCGGTGAGGCGGACCGCCAGGCCGTCCCCGGAGAGCACGTACCGCGCCTCCAGGTCCAGCGTGAACGGGTAGCCGGGCTGTGCGGCCACGGTGGTCCGCAGCGTGACGGCGTCGGCCCGCACGTCCACCACGTCCCAGTCCAGCCACGACGCGAGCCCGTGCAGGGCGTTCCCGGTCCCCACCTCGGTGATGGGGACCTGCAGCGGAACGCCGTCCCAGGCGTAGCGGCCGTCGCGGATGCGGTTCGGCCATGGCGCGAGCGCCTTGCCCTCGTAGGCGAGTGGCAGCCGCGTGAGGTCCAGCGGGTACACGAGGTCCACGCCGCGGAAGCGCAGCGCCGCGAGTGTGGCCCCGACACTCGTGACGACGGCGGAGTGGTCACCCGCCGTCAGCGTGATGGCCGTCCCGTTGGTCACCGCTGCGCCCACAGGTCACGGCGCGCGGCGTAGGCGGCCCGCACCTCGGGGGCCGGGGGCGCGGACGTGGCGGTGGACGGGCTGGTCTCCCAGGTCGGGAGTTCGCCGGTCAGCACCCACGCGGCCTGGCGGGCGGCGCCGTCGGCCACGTACTCGCCCGGCTCGGGGAGGAGGATCTCCCGGCCGAAGATGGACGGGGCGATCCGCTGCACCGCCAGGGCGCGGGCGCCGCCACCGATGAGGCGGATCCGCTCCACCGGGACATCCTGGGAGAGGAAGGCCTCGAGGCCGTCCGCGAGTCCGCAGAGCAGCCCCTCCACGCTGGCGCGTGCGAGGTTCTCCCGGGTGAGGTTGGCCATCGTCATCCCGAGGAGCGAGCCGGTGGCGCCGGGCAGGTTGGGGGTGCGTTCCCCCTGGTAGTAGGGCACCAGCGTGAGCCCGCCGGCCCCGGGCGTCGAGGCGAGTGCGAGGCGGTCGTACTCGCGGTAGTCCACGCCCAACAGCGCGCGGATCACATCCATCGTCTGCGAGCCGTTGAGCGTCACCGCGAGCGGGAGGAACCGGCCCGTGGCATCGGCGAAGCCGGTGAGCGTGCCGGACGGGTCCACCACCGGGGTGTCGGTGACCGCGGCCACCACCCCGGAGGTACCGATGGAGATCGAGATGTCCCCGCTCGTCATGCCGAGGCCGAGCGCCGCCCCCGCATTGTCGCCGCACCCCGGGCCGAGCACGATGCCGGCCGGGGTGGTGCCGGCGCGCTCGTCCGGACCGCACACGCGCGGCAGTACGACGCCGGCGGTGTCCCGCCGCAGCGCCAGGTCCAGCAGGGTGCGGTCGTAGGTGCCGGCGGCCGTGTTGAAGTACCCGGTCCCGCTGGCGTCCGAGCGGTCGGTGGCGAGCGCCGCGAGGCCGACGTCCATGCCGCCCATCAGTTTCCAGGTCAGCCAGTCGTGCGGCAGCGCGACGGCGGCCACCCGGGCGGCGTTCTCCGGCTCGTGGTCGGCGAGCCAGCGGAGCTTGGTGACGGTGAGCGAGGCGACGGGCACGGAACCCGTGGCCTCAGCCCACGCGCGCGGGCCGTCATCGGGCCCCGAGCCGCGCAGCACCCCGAGTTCAGCGATGAGGTCGGCCGCCGCACCGGCGCTGCGGGTGTCGTTCCACAACAGCGCCGGCCGGATGACCTCGCCCCGCCCATCGAGCGCGACCATGCCGTGCTGCTGGCCGCCGACGGCCAGCGCCGCGACGTCGTCGAGGCCCCCCGCCGCCGCGATGGCCGCCTGCAGGGCTTCCCACCACGCCGCGGGGTCCACCTCGGTCCCGTCCGGGTGCGGCGCCGAGCCGGTGCGGATGAGCACCCCGGTCCCGGCGTCCCGGATCACGACCTTGCACGACTGGGTCGACGAATCGACCCCGGCGACCAGCGTCATCGCTGTACTCCTCCTGGTGGCGGGCTCAGCCGAGCAGGTGCTCGACGGCCAACTGGTTGAGCGCAACGAACCCGTAGTCACGCGCGGCGGCCGCGTCGACGTCGAAGTCCTCGAACACCGAACGGTCGGCGAGGAAGTCGGCAAGGGTCTCGTCAGCGCCGAGGGTGGGCTCCGAGAGGCTGAGGACGCCGGAGTACTCCATGGCCTCCTGGACGCGCGGGTCGGCGCGGTACGCGGCTGCCTTCTCCTTCAGCGTGATGTACAGGTCCATATTGGCCTTCGCGGAGGCCCACACGCCCGGGAGCCCCTCGGTGCGGGACGGCTTGTAGTCGAAGTGGCGGGGACCGTCGTACTTCGGGCCGCCGCCCGGGAAGCCGTTCTCCACCAGATCCACCGTGAAGAACGAGGAGATCAGGTCGCCGTGGCCGAACACCAGGTCCTGGTCGTACCGCGGGCCGTGCTGGCCGTTGAGGTCGATGTGGAAGAGCTTCTCGCACCACAGCGCCTGGGCGAGCCCGGTGGTGTAGTTCAGGCCCGCCATCTGCTCGTGGCCGGTCTCGGGGTTCAGGCCGACGATGTCGCCGTTGTCCATCTCCGCGATGAAGCCGAGTGCGTGCCCGACCGTCGGGAGCAGGATG
>JADGOQ010000037.1 GCA_017882885.1 Actinomycetales bacterium | reverse complement strand
TGGTGCGGGTGCCGGTGGCGTCCCTCCAGACCGGCGACGGCAATCGTGACGAGCACATGCTCGAGACGCTCGAGGCGGGGAAGTTTCCATTCGTCGTCCTCAAGGGGATTGTGCGGCTCGGGGCGGACCACCAGGTTCCGACGGGCCCCGTGACGCTGGATGGCGAGGTCGAGCTCCACGGCGTCAAGACCCCCGCCGCGATCCCGGTCTCGCTCCTGCTGCAGCCGGACGGGAGCGTGCGTGCGCGCGGGAGCTTCGACGTGAGCCTCGACGCGCACGGCGTGCAGCGACCCTCCCTCCTGTTCGTGAAGATCGAGGACGCCTGTCACATCGACTTCGACCTCGTCCTGCGAGGCGGTCGATGAGGCACCTCCTGCTGGCGGTCGCCGGGGCCGTGGTCGCGGCGTGCACGCCCGCGAACGGCCCCCTCATGCGTCCGGGAGACGACTGCCTGCGTTGCCACGGCGGATTGCAGGCTGACGCCGGGGCACTCCCCGTCACGGAAGGACTCCCCGTGAAGCGGGCGACTCCGTGGAGCTTCGCGGGAACGGTGTACCCGACGGTCGATGCCGGCGCAGACTCCGGGATCGAGGGCGTCTCGGTCCAGGTGACCGACGCCGCGGGGTCCACGTTCCAGGTCCGCAGCAACCTCGCGGGTAACTTCTACTCGGCCGAGCGGGTCGCGTTTCCGCTGCGGGTCTGCGTGAGCAGGAACGGCGCGGTCCAGTGCATGCTGGGGCCCGCGCCGCATGGGGACTGCAATCTGTGCCATGCGTTGCCGCCGGCCGCAGGAGCGCTGGGGCGCATCGCCCCCGTGGCCCAGATCCAAATCTGCCCGCCGGGCATCCAGCCCACCTATTCCAGCCTCGACCAGAGCTTCTTCAAGGTGTCCTGCACCGCCTGCCACTCCGGAGCCCTCGCCGCGTCCTCCGGAGGGCTGGATCTCTCGGGCGACGCGTTCAGCGCGCTGGTGGACGTCACGGCGCAGAACTCCCAGGCCCAGCCCGGGTCGGCCCCGGCTGGTCTCCTGCGGGTGAAGTCGGGAGATCCCGGCGCCAGCCTCCTCTACCAGAAGCTCCTCATCGGGCCGACACCGAGCCCCGAGTTCGGGGAAGGCATGCCCCTCAACAGCCCCGGCTCGGTGTGCAAGGAGACGCGCGACGCCGTCCAGCAGTGGATCGCGAGCGGCGCGCCGAGGAATTGACCGCGGCGGGGTGAGCGGGTGACGAGCTGTCGGGGCCCGCCGCAGCGGCCCGCCCCTTTTCTCCCGGGCAGAACGCGAGCAGTCGGCGAGCGCACGACTACAAACCCCCGCGTTCCAGGATCGGCTCGAGGCGGGAGCCGCGCGAGAGGAATCAGACATGACCCGGAAGATGCGTGACAGCCTGGTGGTGCTCGTGACGCTGTCCTCGACCTCGCTCCTCGTCGGCTGCGGGAGCTCGAGCTCGAGCTCGCCCCCGCCGACGACCAGTGCGGTGTCGGTGAAGTTCGCGAGCCTCGACGGAGCGCAGGAGACCCCGGCCACGGGGTCGCCCGCCGTCGGTGGCGGGGTCCTGGCGGTGAACACGACCACCGGCAAGATGAAGGGGTTCGTGGTGACCACCGCGTTCGCCACGACTCCACAGGCCGCCCATATCCACCCCGGCGCGCGCGGCGTGGCCGGCGGCGTCCTCATCCCCCTGAGCGGCGTGGCCGGCTCCAGCGTCTGGGTGGTGCCGGACAACGCGAGGGTGCTCACGGCTGCCGAGATCGCCGAGTTCACTGCGGGTAATTTCTACTACAACGTCCACACCGTGGCGAACACCGGTGGCGAGATCCGCGGCCAGCTCGACAAGTCCGGCACGGCGCAGCTCGCCTCGCTCGATGGCGCACAGGAGACGCCAGCGACGGGATCGACGGCCGTCGGGGGCGGGGTCCTCGCCGTGGACCCGACGACCGGCCAGGTGAGCGGCTTCCTCGTGACCACCGCGTTCACCGGCACGACCTCGACGGCCGCACACGTGCACCCTGGTGCGCGCGGCGTGGCAGGCGGGGTCCAGATCCCCCTGGGCGGTGTGGCCGGCTCCAGCGTGTGGGTGGTGCCGGACAGCGCGACGGCGCTCTCGGCCGCCGATAGGGCAACCTTCACCGCGGGCGGCTTCTACTACAACGTCCACACGGTGGCGCACACCGGCGGAGAGATCCGCGGCCAGCTCGACAAGTCCGGGACGCCCGAGTTCGCCTCGCTCGATGGCACGCAGGAGGTGCCGCCGACGGCATCGACGGCCGTCGGGGGAGGGATCCTGGCCGTCAACTCGACGACCGGGCAGGTGAGCGGCTTCCTCGCGACCACCGCCTTCACCGGCACGAGCTCGACGGCCGCCCACGTCCACCCGGGTGCGCGCGGCGTGGCCGGCGGGGTCCAGATCCCCCTCGGCGGGCTGGCCGGCTCCAGCGCCTGGGTCGTGCCGGACGGCGCGACGGCGCTCTCGGCCGCCGACATGGCCACCTTCACCTCGGGCGGCTTCTACTACAACGTCCACACCGTGGCGAACACCGGTGGAGAGATCCGCGGCCAGATCGAGGCGCCCTGACGGCGGAGGACGATCCGCGGTAGCAGTAGAGGCATGGCTCGCCCGAAAGCACTGGTTTCGTGGAGTAGCGGCAAGGACAGCTCGTGGGCGCTGCACGCCGTCCGCGTCCAGAACGAGGTCGACGTCGTCGGGATCCTGACGACCCTGACGACCGAGTTCTCCAGGGTCTCCATGCACGGCGTCCGCGAAGCTCTGCTCGACGCCCAGGCCGTCGCGCTGGGTCTCCCCTGCAGGAAGGTGAGGCTTCCCTGGCCGTGCTCGAACGAGGTGTACGAGCGCGAGATGGCCGTGGCACTGC
>JADGOQ010000036.1 GCA_017882885.1 Actinomycetales bacterium | reverse complement strand
CCACACGAGCACCCAGTTGGCGGCGCGGAACCGGGGGTCGACGTCGACGGCCAGCCAGTCCGCCACGGCGGCCGCGACGGCGAGGGCGGCCAGCGCGCGGAGGCCCCAGCGGTCGTGGGCCCGAACCATGAGGGGGGCGAGCATGACGAGGACGAGGTACACGGTGATGAACCAGAGGAAGTCGGCGTAGTCGCGGCTCACCGTGGTGGCGAGTTCCAGCCAGCCCAGTCCGGTGGTCCCCGGGTAGGGGATCTCCGGCGGGGTGCCCGGGAGCCACGCCGCGACCGTGGAGACCGCGGCGAGGGCAGTCACGAAGAGCGCCAAAGGGCCGGCCAACCGCCGGCCGCGGCGCGCGAGGTGGTGCGCCAGGCCGGCGCCGCGCGTCGGCGTCGTCGGCGGCGTGGCGGAGGACGGGGGCGACGTGGCGGAGGACGGGGGCGACGCCGTCGCGTGCGCGAACCCGCCGGCCACGAAGAAGACGGGCAGCAGCATCACGAACCAGCCGGCGACCAGGAGGCCCCCTCCCGGGATCCAGCGGGTGACGACGAGCTCCCCTCCCACGAGGCTGACCTCGAAGAACAGGCAGTGGTAGACCACCACCGCGAGGACCGAGAGGATGCGGGCGGCGTCGATGAGGTGGTCGCGGGGCGGCGTCGGCGACTCCATGGGCCCATCATCCCCACGCGGGCCGGGTGTCCGCGTGGGTTCGGCGCTCTCACGGCGACGGTCCGGCCGGCACGGACCCCCGGACCCGGCCCGTGGCGCGCAGAATTACCACATCTCCTTGGCGCGCACCATTGTTTTGGCGAAATTCGGGTGGGAGAATCGGTGTCGTCGGTCGATACGCCAATGGAGGCAACATGTCAACGATCAGTACGACATCGGTCGCACGGGAGCCCGCACAGGTGCTCCCACCTGAAACCCGTCTGGATCTCTACGAGATGATGGTGCTCTCCCGCACCTGGGAGGAGGCGATCCAGCGGGAGTACCACGCGGACAAGGGGCCCGGTTTCGACATCGGCAAGGGCCTGATCCCGGGGGAGATGCACCTGTCCGCCGGGCAGGAGCCGGTCGCCGCCGGGGTCTGTGCCCACCTGACCACCGATGACGCCATCACGGCCACGCACCGCCCACACCACTTCGCGATCGCGCACGGCATGGACCTGCGCGCGCTGACGGCGGAGATCTTCGGCCGCGAGGGTGGTCTGGGCCATGGCCGTGGGGGCCACATGCACCTGTTCGACCCGAAGACACATTTCTCCTGCTCGGGCATCATCGCCGAGGGCTACCCACCGGCGCTCGGAATGGCGTTCGCCTTCAGGAGCCAGGGCAAGGACGCGATCGCCGTCGCCGTGACCGGTGAGGGTGCGGCCAACCAGGGCGCGTTCCACGAGTCGCTCAACCTCGCGGCGCTGTGGAAACTCCCGGTGGTGTTCATCGTGGAGGACAACGACTGGGGTATCTCCGTGCCGCGGGTCTCGTCCACGGCGATCCCGAACAACGCAGACCGTGCCGTCGCCTACGGCATCCCCGGGGAACGAGTTGAGGACAACGACGTCGAGGGCGTCTTTGCGGCCGCCGGGCGCGCCGTCGAGCGCGCGCGGAAGGGCGAGGGTCCGAGCCTCATCGAGGTCCACACCTTGCGCATGTTGGGCCACTTCGAGGGCGACGCGCAGGGCTACCGGCCCGAACTCCCAGAAGTGCCCGATCGGGACCCGATCCCCAGGTACGAGCAGCAACTCCTGACCGATGGCGTCCTGGACGCCGCCGGAGTGGAGCACATGAGGGCGTCGATCCGTGAACGGGTCGAGGACGCCATCGCCTTCGCCAAGTCCAGCCCCACCCCCGAGCCCGCGGCGGCCGGCTCGTACGTCTTCGCCTGAAGGAGGACACAATGACACTCACCGAAGCCCCCGTGACCGCGGGACAGACCGGCAGTCACCGCCTCAGCACAGCGAAGGCGATGGTTGAGGCCATCGACCTGGAGATGGAACGTGACCCGTCCGTCTTCTACCTGGGGGAGGACGTCGGCAAGTACGGCGGCATCTTCTCCTCCACGCTCGGCCTACTCGACAAGTACGGGCCGAGCCGCATCATCGACACCCCGATCTCCGAGACCGGCTTCATCGGCCTCGCCATCGGGGCGGCCACCGAGGGCATGCGCCCCATCGCCGAACTGATGTTCGCCGACTTCATGGGCGTGTGCCTCGACCAGATCTACAACCACATGGCCAAGATCCACTTCGAGTCCGGCGGCAACGTGAAGGTCCCGATGGTCCTGACGACGGCGGTGGGCGGCGGCTACGGCGACGCCGCCCAACACTCGCAGTGCCTCTGGGGGACGTTCGCGCACCTGCCCGGGATGAAGGTGGTGGTGCCGAGCAACCCGTTCGACGCCAAGGGGCTCATGACCGCGGCGATCCGCGACGACAACCCCGTGGTGTACATGTTCCACAAGGGCGTCATGGGGCTCCCCTGGATGGCCAAGAACCCGCGGTCCATCGCGGATGTCCCCATCGAGGCCTATGAGGTGCCCATCGGTGAGGCCCGGGTCGCGAACGAGGGCGACGACGTCACGGTGGTCACCCTCTCGCTGTCCGTCCACCATGCCCTCGACGTCGCCGAGAAGCTTGCGGGCGAGGGGATCGGTGTCGAGGTGATCGACCTTCGCAGCCTCGTGCCGCTCGACCGGGAGGCCATCCTGCGGTCCGTGGGGAAGACGGGGCACCTCGTCGTCGTCGACGAGGACTACCTCTCCTTCGGGCTGTCCGGCGAGGTGGCCGCGACGATCACCGACCACGACCCGTCGATGTTGCGGGCCCCGGTCGCCCGGGTGGCCAACCCTGGCATCCCGGTGCCCTATGCGCGCTCCCTCGAGTACGCCGTCCTGCCCCGGCCGGACCGGATCGAGGCGGCCGTCCGGAAGGTGCTCGGCGCGTGACCGACGTCGTGTTCCCGACCCTCGCCAAGGAGCGGCCCGAGGCCGAGGGCGTGGTCTCCACATGGTTCGTCGACGACGGCGCCACCGTCGCCGCGGGCCAGCTCCTCGCGGAGGTGATGGTGGACAAGGCCGCGGTCGAGGTGTCCGCCCCAGCGGCGGGGGTGGTGCACCTGCTTGTGGCCGAGGAGGACACGGTGACGCAGGGGGCCGTCATCGCGCGCATCACCTAGGGCAACGCTGATCACCCGATCCGAGGGACCCCGGCCGCTTACGGCCGGGGGTCCTCCCGCAGCCAGGCCTGGAGGGAGTCGAGCACTGGCACCTGGCCACGGGTGACCTTGCGGCGGGCGTCGTCGAGCGCGAACCACGCGGCGCGGTCGACCTCGGGGAAGGCGCGAACCTGCCCACTGCCGCGCGGCCACTCCAGTTCGAACTCGTTGGACCGCACGAACTCGAGCGGCACGTCCGCGCGCGCCACGTGCACCGCGAGCACCTTCCCGCTCGGCTGGCGGAACTCGCCGAGGTACTCCACCGGCCCGGTCCACGGCGTGCCCACCTCCTCGGCGAACTCGCGGCGCGCGGCGGCGGCGCTCTCCTCGACCCCGGGGTCGAACTCCCCCTTGGGGAGGGACCAGGCGCCGTCGTCCTTCCGCGCCCAGAAGGGGCCGCCCATGTGCCCCAGGAACACCTCCACCTGGCCGTGCCCCAGCCGGTACACGAGCAGGCCCGCCGAATGGACCGCCATCGCGCCACCTCCCGGGCACAGGCTAGCGCGCGCGAGACGACGGCGCCGGACGGCGTCGCCGGCCGGGACCGCGTCCTCGACGCCGCCCGCGCGTTCGCGCTGCTG
>JADGOQ010000035.1 GCA_017882885.1 Actinomycetales bacterium | reverse complement strand
GCTTCGAACTGGACACCACCAAGCGCGGGCGGCAGTACTCGAAGGGCAACAAGCAGAAGGTCGCGCTGGTGGCGGCGCTGTCCTCGAACGTCGAGCTGCTCGTCCTCGACGAGCCGACCTCCGGGCTCGACCCCCTCATGGAAATGGTGTTCCAGGAGGAGATCGAGGCGGAGAAGGCCAAGGGCCGCAGTGTGCTGCTCTCGAGCCACATCCTTTCCGAGGCCGAGGCGCTCGCGGACCGGGTCAGCATCATCCGCGATGGTGTCGTGGTGGAGACCGGCACCCTCGACCAGTTGCGCCACCGCACCCGCACCTCCATTCGTGCCACACTGGAGCAGGCACCGGAGACGCTGACGGAGTTCGCCTTCGTCGACGACGCCCGCTTCGACGGCACCCACTTCCGCGGGGCGGTCGAGGCGGAACGCGTCGGGGAGGCGATGGCGCTGCTCGGCCGCTACGGGATCGCGGCGCTCACCGTCTCGCCGGCGTCGCTCGAGGACCTGTTCCTGCGCCACTACGGTGAGGGCGTCCCGGCGACGGCGTCGGGCGGCGCCACCGCCGGCGAGCCGTCACCGCGCGAGCATTCCGACTATGTACCGCCCGCCGTCGACGGTGGCCCCGCCCACGGTGGCCCCGAGCGCCCCCACGGGCGGCACAGCGCGGCCGGCGAGGGGGCGTAGATGGGCGGGCGCCTCACGGGCACGCGCCACCTCCTGTACGTGGCGCTGCGGCAGGACCGGAAGTCGATCGCGCCGTGGATCGCGCTCATCTCGGTGCTGTCGGCGAGTTCGGTGCTCGTGTACGACTGGGTGTTCCCCGACCCGCAGACCCAGCAGATCCTGCAGCTCAACGTGACGGCGAACCCGGCGATGGCCCTGATCTTCGGGCGGCCGGTGGACCTCACCACCGCGGACGGGTTCAACGCGTGGCGCGCGGGTGCCCTCGGGGCCTTCTTCTCCGGGCTGATGGCAATCTTCATCGTGGTGCGCAACAGCCGGGCGGAGGAGGACTCCGGCCGCGCCGAACTGGTGGCCTCCGGTGTCATCGGGCGCGAGGCCCGGCCCGCGGTGGCCGTGGCCATGGCGTTCATCGCCTCCGTCCTGCTCGGCGTGGTGTCCGCGCTGGTGACCATCGCGTTCGGCGGCGGCGTGGCGAACTCGGCGATGCTGTCGGCGACGTTCGCGGCCTCGGCCATGCTGTTCGCCGGCGTGGGGGTGATCGCGGCCCAGATCGGCTCGGACGCCCGGTCCGCGAACACCATCGCGGTCACGGTTCTCGGCGCGCTTTTCGTGGTGCGCGGCTACATCGACTCCTCCGGCGCGCCCGACTGGGCGGTGTGGCTCACCCCGTTCGGGTGGCTGCAGGAGACGAAGCCCGCCGTGGACAACATCTGGTGGCCGCTGGCCCTGGTGTTCGCGCTCGCCGTGGCGCTGGTGGCGGTGGGGCTGGCGTTGCACGCTCGCCGCGACTTCGGCATGGGCCTCGTGGCGCCGCGTCCGGGACCGCCCCGGGCGGGCGCCGTCGGGAACCTCTGGGGACTGGCGCTGCGGCTGCACCGGTCCGCGCTGGTCTCCTGGATGGTCGGGTTCGCGGTCCTCGGACTTCTCCTTGGATTCCTCGCGAACACCGTCACCGATGTGATCGCCGAGAACCCCGGGATCGCGCAGGTCCTCGCCTCCGGGGCGGTCTCCCAGGAGGACCTGGTGGCCGAGTTCCTCCTCACCATGATCCGGATCCTCGGCATCTACGCCGCCGTCCACGGCGTGCAGATCGTCATGCGCCTCTACGCCGAGGAGATGGAGTACCGGGCGGACCCGCTGCTCGGCGGGGCGGTCAGCCGCTCGGCCCACCTGGCCAGCCACGCGGTGATCGCGTTCCTCTCCACCGCGCTGGGCATGGTGGTGGCCGGCTCGGTCATGGGGTGGGTCGCCGACTCCACCGGGGACACCATCGGGTTCACGGACGTGGTGGGTCAGTCGATAGCCACCATCCCGGCGGTCTGGGTGCTGGTGGGGCTGGCGCTCGCCGTCGTCGGGGCGCACCCGTCGAAGCGGCTGGCGGGGTGGATGGGCGTGGTGGCGACGTTCGCCCTCACCATCCTCGGCCCCATGTTCAATCTGGACGAGTGGGTCCTCGACATCAGCCCCCTCTGGCACGTCCCCAACGTCCAGGCCACGGACCCGGCCTGGTCCGGGCTCGCGTGGCTTGCCCTGGTGGCGGTGCTGTTCACGACGGTCGGGTTCGTCGGCTACCGACGGCGCGACATCGGCTGACGACGGCGCGGAAACCACCGTCCGAAAGCCCCCGAGCGGGCAGGATGGTCGCATGACCCTCCTGTACATGGTCCGCCACGGGGAAACCGCGTGGAGCAAGTCCGGCCAACACACCTCCATCACCGATCTGGAGCTCACCGAGAGGGGCGTCGCCCAGGCGGAGTCCCTCAGGTCACGCCTCGACCCCTCCGACTTCGAACTGGTCCTCTGCAGCCCGCGCCAGCGCGCGCAGCGGACTGCCAGGCTGGCCGGCTTCGAGAACTTCGAGGTCGAGGAGGACCTCGCCGAGTGGTACTACGGGGACTTCGAGGGCATGACGAGCGAGCAGATCCGCGCGGACCACCACGGCTGGCGGATCTGGTTCAATGGCTGCCCCAACGGCGAGTCGGCCGACCAGGTCCGGGCCCGCCTGACGCGCGTTGTCTCGCGGGTGCGGGCCTCCGGCGCCGAGAAGGCGATCTGCTTCGCGCACGGGCATGCGTTGCGCGTCCTCGCACTGGCGTGGCTCGACTTCCCCCTCATCTTCGGCCAGAGCTTCCCCCTGGAGGTCGCGAGCCTGTCGATCCTCGGGCGCGAGAAGGAGTCCGCGGCGGTCATCCGCTGGAACAGCTGACGGCGGCGCACCGGGCGCCGGGTGGCTCCAGCGCCGTGGCTCCAGCGCTCGGTGCCGGGTGGCTCAGCGGGCGGGTTCGTACCGCGGTAGCGGGAGCGTGGTCCAGGTGTTCAGCTGGCGCAGGACCCGGTCCGAGGTGTCCGGGATGTCCCGGTAGAGACCGTGAAGTTGCAGGCCATCCCACATCGCGCCGAGCCATTGCGCCTCCGCGACGGGATCGAGCCCCGCATGCACCTGCCCGGACGCCTGGAGCCTGGACAGCTCCATCGCCAGGAATCCGATCAGCATCTCGAAACGGCGCCGGAAGTAGGAGTGCGAGGGGTGGGATGGATGGCTCGCCTCGCAGCTCAGCGCGGAGTAGATCTCGATGAAGTCGGAGTGCGACTCGTTGTAGACGGCCCGGCGGTAGAGGTTGTAGATGCCGTCGAGCGGCGTGACCGGCTCTGCCCATGACGAGCCGACCAGTTGGTCGCGGTAGTCCATCACCGCTTCCAGGAGCGTCACCTTGCTGGTGAAGTGGTACAGGAGCGCGCTGTGCGTGGTGTCCAGTCCGGCGGCGAGTTCCCGCACGCTCATGCCGCGGTATCCGGTTTCCGCGATGGCGGCGGCGGCGGCGCGCATGATCTGCCCCTCGCGGGTGGTCGGTTCGGGCGGGGGGTCCGCGATGTCGTGCCCGATCGGCGTTACGTCGGCGACGTCCGGCACCGCGAGGCGCGCGGCG
>JADGOQ010000034.1 GCA_017882885.1 Actinomycetales bacterium | reverse complement strand
GGCGGACAGGCCCATGTTGGAGGACATCGCCACGCCCCACACCATGAAGCCGATGTGGGACAGGAGGGTGAAGGAGAGCATGCGCTTGATGTCGTCCTGCGCCACCGCGCCCAGGATGCCCACCACCGGAGACGATCACGTAGATCGTGCCCGCGCGGATGCGGTCGCGTGTGCCACCCAGCGTGATCAGCACAAACGAGGAGGCCAGCAGGATCTCGAATCCCACGTAGAGGTTGAACAGGTCCCCGGTGATGAACGCGTTGGAGACCCCGGCGCTCAGCACCAGGAACGTGGGGTAGTACACCGAGACCGGCGCGCCCTCGCCCTTGTCGGCCACCCCCTGCGCCCCGGAGTAGACGAGCACCGCCAGCGTCACCGCCACGGAGATGGCCAGCATCAGCGCGGAGAGACGGTCGATCACGAGGGCGATGCCGATGGGCGCCGCCCAGCCACCCACCTCCACCACGATCGGCGCCTTGTCCACCGCGATGATCAGGACGACGGCGACCGCCAGCGAGGCGGTGAGCGCCGCCCGGGCGATCAGCCGTTGCAGGTTGGGGCGCCTCCCGAGAGCGACGGCGAGACCCGCCGCGAGGAGCGGGATGATGACGGGGAGCGGGGCGAGTTAGGTCATGGGGCGCGCACCTCGTCGGTCGCGGTCTCGTCCCGCGTGGCCAGGGCCTCCTCGTCGAGGGTCGCCCCCGAGTCGTCGGTGGCGCGCCGGGAGATGAGGTCCCGGGCCGCGTGGCGCACGAGGCGACGGTCCTCGAGGTCGTCCTGCACCTCGTCGTGGCCGTTCAGCTGCCACGACCGGTAGGCCATGGCGAGCAGGAACGCGGTGAGCCCGAGCGTGATGACGATCGCGGTCAGGACCATGGCCTGCGGGAGCGGGTCCGCCATGTCCTCCAGCGAGCCGCCGTCGTTGAGCGGGGGGCTCCCGGCGCGACCGCCGGCCACCAGGAAGAGCACGTTCACGCCGTTGGAGGCGATGATGAAGCCGAGGATGATGCGCGTCAGCGAGCGCTCGAGCAGCAGGTTGACGCCCACGGCCACCAGCACGGCGGCCAGGACCACCAGGGTGATCGACGGCGTGACGTCGAAGGTCATGCGCTCACTCCGGCTTCGGCATCGTCGTCCTCGTCGTCCGACATCCCCTCGATCTCGCCGTGGCGGTCGATCTCGGCGCCGAGCGAGCGCAGCACGTCCAGCACGAGGCCGATGACGAGCACGTAGACGCCGAGGTCGAACAGCAGGGCGGTGGCGATGTGCACCTCACCCCAGACAGGCAGGACCAGGTCGAAGACCGCCGTCTGGAGCGCCTCGCCGCCGAACAGGATGGGGATCACGGCGGCGCCCGTGGCGATGGAGAGCCCGACGCCGAGCAGGTAGCCGGCGTGCAGCGGGATCGTCTCGCCGAGCTCGTAGCGCCCGCCGGCGAGGTACCGCACGATCAGCGCCGCCCCGGCCATGAGCCCGCCGGCGAACCCGCCGCCCGGCTGGTTGTGGCCGGCGAACAGGAAGTAGAGCGAGAAGACCACCATGCTGTGGAACACCAGTCGCGTTCCCACCTCGAAGATGACGGAGCGGCGGCGCGGCGCCAGGGTCCGCCCGGCGCGCAACCACTGCTGGTCCCGGCTCGGGGAGCGCACCCAACTCGGGGGTCCCTCGCCGCCGGCGCGGCGGAGGTTGAGGGCGAGGTCCGGCTCGCCGTCGTCCCACACGCCCGCCTTGCCCGGGCTCATGATGTTGCGCGCCGAGTCCACGATCCCGGTGCGGTCCCGAGGAAGAGCAGGGACGCCACCCCCGTGGCCGCGACCAGCAGCACGGAGATCTCGCCCATCGTGTCCCAGGCGCGGGTGTCCACCAGGGTGACGTTCACGATGTTGCGCCCGTACCCGTACTCGTACGTGGCCTCCGGGTAGAACTCGGAGACCGGGACATGGATGCGCCCCGCCGTCGCCACCAGCCCGAGCAGCCCCACGGTGACCCCGGCGGCGAGCCCCAGGGCCACGCGCATGTAGCGGTCACCCGAGAGGGGGCGGTTGGAGAAGTAGGTGGGCATGCGGCGCAGCACCAGGACGAACAGCACCAGCGAGATGGTCTCCACCATGACCTGGGTGAGGGCGAGGTCGGGGGCGCCGTGGGCCGCGAACAGCAGCGCCATGCCGTAGCCGGAGGACCCGACCAGCAGCACCGCCTTCAGCCGCCGCCGCGAGCGCGCCGCGAGCAGGGAGGTGACGGCGATGAACGCGGCGATGACCACCTGCCCCCACCAGTCGGCGCCGCGCACCACCGCGGGGAGCGTGCCCTCCACGAGCGCCGCCCCGCCCGCGGCCACCACCATCACGCCGAGGATGACGGACTGGTATGCGGGCAGCGAGCCTCGCTGCGTGACCGCGGTGACGTCCGCGGCCACGTTCTCGAGCACGCGCAGGCTGCGGCGGTAGCCGCCGTCCGCGCTCGGGAGCGGCCCGACGAGTTCCTGCGCCCGCTCGATCGGCCCACGGGCGGCGTACAACACCACACCGGTGGCAACAACGCCCACCGTCACCAGGAGCGGCAGGCCGAGCCCGCCCCAGAGGGTGAGGTGGCCCGCCTCGCCCGGGTGGGCGTCGGCATGCGGCGCGAGGACGGCCTCGAGGCGCCCCGGCACCAGCCCGACGGCGACGCTCGCGAGCGCGAGCACCACCGGTGGGAACGCGATGAGCCGCGAGCGGTAGCGCGGGTGCGACGGCGCCACGCCGGCGCGGGTGCCGAACGCGCCGAACCAGAAGCGCAACCCGTAGGCCACCGTGAGCACCGACCCGAGGGCGAGGACGACGAGGACCACCCAGTCGCCGTCGTGGCTCAGCGCCTCGAGGGCCGCCTCCTTCGCCACGTAGCCGGCCATCGGCGCGATGCCCATCATCGAGGCGGTGGCGAGCGCGGCAGCGGTGGCGATGACGGGCATGGTGCGTCCCAGCCCGGAGAGTTCCCGCAGGTCGCGGGTGCCGACCGACCAGTCGATGATGCCCACCACCAGGAACAGGCAGGCCTTGAAGAGGGCGTGGCTCACCACCATCGCCAGCCCGGCCAGCGCGACGGCGCGGGAGCCGTACCCCACCATCGCGATCATCATGCCCAGCTGGGAGACCGTGCCGAAGGCGAGCACGAGCTTGAGGTCGTGCTGCCGCAGCGCGCGGTAGCCGCCGAGCAGCATGGTGCCGAGGCCCAGGCCGAGCACCAGCCACCGCCAGGCGGCCTCACCGGCGAACCCCGGGGCGAGGCGCGCCACGAGGTAGACGCCGGCCTTCACCATGGCCGCGGCGTGCAGGTAGGCGCTCACGGGCGTGGGTGCCGCCATGGCCGCCGGGAGCCAGAAGTGGAACGGGACCAGCGCGGACTTGGAGACGGCGCCGAGCAGCACCAGCACGATCGCGGCCGGGAGGAGCACCGGCGGCCCACCGCGGCCCAGCTCACCGGCCGCCGCCCGTTCGACCAGCAGGGAGATGGTGTAGGTCCCGTTCGGCATCTCGCCGAGCGCGATGAACCCGGCAAGCATGGCGAGCCCACCCACGGTGGTCACGATGATGGCCTGGCTCGCGGCACGCCTGGAGGCCTGACGCTCGTGGTAGTGGCCGATCAGCAGGTAGGAGAATACCGTGGTCAGCTCCCAGAACATGTAGAGGCTCAGGGTGTTGTCCGTGGTCACGAGGCCGAGCATCGCCCCGGCGAACGCCACGAACACCCCCGCGAACCGGCCGAGCGCGGTCGCCGTCTTCGAGAAGTAGGCGGCGCAGTACACCAGCACCAGCGCCCCGACGCCGCCCACGATGATGGTCATCAGCCAGGCGAGGGCGTCCAGCCGGAACTGGAGGTGCATGCCCAGCGACCCGATCCACGGGATGAACTGCTCGGGCGGGGCGTCGGAGAGGGCGGCCCGCGTATTGAGGGCCGCCCAGACGGCGGCGCTCCCCGGGATGGCCGCCAGCAGCAGGAACGCTCGCCCGCCCAGCTTCCCCGCCAGGGCAGGGGCCACCAGCGCCACGAGGGCGTGGAGGAGGAGAAGCTGCACCATCGGGGCCCCATCCGGACGTAGGGTCGTGGGGTCAGGTCCTCACTTTACCTGAGCTTGGTGTTGGCCACGACCCTGGTCCGGCACCCGGGCGGCACCGGATCAGAAGGCGGGCATCCCCACGAACGGCGACTCGTAGTCGGCCACCCGCCCGAGGATCTCGTCGATCCGCTCGGGCGTCATGCCGGCGCGATCCTTCTCGGCCCGGATCGCGAACCGCAGCAGCCTGGTCTCCCCCGCCGTCGCTACGCCGGTGACGTACGGGTGGTTGTCCAGCAGCCACGCGATGGCCGCGGTGATCTCCTCCTGGCGGTCGAACGGCCGGTACCAGGTGTTGTACTCCTTCTCGCCCGCGTGCCAGTTGCGGCGGGCGATCACCTTGATGGTCATGATCGCGGTGTCCCGCGCGCGGGCGTCCGCCACCAGGGAGTCGAAGTCCGCGCGGAAGGCGTGGTCCTGCGAGAGCTTCCAGTTCATCGGCGTGAGGACCGAGTCGAAGTCGAACCGGCGCAGGCCCTCGCGGTGCACCGACGGCGCCGCGTGGGTGTGGCCCGTCAGGCCGAGGTGGGTGGTGAGGCCCTCGTCGCGGGCGCGGATCGCCGCACGCAGGGAGCCGTCAACGGCGGTCACGCGGTCGAGGGTCTCGAGGTCGTTCACCGCGTGGAGCTGGAGGAGGTCGAGGTGGTCCGTGCGGAGGCGCGTCAGCGAGCGGTTGATGCTCGCCCACGCGGCTTCGTACGAACGCTCCCCCACCTTGGAGGCGAGGAAGACCTGGTTCCGGATGCCGGCCATCCACGGGCCGAGGCGGTCCTCGGACCCGCCGTAACCGGCCGCGGTGTCGATGTGGTTGATGCCGGCGTCGAGGGCCTCCTGGATGGCGGCGTCGGCCACCTCCTGGGTCACCTCGCCCAGGGCGGCGCCCCCGAAGATGAGCACGGAGCTCTGGTGGCCGATTCGTCCGAGTCGTCGCGTTTCCATGACTCCAGCATCGCGCACCCGGGCACCCGGCGACGCCATTCGGGAGCGACTAGGCTCGGGGGATGAACCTCGCCCGGGCCGAACGCCGCGGTATCTGCGACACCTTCCTGCAGGTCGGCCCCGATGCCCCCACACTCTGCGGGGACTGGTCCGCCTACGACCTCGCCGCCCACCTGTGGGTCCGCGAGAACGAGTTCCAGTACATTGCGAACATCCTCGCCTCCCGCGGCAGCCAGGCGCACCTCCGCATGGACGCCGCGAAGTCCCGGCACCCGTTCCCCGCCCTTGTAGAAGCGATCCGCACCGGACCGGCGGGGTTCTCGCCGTACCGCCTCCCCGGCGTGGACAGCCGGGCGAACGCCATCGAGTTCTTCATCCACCACGAGGACGTCCGCCGGGGCGGACCGGACCCGCTCCCGCCACGGGACCTGGGTGACGACACCGAGGCCCAGCTCTGGACGCTCCTCAAGCGGATGTCGGGGTTGTTCTTCCGGAAGTCCCCCTTCGGTGTGGACCTCCAGACCCCGGACGGGCTCATCCTCCCCGTGAAGAAACGGCGCAAGCTCACGGTCATCGGCCGGCCGAGCGAATTGCTCCTGTTCAGCTCCGGCCGCACCTCGGTGGCCGACGTCCGCATCCAGGGCGATCCCGGCGATGTCATGAGGCTGAGCTCCGCCCTCGGGATCTGACGGCGCGGGGCCAGCCCGCCCCGCGCCGTCGTTCGTTCGGGCCAACCCGCCCCCCGCCGTCGTTCCCTCGCGCGCGCCAGTGGCGTGGGGGACAATGGGGCAGGAGGCCCACATGGCAAGGAACCGCAAGGCGATCACGATCCTCACCTCGGCAGCCCCGGTGGTGATCGAGATGGTCCGCAAGTACTGGCCGCTCATCGAGAGCAAGCTCCGGGAGAACCCGGAGCTGCTCCACACGGTCCAGGGACAGCTGCACCGGCTCTCCGAGTTGCGGCACGCGGGCAACACGCCCCAGGCCCTGCGTGACCGGATCGCCATCCTGCGCGAGCAGGTCGCCTACCTGCGCGCCTCGGCCGACGACGGCGGCGAGGTCCGCCGCGCCGCCCTGTTCTCGAAACAGCTCGACAACCTCGAGGCGTCCATTCGCGTCACCGAGGCCGCCACGGCGCACCACAAGACGAAGGACCTACGCCACATCTCGCAGAACCTGGACAGGATGACCGAGAAGGTCGTGCTCGCCTTCATCGACGAGAAGTCGCAGGACTCCTACCCGCAGTAGCCACCAGTACCCGCAGTGGCCACCAGGCGGCGTCAGTCCCGGAGCGGGCGGCCGGTGGCGTCCGTGGAGTAGTGGCCCACCCGCTGGGTGAGGAACATGATGCCCTCCACCAGCCCCCAGACCGCGACACCCGGGATCACCACGGACGCGATCGGCGAGAACAGCCCGAGGGTGAGGATCGTCAGCACCACCGAGCCGATCGTGCAGCCGAGCTGGATCCACGCCGTCTGCATGTACCCGGTGTAGAAGTTGTGCACGCCGAGGGAACCGAACAGGATGCCCAGAACGCCGGCGGCCACGCGGGACTTCGCCAGCGGGTCGTACCCGGGGGGGTACTGCTGGTAGCCCTGGCCGGGGGCCTGCTGCCAGCCCTGCTGCGGCGGTGCGGCCTGCTGGTAGGGGCCCTGCTGCCACCCCTGGCCCTGCGGCGGCGGCCCGGCCTGCCAACCCTGGCCGAACTCCTGCGTCGGCGGTCCGAACGGCTCGTCGAGCGGGCCGGGGAACGGGATGGTGCCCTCGCCACCTGGGCTGTAGCCACGAGCGCCTTCGATACCGGCACCGTCGCCCTCGGGCAGCGGCTCTTCGTTCAGGGGGTTCGTCATGGTTCCTCCCGGTCCCAGGGTTCAACCACCAATGGTAGCGCCGTCACCGCCGCCGGCGAGTGCCACGATGAACCCGTCGTCGTCCACGGCGACGCCGCCCGTCAGCCCCGCGATCGCGCCCGCGATGCGCTCGATCTCGCTCGTCACGCCCGACCGCACGCGGCGTTGGGAGATCGAGAGCCGGCCCCCGCGTGTGGAGTAGGTGTCGGGCTCGATCCAGCGCACCTCGTACCCGCGGGCGCCCGGCGCCACCCAGGGCAGGCCGGCCAGTGCGAGCGGCGGCATGGGGTGTCGCTCGGAGACGACCCGGATGCGTCCGGCGGCGGCCGGCATGGACAGGGACCACGAGCGTCGCGTACGGCCGTCCAGCACGACGTCGTCGCGCCCGATCGCGGCGCGGGCCGGCTCGACCTCCGCGTAGGCGGGCGCGTACACGGTGAGGTCGACGGCGGACTCCGGGTCCGGCTGCAGCAGCACGGCGGTCCCGGCCAGGTGGACGGCGCCGCCGAGCCGGCGCGCGGCGGCGTGCAGGAACGTCAGCGTGCGGAGCTCCCGGCCCTGCGGCGTCGCGAAGGGGTAGGCATCCATGATCGGGTCGAGGCCCTTGAGTGCCTCGGGGAGCTCTCCCGAGCGCTCCTGCGGGCACACGGCCAAGTACGCCTGCTCCAGCCACGCGGGTGCGTCCATCTGGCGGCGGACGGCGGTGCCCACGGCCCAGGGGCCGGTCAGTTCCACGTCCACTTCGAGGGCCATCGTGTCCGCGGCCACCCACCCCGACTGGGGGTAGTGCGAACGGACCAGCGCCTCGACGTCGTCGTGCGTGACGTCCGCGTCCACGAGGAGGAGGTGGTGGAGGTGCGCTGCCCTGGGGTCGAGGTCAGTCATCGATGCGGATCCGGGAGAAGTTGACGTGGGAGCGCGACGCCGTCGGGCCGCGCTGCCCCTGGTAGCGGGAGCCGCGCGCCCCCTGGCCGTACGGCGCCTCGGCCGGGGAGGAGAGCTGGAAGAAGCAGAGCTGGCCGATCTTCATGCCGGGGTACAGCAGGATCGGCATCGTCGCGGTGTTGGAGAGCTCGAGGGTGACGTGGCCGGTGAAGCCGGGGTCGATGAAGCCGGCGGTCGAGTGTGTGAGCAGCCCGAGGCGGCCGAGGGAGGACTTGCCCTCGAGGCGGGCGGCGACGTCGTCGGGCAGGGTGACCACCTCGTGGGTGGCCCCCAGGACGAACTCGCCGGGGTGGAGGACGAACGGCTCGTCCGGGCCCACATCCACGAGACGGGTGAGGTCGCTCTGGTCCTGTGCAGGGTCGATGACGGGGTACTTGTGGTTGTCGAACAGGCGGAAGAGCCGGTCGAGGCGCACGTCCACACTGGAGGGCTGGACCATCGCGGAGTCCCACGGCTCCAGTACGACGCGGCCGGCGTCGACCTGGGCGCGGATGTCGCGATCGGAGAGCAGCACGTCTCACATCCTAACGAGCTGGGCACCATCGCTTTTCGCGTCCCGGGGCGCTCCCGCTATAGTGGAGGGGCCGCGATTCGCGGCGCGCGGGTGTAGTTCAGTGGCAGAACTTCAGCTTCCCAAGCTGATAGCGCGAGTTCGATTCTCGTCACCCGCTCCACGCCCGCTGGAATCCCGCCGATTACCCGCCGCCTGTGACTCCGACTCGTGCCCCCCGCCGTGGTGGGTGACCGCCTTCTGGACAGATCAGGCCAGGACGGACACGCGCTGCGGGCTGATGCCCATGAGGACCGCCACGTCCCGAACGGGTAGCCCGTCCGCTCGGAGTCGGGAGACAGCGTCGCGGCTGGCCGCCGCCGCGGCCGCCTCGGCTTCTCGGAGTTGGGACCGCCGGGCCTTGGCTGTTTCGATGGCGGCCAGGTCCCCAGCCGAAAGTTGGGGAACGATTTCGACCTCAACCTGAGGGTGGCCCAGCATGCTGGCGGCATCTGCCACAGCCTCGACCACCTGGTCGAGGCGGCGGGCCTGAGTGAACAGGCCGGGGATTTCGGGGACTTCGACGGCCCACCACTTGCCCGATCTGGTTGCCTGCGCGGTGACCTTCACTTGCCCTCTCCTTCCAGGTGCTTCAAGATGCCGTTGGCGGTGCGTTCGTTGATCTCGTTGTGGCGCGGGATGGTGGTCTGGCGATCGCCGAGTTGGACGTGCGTGTGTCGTCCGCCTTCGGTGAAGATGGCCGTGGTGCCTTTCCTCTTGGCGATCTTCGCAATCCGCTTGATGAGTTCCCCCCGCTTCACAAGGATAAGTCTACCCCCCTAGACACTTCAAGTCAGGAGGGGTTGTCTAAAACGCTCACGCCGTGTCACTCGGAGGTCTTGGCGCGGTCGACGGAAGTCGACCACCCGTCTCGGCTCGGCGGATTGGGTGCCAGCCGGACGCCCGTCGATGCTAGCATTGACAGCACCGACGGAGGGGGTGGGTGTCATGAGCGTGGTGACGATCCGCGACCTGGATCCACGGGTCAAGGCCGCCCTGCAGCGACGGGCGGCAGAGCACGGCCGGTCCATGGAGGCCGAGGCCCGGGCGATCCTTGCTGAGGCCGTCCTGCCTCCCGGCGAGGGGCTGTTCACCGCCCTGCACCGGACGTTCGCTGACCTGGGTGGAGTCGAGCTCGAGCTGCCGGCGCGGACCCCGGCACGAGAGCCGGTGGAGTTCAGCGCGTGATCATCCTGGACACCAACGTCGTATCCGAGTTGATGTGTCCCGCCACTGATGCTCGTGTGCTCAGGTGGGTGCGCGAGTCCGGCGATGCAGAGCTCGCGACCACGTCGATCACCGTTGCCGAGATTGAGTATGGACTGGCGAGGCTGCCCGACGGAGCGCGGGCCGATGCGCTGCGGGCCGCCGCGGCCGCGTTGTGGGAGTCCTTCCCCGCAGCCATCCTGCCCTTTGACGCCGCCGCAGCTCGCCACTACGGTGCCCTGATGGCTGCCCGCGAGCGCGCCGGCCGGCCGACGAGTGCCTTCGACGCCCAGATTGCCGCGATCGCGAAGGCACACAAGGCCAAGGTCGCCACTCGCAACGGCGCCGACTTCCAGGGCATGGGACTCAGGCTGATCGACCCATGGGCGATCACCCGCAGGTGACGCTCAGAGGTCGTTGCCGGCGTAGGACTGGTTGAAGCTCTTGTTCGCCAGCGGGAAGTCCGGGACGATCGTGTCCGCGAGCGCCACCGGCAACGCCGGCCACGTGAAGAACGAGGGGTCCACGATCGCCACCCGGGTGAGCCGCCCCGCGGAGTCGATCTCCACCCGGTGGCACGCGGTCCCGCGCCACGCCTCCACCAGCGCAAGCCCCTTCGCGGCATACGGTCTGGCCGTCCCGCCGCCCGACGCCGCCACGACGCGGCCCGTGCCCCCACCCAGATGCCTCCGCGACCCGGTCCGGCCACCGAGCCGCCGCACCAGGTCGGCGACGAGCGCCGCGGACACCGCCACCTCGTCCGCGCGCACGCCGAAGCGGGCCAGGACGTCGCCGTCGTCGCGCGTGCACACGTGGAAAGCATCGCCGAGGTCGACGAACGGGTGGTCGGCCCGCGCGTCGATCGCGACGCCGGAGGCCCGGGCCACGTAGCCGAGCACGCCCATGTTCTCGGCCTCGGTGCGGGGCAGGACGGCCGTGCCCGTGAACCGGTCCGCGACGACGGTATTGCCGAGCGCAATGACGACGAGGTCAGCCACCTCGGCGGCGACCCCCGCGATGAGCTCGGGGTCGGGCAGGGTGAGCAGGGTGGAGCCGCCGATGGTGATCCCGCCGCGGAGCAGCCGGTGCCCGGTCACCGCCTTGTTGTGGCGCAGTAGGGTCTCGCGCAGCCGCTGCGCGTGCGTGTTGACGATGCCGAACCCGACGTCATTGGCGATCGCGCCGATGTCCGCCACATGGTTGTACAGCCGCTCAAGTTCCAGCAGCAGCGCCCTGACCAGGCGGTCCTCCTCACTGACCTCGGTCCGCAGGGCGCCCTCCACGGCCATCGCGTAGGTGAGGGCGTGCCCGACGGCGGTGTCCCCGCTGACCCGCTCGGCCAATTCGATGCCCTCCTCCGGGGTGCGGCCCTCGAACAGCTTCTCGATCCCGCGGTGCAGGAACCACAGCTGCGCCTTCATCCGCACGATCGTCTCCCCGACCACGGAGAACCGGAAGTGCCCGGGTTCGATCATCCCGGCGTGCACCGGACCCACCGGGATCTCGTACACGCCGTCGCCCGCCACGGGCAGGAACGAGAAGGTGCCCTCGTCGGGCAGGAAGGCGGGGTCCGGGTCCGCGTCGCGGCGCATGGGGTACCAGCCGTGGGGCCAGTGGTCGTGGAGCACGAGCCGCCGCGGCCGCGGGTGGCCGACCGGGACGATGCCGAACTGGTCCCGCACCGCGCGCTCGAACCGTCCCGCCGAGAAGGACAGCCCGGCCAGGGACGGCACCGTGGGGTCCTCGTGTGGGAGTCGCACCACGAGTTCCCGGCGCTCGTCCGTGCCCGGGTGCGCGAAGGCGTACGCCAGGTGGAAGCCCGCCGGGCCGTCGTCGTGCGCGGCGACCAGCGCGAGGCGATAGCCGTCGTCGAGCAGCTGGCGCGCCGCCCGCGGCACCATGGTGGGCGGGACTGGCAGCTCGTGCGTCCCGTCCGGCCTGTTCAGGGGCAGCTCAGTCATGAACCCAGCACCGCCGCGGCTCGGAGGAGCACCGTGCCGAGCGGCACGGAGAGGAATCCCGCCACCGCGGTCACGGCCAGCGCCAGGACGAGGGGCGTCATCGGGCCCTCGGGCGAGCCGTGGCCGGGGTGCATGGGGTGGCGGGGCGCGGCGTCGGACACGGGCGCGCCCAGCACCATCGCGGCGCTCGCCCGGGCGAGGCCGGCGAACAGCACGAGGAGCAGGGCGAGCGTGAGCCCCATAGCCCAGCCGAGGCCCGCCCGCCAGCCGGCCATCACGATCCCCACCTCGGAGAAGAACAGCGAGAACGGCGGGAAGCCGAGCAACGCCGCCATTCCCGCGATGTATGGGACGGCCATCCGCGGGTGCCGGGCGAGGAGGGCACGGACGTCCTCGATCCGGGTGCTGCCCTCCGTGGCGAGGATGCGCCCCGCCACCACGAACAGCGTGGCCTTGGCGAGCCCGTGCCCCAGCACGTGCAGCAGGACGGCGGCGACGGCGAAGGGCCCGCCGATCGCGGCGCCGACGGCGAGCAAGCCCATGTGCTCGATGCTCGAGTAGGCGAGCATGCGCTTGTAGTCGCGCTGGCGCAGGATGAGCGCCGCGGCGACGGCGAGCGAGAGCAGGCCTGCAGTGAGCAGCAGCCCCCGCATGAGGGATGGCCCGAGCACCATGTCGGCGATCGCCTGGATCCGCAGGATCGCGTAGAACGCCACCGCGAGGAGCACCCCGGACATGAGCCCGGAGACCGGGGCGGGCGCCTGGCTGTGCGCGTCCGGGAGCCAGGAGTGCATCGGTGCGAGGCCCGCCTTGGTGGCGAAGCCGAGCACGGCCAGGCCGGCCGCCACCTTCGTGAGGCCCGGGTCCAGCTGCAGCTCACCGCTGGCGAGGGCGACCCACGAAAGGGTCGCCTCCCCGGCGCTGCGGCTGGCGGCGTAGAGCAGGACGACGCCGAGCAGCGCGATGGCCACCCCGACGGAGCCGAGCACCACGTACTTCCACGCCGCCTCCAGCGAGCGGCGCGTGCCCTGGTGGCCCACCAGGAAGGCGGTGGCGATCGTGGTGGCCTCAACCGCCACCCACAGCACCCCGAGGTTGTCGGTCGACACCGCCACCGACATCGCCCCGAGGAACACGCAGACCAGCGCGGCGTAACGGCGCTGGCCCGTGGTTGGGGCGCTCGCAGCGCCGTGGTCCCGCGGTCCCAGCCCGCCCCACGTTGAGGTGAGACCCACCGCGCCCACCACCGCGAGCATGAACGCGGACAGGGCGTCCGCGCGCAGGAGGCCGCCGCCGAGTTCGGGCACCTTCCCGAGGGCGAGCAGGGCGATCCCGGCGGCGAGGACGACGGCGCTGGTGGACACCCCCGAGAGCCGTGCGACCGCCGTCGACCGCACGAAGGCCGCCGCCAGCCCGAAGACGAGCGCCGCGAGCGGCGGGATGAGGAGCAGGGCGGCCATCAGTCCCTCAGCTCGGTCATCATGCTGACCGGGTCCTGCCCAATGAGGGCGCCCATCCGGCCGGACAGCACCGCGAGGATGAGCGCAACGAGCAGCACGTCCAGGGAAACCCCGAGCTCCACCACCAGGGGGACGCCCGCGGCGGTGAGGAACCCGACCGTGGCGATCCCGTTGTCCAGCACCAGGAAGCCCACCACCTGCGAGAGCGCGCGTCGCCGGGTGGTGAGCAGCAGGAACCCGACCAGGACCATCGTCAGCCCCACGGGGGCGGAGAACGCGGCGGGCCCGGCCTCGCCGGCGCCCGTGCCGCCCGTCGCCGCGACGATGGGGGTGCTGACGAGGTAGGCGAGCGTGGTCAGGAGCGCAACGATCACGAGCCCGGCGGTCGGGTTGAGCAGCGGCTTGTCCTCCCGCTCGACGCCGCTGGACCGGATCGCGCGCGCCAGGACGAGCGGGATCGCGATCGCCTTCAGGGCCAGGACCACCACGGCGACGACGAACAGTTCCGCGTCCCCCTCCGTGAGCCCGATCGCCACCACGAGCAGTGCGAGCGCCCCGCCCTGGACCGCGAGCACTCGCACGGCGGACGCCAGCGAGCGCTGCCACACGAGGAGCACCGAGGTCACCAGCAGCACACCCGTGGTCAGGGCGAGGAGCTGGGTGGCGAGGATCGCGGTTGTCATGACGTTGCCTCCCTCAGGCGACCAGGTAGGAGGCGGCGACGGCGAGGAACGCGAGCACGAACGAGCCGGCGAGGAGCTCGGGCACCCGGAAGAGCCGGAGCTTCGCGAGCCCCACCTCGGCGGCCCCGAGCACGGCGGCCAGGATGCCGATCTTCACCACGATCGCCACGATCCCGATCGCGACGGCGGCCGGCGTGGCATCCGTGGCGACCCCCCACGGGACGACGAGGTTGCCCACCAGGCCCAGCAGCACGGTGAGCCGGAGCCACGAACCGAGCTCCACCTGGGCGAGGTCCCGCGCCGAGGTCTCCAGGATCATCGCCTCGTGGACCATGGTCAGCTCGAGGTGGGTCGAGGGGTTGTCCACGGGAAGGCGGCCCGTCTCCGCGAGCACCACCACCGCGAGCGCCACCACCCCGAGGACGCCCGCGGGTGAGGCGATGCTCGCGGGGTCGTCGCGCCGGTTGGCGACGATCAGCGACAGCGTGGAACTCCCGACGGGGATGGACAACGCATAGACGGCCATGAGCACCGTCGGCTCCACCAGCGCCGCGATCATCATGTGGCGGCTCGAGCCCATGCCGCCGAAGGCGGACCCGGCGTCGAGGCCGAGCAGGGCGAGCGCGACGGTGCCGAGGAGGAGGACGGAGACGACGACGAACAGATCGTCCGGCACAAGCGGCAGCGGCGCCGCGGAAACGAGCGGGATCAGGGCCGCGATGAGGAAGCTCGAGGCGAGCAGCATGAACGGTCCCACCCGGGTGACCCAACTGGTGCCGGCCGCATGGATGGGGCGCTTGGTCACGAGCTTGCGCAAGTCGCGCCACGGCTGGAACACGCCGGCGCCCGCGCGGCCCTCGACCCGGGCGCGTGCCTGCCGGGTGATGCCGGCGACCACCGGCGCGAGCGCGGTCATGACCGTGACCTGGAGGAGGAGCACCAGCAGGGTGGCGGCGGTCTCGGCGGCGTTCACCTCACCACCGCCAGGAGGACAACCACCAGGGCGGCGAACGAGAACGCCAGGTAGCGATGGATGGAACCGTTCTGGATCCCCCGGGCGCGGTCGGCGAGCCGGTTGGCCGCAGCAACGAGCGGCGCGTACGCGCGGACCTCGACGACGTCGTCGACGCGTTGCCGGTACTCGACCCGGGCGGCCATGTAGCGGGAGTCGGCCACGGTGGTCACCTCGACGTCGCGGGTGGGCTGGAGGGCGTCGTCGAACACCCGCATCAGCGGCTCGGCGTAGGACGTGGCGGTGTACTGCATCCGCGGGCTGACCCGGATACCGCCGCAGCCCCACCCCGGGGCCGCCACCTCGCGGGGGTGGCGCCGCGCGAGGACCACGACGTACAGGAGCGCGGGCGCCCCGATGAGGAGGCCGAGGATGGTGAGGCTGAGCGGGTCGAGGAGGGCGCCCATACCGGTGAGTTCGAGCCCCGCGAGCCCGATGGGCTGCGCCCCCGCGATGCCGAGCGACCGCGCCAGCACCGCCGCCACCGGGCCCGGCACCACCCCGAGCGCGACGACGGCGATCGCGCCGGCCCCCATGGCCACCCGCATGGTGGTGGGGACCTCGTGGGCACCCGCGGCGGCATCGGACCGCGGGCGGGCGAGGAAGGCGATGCCGTATGCCTTGACGAACGTCAGCAGGGCGAGTCCCGCCGTCAGCGCGATCACGGCCAGGGCGAGCGGGACGGTGACGGCGACCACCTGGTCCCCCGGCCGCACCCCGTGGATGAGGGCCTGCAGCAGCGCCCACTCCGCTACGAACGCGCCGGTCACGGGCAGGGCCGCGGCCCCCATGGCGGCGACGCCGAACGAGGCGCCGGTCCAGGGCATGCGGTGGACGAGGCCGCCGAGCCGGTCGAGGTCGCGCTCGCCAGTGGCGTGCAGGATGGCGCCGGCGCCGAGGAAGAGGGTGGCCTTGAACGCGGCGTGGTTCACGACGAAGAGCAGGCAGGAGATCAGCGCCACGGAGGCGGCTCCCGGCACGTGGTAGCCGCGCAGCAGCAGGGCTGTCCCGAGGGCGAGGAACATGAGGCCCACGTTCTCGCTGGTGGAGTACGCGAGGAGCCGCTTGATGTCCGTGGCCACCGCGGCCTGCAGGATCCCGTACAGCGCCGAGGCCCCACCGAGGCCCATGAGCAGCACCGCCCACCACGTGGGACCCCCGGGCAGCAGCCGGAGCGCGACCAGCAGGGCGCCGTACACGCCCATCTTCACCATGACGGCGCTCATCAGCGCCGACGCGTGGCTGGGCGCCTCCGGGTGGGCGCGGGGCAACCACACGTGCAGCGGAACGAGGCCCGCCTTGGAGGCGAACCCGAGGACGAGGAGCCCGAAGGCCACGCTCACCGCCGGCGAGGTCGGGTCCGCGTTTGCCAGCACCCGGAAACCGGTGCCGCCCGTCTGCCCCGCGAGCACGGCGAAGCCGGCGAGGATCGCCACCATGCTCAGGTGGGTCATGATCGCGTACCAGAGCGCGGCCTCCCGCGCGGCGGGGCTCCGGGTCTGGTCGGCGAGCACCAGCACGGTGGAGGCGGCGGCCATGAGCTCCCAGGCGAGGAGGAAGGTGATGGCGTCCCCGGCCGCCGGAACAAGCTGCATCCCGAGGAGGAACACGGCGAGCGCCGACCACTGGCTGCGCGAGGCGGACGCCCCGTGCACGTACCCGATCGCGTAGACGGAGGCGGCAACACCCGCAACGCCCGCCACCAGGATGAACAGGCCGCCCAGTCGGTCGGGCGAGAGTACTAGAGGCGAGAACGGGAGCGTCGTCGGGACCTCGACCGCGCCCTGCCGGCCCGCGAGCGCAAGGCCGCCCGTGACGGCGCCGGCCGCCGCGAGCGCCGCGCAGGCCGTGCCGGCGAGCAGGTTGCGCCGGTGCCCGGTCGTGGTGACCGCCACCACGACGGCGAGGACCGCGAGGAGCAGCTGGGCGACGAGCCCGCCGGCGACGCCGTTCATCGCCCCGTCACCCGCCGCAGCGCCTCGACGATCGCCTCGGGTTCGGGCGGGCAGCCGGGAACTTCCAGGTCCACCGGGACGACGTCGCCGACCGCGCCGACCACGCCGTACCCGCCGCGCAGCGCGCCGCAGTTGCGCGCGCAGTCACCGAGCGCGATGACGAGGCGAGGCTGCGGGGTGGCGCCGACCGTCAGCCGCAGGGGTTCGGCCATGTTCCGGGTGACGACGCCGGTCACGAGCACCACGTCCGCGCGCCGCGGCGAGGCGACGAGCTTCGCGCCGTACCGTTCGGCGTCGTACACCGGGCCGAAGGCCGCCCCCACCTCGATCTCGCAGCCGTTGCACGAGCCGGCGTCCACGTGCCGGATCTGGGCGCTGCCGCGGAGGGCGGGGATGGGGAGCGGGGTGGCCGGGGGGTCGGAGGGTGCGGGCTCGGCGATCCGGCCGGTCCTCCTGATGAGGCGCACGAGGGCGGACAGGCTCACGGGATTTCCTCGAGCTCAGTCTCGAGGGGCTCCTGCCCCGCGAGCAGCTCGGCCAGCAGGACGCGGGCCACCCGGAGCAGTTCGGTGACGGTCGGGACGCTGGTGGCGTAGACGACGTCGGCACCCTCGCGGCGCTGGACCACCAACCCGGCGCGGCGGAGGACGGCGAGCTGGTGCGAGAGGTTGGACTGCTCGATCTCCATCGCCGCGAGCAGCTCGTGCACGCGATGCTCGCGCTCCGTCAGCAGTTCGAGGATGCGGATCCGGGCGGGGTGCCCGAGCGTGCGGAAGAGCTCCGCCTTCGCCTGGTGCACCACGATGGGCATCGACACCCTCCTCCCGATGCGAACAGATTAGCAACTGAACAACTCTTCATGTTCAGGAATGGTGCTGGCATGGAAAGAGCCCCCGGGGCGGGGCCCACGGAGGCTTCGACCTGAAAAAGGCCGCGTTGATATGCGAACCGACCGGGGTCGGCCAGGTCGCCGGCGATCTACCTGGCCCGCATCTCCCAGCAATCAATGCACATCGGGCGGATCGAGCCCGCCTTGTCGACACTTACGAGGCCGCCAAAGACCAGCAAACCCGCGACACTCAGTGCCGCAACGATCTTCCGGAACATTACCGTCAACTCCCCTGCTACTCTGCAACAGCGTTTCGGTGGGGGACACCCACCTGCTCCCTATAGTAGTGGCAGTGACCCATTTTTGACCCCCGGGGCACACGACTTCCTGGAGGCGCGGTGATCGACGAACTTGGTCTCACCGGCCTCCAGTGGGAGCTGTACCGGGCGCTGCTCTGGAATCCCCGGACTGAACCGCGTGAGCTCGCCGCCGCACTGGACGTGGACACGGCGTCGCTCGAAGCGGACCTCAGGCGACTGGAGCTGGTGGGCCTGGCGGTGGGGTCCACGTCCTCCCCCAGCCGCTTTCGCCCGGTCTACCCGCAGGTGGGCCTGCAACGCCTGCTCCACCAGAAGTTGGACCAGCACGACGAGGAGGGACACCAGCTCCGGGAACTCTCGGCCGAGATCGCCGAGTTCGGTGACGAGTTCGCCGCGCACCGGCGGGAGTACGAGGTCTCCCTCCTGAACGAGGTCACGGACCCTGGGGAGATGGCCTCCCGCGTCAACGAACTCGTGCGGGACTCCACGTCGGAGATCCTGTCCTTCGTCACGAACACCTTCAGCGAGGCCTCCCTCACCCACGCCCGCGTGGGTGACCAGGAGGTGCTCGACCGGGGGGTGCGCGCCCGCAGCATCTACCTGGACGCTGCCGTGGAGGAGGGGCCCACCCGCGACTACCTGCACTGGCTCGAGTCGCAGGGCGCCTTCGTCCGCTCCGCCCCGAGCCTCCCGGTCCGGATGATCATCTTCGACGGCGCCGCCGCCGTGGTCTCCCGCCGCGCGCTCGACCCCGGGCACGGTGCGCTCGTCGTGCAGTCCCAGGGACTGGTCGCCGCCCTGGTCAGCCTCTTCGAGGCGTACTGGGGCCATGCCCGGCCCCTCTCCGGGGCGGGGCCCGGCCCCGGGGTGAGACTCTCCGCGGTCGAGCACGACATCCTCACCCTGCTCGCCCAAGGCATGAAGGACGACGCCATCGCCCATAGACTCGAACTGTCGGTGCGAACGGTGCGCCGCGCACTCAATCAGCTCTACGAGCGCACCGGCTCGGGGAGCCGCTTCGAACTGGGGGTCAAGGCCACCCGGTTCGGCTGGCTGTAGGGAGTCACACATGCGGGCGTTGATGAAGCCGTACGCGGGTCCGGGGCTCGAACTGCGTGACATCCCCGAACCCACCCCGGATCCGGGCGAGGTCAAGATCCGGGTGATCCGCGCGGGGCTGTGCGGCACCGACCTGCACATCCAGGACTGGGACGACTGGTCCGCGTCGATGCTGCACCCGCCCATGGTGATCGGGCACGAGTTCTACGGCGAGATCGTGGAGATCGGGCCCGGCGTCACCGAGGGCGACGGCCGCGACGAGCTCCACCTCGGCATGCGCGTCTCCGTTGAGGGCCACATCGTCTGCGGCCGCTGCCGCAACTGCCGCTCCGGCCGCCGGCAGATGTGCATCCGCACCAACTCCGTGGGCGTCAACCGCGACGGCGCCTTCGCCGACTTCGTGGTGGTCCCCGCCGCCAACGTGTGGGCCCAGTCGGACCTCATCGACCCCGACCTGGGCGCCGTCTTCGACCCGCTCGGCAACGCCGTCCACACCGCACTCCAGGCCACCCTCGCCGGCGAGGACGTGCTCATCACCGGCGCCGGGCCCATCGGGATCATGGCCGCCGCGGTCGCGCGGCACGCGGGGGCGCGGCGCGTCGTCGTAACGGACGCCTCGCCCTACCGCCTCACCCTGGCCACAACGGTGGGCGTGACGCGCGCCGTCGACATCCGGACGACGTCGCTCGCCGAGGTCCGCCGCGAGCTCGGGATGGTGGAGGGTTTCGACGTCGCGATGGAGATGAGCGGCAGCCCGGCCGCGCTCGTGGACATCATCGACAACTGCACCCACGGCGCGAACGTGGCACTGCTGGGCATCCCCAAGGGCGACTTCGCGATCGACTGGGGCAAGGTCATCACCCACATGCTGACGATCCGGGGCGTCTACGGCCGCAAGATGTTCTCCACCTGGTACCGCATGAGCTTCATGCTGGAGTCCTCGGCCGAACTTCGCGACCAGGTCCGCTCGGTCATCACCCACCGCTTCGCCCCGGAGGACTGGGAGGAGGCGTTCGCGACGGCGCGATCCGGCAGGTGCGGCAAGGTCATCTTCGAATGGAGCGACTGATGTACGGAATCCGGGATGACCTGCTCGTTGAGCTGGACGCGATCCGGCAGGCAGGATTGTGGAAGGCCGAGCGCGAACTGACCGGGCCGCAGGGTGCGCTCGTGCGGACGGCGGGGACGGCGTCGGGAGCGGGCGTCGAGGCGCTCAACTTCTGCGCCAACAACTACCTCGGCCTCGCCGACAACCCGGAGGTCATCGCGGCCGCGAAGGACGCCCTGGACGAGTTCGGCTACGGCATGGCCTCCGTGCGCTTCATCTGCGGCACGCAGACCCAGCACACCGCGCTGGAGCGGGAGATCGCCGAGTTCCTCGGCCAGGAGGCCGCGATCCTCTACTCCTCCTGCTTCGACGCCAACGGCGGCGTGTTCGAGGTGCTGTTCGGCGCGGAGGACGCCATCATCTCCGACGAGCTGAACCACGCCTCCATCATCGACGGCGTCCGGCTCTCCAAGGCCATGCGGTACCGCTACCGCAACCGGGACATGGGTGACCTCGAAGCGCAGCTGGTGGCGGCGCGGGACGCGGGGGGGCGGCGGGTCGTGGTGGTGACCGACGGAGTCTTCTCCATGGACGGCTCCTTCGCGCCCCTCGATTCGATCTGTGACGTGGCCGAGCGGTTCGGGGCCCTCGTCATGGTGGACGACTCGCACGCGACGGGCTTCATCGGGAAGGGGGGCCGCGGGACGCCCGAGCTGTTCGGGGTGATGGACCGCGTCGACCTCATCTCCAGCACGCTGGGCAAGGCCCTGGGCGGGGCGTCCGGCGGGTACATCGCCGCGCGCGCCGAAATCGTGGACCTGCTGCGGCAGCGCTCCCGGCCGTACCTGTTCTCCAACGCGGTGGCCCCGGCCGTGGTGGCGGGATCGCGCGTGGCGCTGCGGCTCGCCGCGCAGGCCGACGGCGGACGGGCGCGGTTGCGCGGGAACGCGGCGCTTTTCCGCTCGCTCATGACCTCGGCCGGCTTCGAACTGCTCCCCGGCGAGCACCCCATCCACGCCGTCATGTTCCCCGGTGACGACGGCGCCGCGCGCGCCAAGGCCGTCTCCGAGGCGATGCTGCGGCACGGGGTCTACGTGATCGCGTTCTCGTTCCCGGTGGTGCCGCGCGGGAAGGCGCGCATCCGGGTACAGCTCTCGGCGGCGCACTCCGCGGAGGACGTCAGGCGCTGCGTTGCGGCCTTCGTGGCGGCGCGCGCGGAGGTCGACGGCGGTTCGGCCGGGGCGTAGGCGCCCCACCCCGGGCAGCCCCGCCCCACCCGGCCCCCAGCCCTTCGCGCTCCGCCCGCTCCGCCCCACTCCTCCCGCCCCGCCCGCCCCGCCCCGCGCAAACGGAGCCTCCGAACGATCTGGGAAGCCCGAATCCACGCCTCCAAGATCGTTCGGAGGCTCCGTTTGCATCGACTACGGTGAACACCCAACACACGGAGGCTCCGTTTTACCTGGTGGCGATGGCCGGCGGTCACTCGCGACCGAGGTAGGTGTAAAGCGGCAGCGGTGCGCATGACACCGCAAGCACCCCGGCCGTCACCAGCAGCCTGGTGAAGCGCGGAATCGAGATCGCGTCATCCCAACCCCACCGAAGGAACCGCGCACCTTGGGCCCTGATCCGGTCCTCCCGAAGCTTCTCCCGGTAGACCACCTCGTTCGCGGCCACCTGCGGCGCACCCCCACCCACTCCGTACTTGACGGCCCCGTCGAATTCGCCCACGAGGAGGAGGTCCTCCCACCAGAAGTCCGTTCGTCCGATCAGTCCGCGATCATCCCAGAACTCCTTCTGCAGGCTGGGGAGCGGGGCTGCAAGCTGGATCATTCGAGCTCGCGAAAGGGACTCACCCGGGGACTCCGCCTGATCGCTCGCATGGGCGGCCACCAGTCTCGCCCGCGCACTACCGCGGACCCTCCCGAGCGCGTCCAGCTCGGCAGCAATCTCCTGCGGCGTTGCCAGTCGACAGTGGAGGACGTGGTCCATCGCGATGAGCGCGGAGTCGAATGGCAGGGTGCGTGCGAGGTCGATCGCCGTACGCGCGGGGGAGGTGCATGGGACGCCGTCGACGACGGTGGCCGGCGGCCGCCGACGTTCGCGGTGGTGGCGGACGTGGGCTGAGATCTGCCCGCCCTGCCGGACGTCGGTGACGTGCACGCGCTCGGGCGGAGTACCGAGGCACGGGATCCCGAGAAGGGCTGCCGCTGAGCGATACGAGGCCAAGGCGTCGGATCTGAGCAGCGAGAACGTCTCCGTCACAAGGATGCGATGGCGATTGACCGGACTCAGGGCGTTCCACTCGTCCGTGGGAAGGAACACCCCGGTACGCAACTTGGTGATCTCCCCGGAGTCACGGCGACGTGCAATCTGGGCGTAGGGGCGCCCATTCGCGCGGTGAGAGTCCGTGCGGAGGGGGTGAATCTGAAGCATGCCGTCGCCAACCATGAGGGAAGCATTGTCGGTCTGAGGGTGGGACGTGGCTTTCGGGACGGTCGCCTGTGGACAGGCGGACGCCAGCGACCCCTCATCCGACAAGGCGGCGGACCGGCAGCCGCCAGACCCACCGGGCTCGGCGCTTGTGACGGCACCGACGGCCTCCTTCCTCGCGCGGCCGACGGCTCCACCCCACGAGTTTGGAGGCTCCGTGCGATCTGGGAGGCCGAGATCCACGCCTCCCAGATCGTACGGAGGCTCCGTTTGCGCGGGAGGGGCGGGGGGCGGGAGGGGCGGGGGGCGGGAGGGGCGAGGGGCGGGAGGGGCGAGGGGCGGGGGGCGCGAGGGAACGCCGGGGGGACTTGGGCGTCAGGGTG
>JADGOQ010000033.1 GCA_017882885.1 Actinomycetales bacterium | reverse complement strand
GTTCGCCTCCTCGGCGGCGCAGGCGACGGCAGTCGTCTCCGGCGCGCCGGCCACGACGATCGACCTGCACATGTCGGGAATCAGCCACCCGATCTGGACGTGGTCGGCTGCGGACAACGCCTTCCTGCGGGCCGAGGGCGCCAAGGGATTCGCCCGGGTCAAGGACCGCAAGGCCCCGCACAACGTCTACGGCACCCCGGCCACGTTCTGGTCGCTGGCCGATGCCGACCACTCTGCTGCGCCGGCCCCGCAGTTCACCTTCGCCCCCTCGGCGGCGCAGGCGACGGCGCTCGTCTCCGGCACGCCCGGCACCAACGTGGATCTGCACATGTCCGGGACCAGCCACCCGGTCTGGACGTGGTCGGCCGCCGGGAACGTCTTCCTGAGGGCGGAGGGCACCACGCCGTCGGGCACCGCGGCAGGAGCGCAGCTCCAGGCCACGAACATCGTGGTGCTGCGGGTGAAGCTGGTCAACACCGGGACGGTCGACCCGGCCGGCAACCCGGTCCCGGAGACCCAGATGGTGGCGAGCGGAGACGCGATCGTCCTGGCCGGCGGCAAGCAGGTGGCCGCGACCTGGGCCAAGGCCTCGAACGCCGAGCCGGTCAAGCTGACGAGCGCGGCGGGCGCCCCGATCACCCTCGCGCCGGGGAATACCTGGATCGAGCTCGTGCCGCTCTCGTCAGGGTCGGTCGCCGTCTCCTGACGACTCCCGGGCCTGTCCCGGCCAGCGCCCGACGGCGTCCTCCTCCTGGAGGATGAGGCCGCTCACCGGCGGCCCGCCGTGGGGATGACCTGCCGCGCTCGAGCTCGATCCCGACGGCTGATCCGGCGCGGCGGGATGGCGGCCACGCTGGACGTATGACAACCATCGCCGGCCGCCCCGGCCCGGACCTCGGCGAGCACCGGCTCCGCTCGGTGGTCTCGGTGCTGGTCTCCGTGGCCTTCCTGCTCGCTCTCGCTCTCGGAACCGCGTGGGTCGCCGGGCAGGTGATCGACCTGCTCGGTGGGGCCGTCACCGGTCGGTGAACCGGCGCGCATCGCGCATCGCTCAGAACGCGTACGGGAACCCTGACCAGTCGGGGTCCCGGTGCTCCAGGAACGCGTCCCGGCCCTCGACCGCCTCGTCCGTCATGTACGCGAGCCGGGTCGCCTCGCCGGCGAAGACCTGCTGCCCGGCCAGGCCGTCGTCGGCGAGGTTGAAGGCGAACTTCAGCATCCGGATGGCCTGCGGCGACTTGGTCGAGATGATGCGGGCGTACTCGAGGGCCACGTTCTCGATCTCGACATGGTCCGCCACCTCGTTGACCACGCCCCACCGCTCCGCGTCCGCGGCGGAGTACTCGCGGGCGAGGAAGAAGATCTCCCGGGCGCGCTTGTCCCCGGCCTGCCGCGAGAGGAGGGCGGAGCCGTAGCCGCCGTCGAAGGAGCCGACGTTCGCGTCCGTCTGCATGAAGCGCGCGTGCTGCCGGGAGGCGATCGAGAGGTCGCAGACCACGTTGAGCGAGTGCCCGCCCCCGGCCGTCCAGCCGCTCACCACGCACACCACCACCTTGGGCATGGTGCGGATGAGGCGCTGCACCTCCAGGATGTGGAGCCGGCCGGCCCGGGCGGGGTCGATCTGTTCGCGGCGCTGGGAGCGGCCGGCCTCGTCATCGGCGCCGTCCACCTCGTAGCGGTAGCCGTCCCGCCCCCGGATGCGTTGGTCCCCACCGGAGCAGAACGCCCAGACGCCGTCCTTGGGCGATGGCCCGTTGCCGGTGAGGATCACCGTGCCGACGTCGGACGTCATGCGGGCGTGGTCGAGGGCGCGGTACAGCTCGTCCACCGTGTGCGGCCGGAACGCGTTCCGCACCTCTGGGCGGTCGAAGGCCACGCGCACGGCCGGCCGGTCCCGCCCGGCGTCGTCGACGGCCCGGTGGTAGGTGATGTCCGTGAAGTCGAACCCGGCCACCGTGCGCCAGCGGGTCGGGTCGAAGGGTTGTGCCGCGTCCATTCCGCCACGATAACGGGCGGGAGCGCGTTGGCAGGGTAATCTTGCCCATTGTGCTGCCAACCGAGGCCGGAGTTGTGTCCGTTGCGTTGCGGGAACCCCTTGCGGTGTCATTGCGCCGCGGCGTTCCCCTTGTGTGGGCGCACGGCGACGGCAGGGAGCGGCGCGCACTTCTCGGCTGGGGCGAGCGGTTCCGCGCCTCCGCGCGCGGACCGGAGCGCTTTCGCACGCTGAACTTCGCCTTCCGCGACTTCGCGGCCGGATGCGAACCCGGGCAGGTCCCGCTGGCCTTCGTGGCGGCGGCGTTCTCGGCCGATTCCGCCGCCGAGTCCGTCCTGGTGGTCCCCGACGTGGTGGGCCGCTGGCACCGTGGACGCCTCGACCTCCCGCCGGGCTCCACGGTCCCCGAGCCCACCGAGCCCTCCGAGTTCGAGGAGCTGGACTTCGCCGCCGGCACCCTCACGCGCGAGCAGTACCGCCGCGCCGTCGCGCGGGCCGTCGAGCTCATCGCCGCCGGGGAGGTGGAGAAGATCGTCCTCGCGCGGGACCTCATCGCCACCGGGACGCACCCGATCGACCTGTCCGCGGTGCTGGCCCGCCTCCAGGCCGCCAACCCGGAGTCCTGGACCTTCCACATCGACGGCACGTTCGGCTCGAGCCCGGAACTGCTCGCCGCGGTGCACGGCGACACCGTGTACTCCCGGGTACTCGCGGGCTCCGCGCCCGTCACGGGTCGCCCCGAGGTGGACACCAACGCCGCGCGGGCCCTGATGGCCAGCGGGAAGGACCACATGGAGCACGCCTACGCGGCTCGTTCCGTCTCGGCCCGCCTCGCCGCGGTCGCGGACGTTACCATCGGCCGTCCCGAGATCCTGCGCCTGCCCACGATCATGCACCTGTCCACCGAGGTCACGGGGTCGCTCACGGAGCCCCTCTCAGCACTCGAGGTCGCCGCGCTCATCCACCCCTCCGCCGCCGTGTGCGGCACCCCCACCGAGCGCGCCGCCCAGCTCATCGCGGAGCTCGAGGGCCTGGACCGCGGCCGGTACGCCGGGCCGGTCGGGTGGGTCGACGGCGAGGGGAACGGGCAGTTCGCCCTCGCGCTGCGCTCGGGCCAGCTCGCCCCGGACGCCTGCTCCGTCCGCCTGTTCGCCGGTGGCGGCATCGTGGCCGGGTCCGTGCCCAGCGACGAGCTCGCCGAGACCGCGCAGAAGTTCCTGCCCATGTACCAGGCGCTCTCGCCCGTCGCCCAGCCGTGACTGTCGCCGTCTACGCCACGCCGCTGCGGTCACGGTTCCGCGGCCTGGCGTCCCGTGACGGCCTCCTGCTCGGCGGCCCCGCCGGCTGGGCCGAGTTCTCCCCCTTCTGGGATTACGACGACGCCACCGCCGTCCCGTGGCTGCGCGCCGCCGTCGAGGCCGCGACCCTCGGTTTCCCCGCCCCGGTCCGCCACTCGATCCCGGTCAACGTCACCGTCCCGGCCGTGGACCCGGAGCGCGCCCGAGCGCTCGTGCGGGCGTCCGGGGGCTGCACCACCGCGAAGGTGAAGGTGGCGGAGCCCGGTCAGTCGCGCGCCGAGGAGGTGGCGCGCCTCGAGGCGGTGCGGGACGCGCTCGGACCGGGTGGCCACGTGCGCATCGACGCCAACGGGGGCTGGGGCGCCGCCGAGGCGATCGCCGCCCTCCCGGTCCTCGACCGCGCCGCCGGTGGCCTGCAGTACGCCGAGCAGCCCTGCCCCACCGTGCCCGAGCTCGCCGAGGTGCGCCGCCGGGTGGGCGTGCCGATCGCCGCGGACGAGTCGATCCGCCGGGCCACCGACCCGTTCGCCGTCAAGCGCGCCGACGCCGCCGACATCGTGGTCCTCAAGGTGCAGCCCCTCGGCGGGGTGCGGGCGTGCCTCGAGCTGGCCGCCGCGCTCGACATGCCCGTGGTGGTGTCCTCGGCACTGGAGAGCTCCGTGGGCATCGCGATGGGCGTGGCGCTCGCCGCCGCACTCCCGGACCTCCCCCTCGCCTCCGGTCTCGCCACGGTCCAGCTGTTCGAGCGTGACGTCACCAGCGCGCCGCTCCTGCCCGTGGGCGGCGAGCTCCCCGTCCGCCGGGTCGTGCCGGACGCGCTCGCCCCGGTGGACGCCGCCACCGCGGCGCGCTGGCTGGCGCGGCTCGACGCCGTCGCCCACCTCGCCGGGATCGACCTGGCGGGGATCGACATGGCGGGGATCGACCTGGCGGGGATCGACCTGGCCGGGACGGGCCGTGCCGGGGCTGGGACGCCGTGAGCGCGACGGCGCTGGCTCGCGAGCTCGTCACCCAACTGGCGGCCGCCGGGGTCCGGGACGTCGTCCTGTCGCCCGGCTCGCGCTCGGCGCCGCTGGCCTACGCGTTCGCCGCCGCCGACAGCGCCGGCTGGCTGCGCACCCACGTCCGCCTCGACGAGCGCGGCGCCGGGTTCTTCGCCGTCGGGCTCGCGCGGGCGGGCCTGCTGCGGGGGGAGGCCGGCCCGGTCGCCGTCGTGACCACCTCCGGGACCGCGGTGGCGAACCTGCACCCGGCCGTCCTCGAGGCGTCACACAGCTCCCTGCCCCTCGTCCTGGTCACCGCGGACCGGCCCCATGAGCTGCGCGGCACCGGCGCGAACCAGACCACGGCGCAGGTCGGCATCTTCGCGGGTGCCGTGCGCGCCGCCCTCGACCTGCCGGCCGGGTTCGCCCCCGCCGCCTTGCGCGGCCACGTGGCGCGGCTCGTCGCGGCCGCCGGCGGCACCGTGTCCAACGACCCGGGTCCCGTCCACCTGAACGTCGGCCTGCGGGAGCCGCTCGCCCCGCCGGACTCCTGGGCGCCCGGGTCCCTGCCGGGGCCGGTGCGGGTCGAGCCCGCCGGCCAGGCGGTCCCGCTCGTCCTTTCGGCGGGGCGGCGTACGGTGGTCGTGGCCGGCGACGGCGCCGGGCCGGCGGCCGCCGCAGCCGCGGCCGCGGGGGGCTGGCCGTTGCTCGCGGAGCCGACGTCGGGTTCGCGCGTCACGCCCGCGCTCACCCACTACCAGGCCCTGCTCACCGCGGGGCTGGCCGCGTCCGCGGAGCGGGTGCTGGTGTTCGGCCACCCGACGCTGTCGCGGCCGGTCTCCGCCCTGCTGGCGCGGCCGGACCTGGAGGTGGTCGTGGTGGGCGCGAGCCCACGGTGGACGGATGTCGCGGGTGTGGCGACGGCCGTCGTGGGCGGGGTGAGCCCGACGGCGCCCACCACCGCCGACCGGGCGTGGCAGGTACTCTGGCAGCGCGCGGACGCCGAACTGGGCGTCCTTCTCGACCCCAGCCCGATCGAGCGGGCCGCGCGCATCCTCTGGGAGGCGGCCGGGGACACGCCGCTGGTCGTCGGCTCCTCGAACGCCGTCCGCGCGCTCGACCTGGCCGCGCCGGCCGCCCCCGTGCGCGCCGTCGCCAACCGGGGGCTCGCGGGGATCGACGGGACCCTCGCCACCGCCGCGGGCCTTGCCGCCGGCCTGGGGGAGCCGGTGCGCGCCGTCGTCGGCGACCTCACGTTCCTGCACGACGTGGGCAGCCTCGCCCGCGGCGTGGCGGAGCCCGCGGCCGACCTGCAGGTTGTGGTCCTCAACGACGCCGGCGGCGGTATCTTCGCCATGCTCGAGTACGGCGGGGGCGCGGACCGCGAACTGTTCCGGCGCTACTTCGCCACCCCCCAGGCCGTGGACGTCGCGCCCCTCGCGAAGGCGTTCGGGGCCAGGCACACGCGGGTCGGCGCCCGTGACCTCGCCGCGGCGCTCGCCGCGCCGATCCGCGGCCTCTCGGTCATCGAGGTGGCGATCGACGCACGCGACCTCGTGGCCTCCCGCGCGGCGACCGCGCGGCACGCGGCCGCCGTGGTGCGCCGCGTGCCTTCACAGTGAACTCACAGGCCGCCTGAAGCGATCGTCCAGATCCCTCGCGTTGACTGGGTGCAGCAACGAGGAGGACGACCATGTCACAGGACGACACCGACAACCGCCCGCAGTATGAGACCCAGCCGTACGCGGGCCGGCAGTATGCCGGACCGCAGTACCAGGGCCAGCAGTACCAGGGCCAGCCCGCCGCGCCGCGGCGGGCGACCACCTGGCGCCAGTGGGGCATGGTCGGGGTCGCCTCCCTCGCCTCGGCCGCGCTGGCGTCCGGCGCCACGTTCGCGCTCCTGGGCTCCGACGGCGACGCGGTCCCCGCGGCGTCGTCCTCGTCGACGGTCACGGTGGCACCCGCGGCCCAGACGAAGGTCGCGAACTACGAGTCCGTCGTCGCGGCGGTCCGGGACAGCGTGGTCGCGATCACGGTCGCCACGGGGTCGGGCGAAGGGGCGGGCTCCGGCGTCATCATCGACGCGGCGGGCCTCGTGCTCACCAACAACCACGTGGTCGCCGACGCGCGCACCATCGAGGTCACCCTCGCGGACGGCCGGATCTACTCCGCCGAGGTGGTGGGGGTGGACGAGTCGACCGACCTCGCCGTCGTGCGGCTCGTGGACCCACCGGCCGACCTGGTGGCGGCCGAGCGGGGCTCCTCCGCCGGCCTCGAGGTGGGCCAGTCGGTCATCGCGGTAGGCAACCCCCTGGGGCTCTCCTCCACGGTGACCACCGGGATCATCTCGGCCCTCGACCGGCCGGTCACCACCTCGGACAGCACCCAGGGGTTCCCGGGGCAGGCCTCGACCGTGGTGGTCACCAACGCGATCCAGGTGGACGCCGCCATCAACCCCGGCAACTCCGGCGGGCCGCTCTTCGACCTCTCCGGCCGGGTCATCGGGATCACCTCCTCGATCGCCACGCTCTCCTCCGGTGACACGTCCGGCTCCATCGGGCTGGGGTTCGCCATCCCCATCGACCTCGCCGGCCGGGTGGCCGACGAGCTGATCGCGTCCGGGGTCGCCTCCCACGCCTTCCTCGGTGTCTCGATGTCGGACACCCAGGTCACCGTGGACGGGACCCTGCGCACGGGCGCACTGGTGCGGGAGGTCGTCAGCGGCAGCGCGGCGGGGAACGCGGGGCTCGAGGTGGGTGACGTCGTGATCGCCATCGACGGCAATCCCGTCTCCGGCTCGGAGGCGCTGACCGGGTATGTCCGCCAGGCCACGCCCGGCACCACGGTCGAGCTGGAGGTGGCGCGCAACGGCACCAGCGAGACCGTGACGGTCACGCTGGGCACGTCGGACTGAGGACCGGACAGTCCGGGCGGGATGTCCCGGCGGGACGTGCCAGCCGGACGTGCCGGTGGGGGAGAATGGGCGGATGACGCGCGCCTCCCTCGCCAAGAACCCCTCCGACGTCGCCGGCATGTTCGACGACGTCGCGCGGCGGTACGACATCACCAACGACGTCCTCTCGCTCGGGCAGGACCGCGCGTGGCGGAAGGTGACGCGCGACGCCGTCGCCGCCAAACCGGGGCAGCGCGTCCTCGACCTGGCGGCCGGGACCGGGACCTCCACCGAGGAGTGGGCCAACCTGGGCATCGACGTCGTTCCCTGCGACTTCTCCACCGGGATGGTGGCCGTGGGGAAGGAGCGCCGTCCGGACCTGCCGTTCATCGCGGGTGACGCCACCGCACTCCCGTTCGCCGACGAGAGCTTCGACGCCGTGACCATCTCGTTCGGCCTGCGCAACGTGGTGGAGGTGGATACCGCGCTCCGCGAGATGTACCGGGTCACCAAGCCGGGCGGCCGGCTCGTCATCTGCGAGTTCTCGACGCCGCCGTGGGTGCCCTTCCGCACCGTCTACAGCTTCTACCTGGGCGAGGTGTTGCCCCGGATCGCGCGCGTGGTGTCCTCCAACACGCCGGCCTACGGCTACCTCGTGGAGTCCATCGACCAGTGGCCGGACCAGCGCGCCCTCGGGCAGCAACTGCAGCGCAACGGGTGGACCCGCGCGGCGTACCACAACCTCAGCGGGGGGATCGTGGCCATCCACCGGGCGTTCCGGCCGCTCGGGCCTTCGGTCCCCGGCGCGAACGCCTTGCACTAGAGTGGGCGTGACCCCGGTGCCTGTGCGCCCACCAGCGCGAACTGCACGGATGACGTATGCGAGGAGCGAGAGACGTGGGCTTCAGCAGGGACGGTGACGCCGACGTCATTGTTGTCGGCGCCGGTCCGGCCGGAGCCTCCGCCGCCCATCACCTGGCCCGGGATGGCCACTCGGTCATCCTCCTCGAGAAGTCGACGTTCCCCCGCGACAAGGTCTGCGGCGACGGGCTCACCCCCGGGGCCGTCCGCGAGCTGATCTCGATGGGCGTCCCCATGGACCGCGCCGACGGCTGGATGCGGAACAAGGGACTGCGCGTCATCGGCGGCGGCCACGAGATCCTGCTGCCGTGGCCCGAGACGGCGTCGTTCCCCAACTACGGCATGGCGAAGGCGCGCACGGGACTCGACGCGGCCCTCGCGCGCCACGCGCAGCGTTCCGGCGCGGACCTGCGGGAGGCGACGTCGGCCACCGGGCCCGTCCTCGACGAGCGCTCCGGCCGCATCACCGGCGTGACGGTGCGCACCACCAACCCGGATGGGTCCAGGGGCGAGGTCGCGACGCTGCGGGCGCCCGTCGTCGTCGACGCCGGCGGGGTGTCCGCCCGCATCGCCACCGCCATGGGCATCACCCGGGCCGAGAACCGCCCGATGGGCGTCGCCGTGCGCACTTACTTCCGCTCCCCGCGGCACGACGACGAGTGGATGGAGTCCCAACTCGAACTGTGGGACGGGCCGCGCGAGCGCTCCAACCTGCTGCCCGGCTACGGCTGGATCTTCGCCCTCGGCGACGGCACCGTGAACGTGGGCCTGGGCTCCGTCTCCTCGACGGCGCGGGCCACGAAGCTGGACTACAAGGACCTGTTCCGCACCTGGATGCGCAACGCGCCCGAGAGTTGGGAGTTCACGCCGGAGAACCAGGTGGGCGAGCTGCGCTCGGCCGCCCTACCGATGGCCTTCAACCGCAAGCCGCACTACTCGCGGGGCCTGCTGCTGGCCGGCGACTCGGGCGGCATGGTGTCCCCGTTCAACGGCGAGGGGATCGGCTACGCGCTCATGGCGGGGCGCATCGCCGCGGACGTGATCGCGCAGGCGCTGGCGCGCACCTCGGGTTACGGCCACGAGAAGGCGCTGCGTGCCTACCCCGACGCCATGCGGGCCGAGATCGGGGGTTACTACACCCTCGGACGCGGGTTCGTGAAGCTCATCGAGAACCCCGCGATCATGCGGGTGTGCACGAAATACGGACTACCGCACCCGGTTCTCATGAGGTTTGTACATAAACTGCTGTCTGACGGTTTCGAGCGGCGCGGCGGCGATCCGATGGACCGTGTCATCACGGCCCTGACAAAGGTGGTCCCGGCGGCATGATCGCGAACGAGGAGGTTCGATGACAAATCCATTTGTGCCGATCCTGGTGATGATGGCGGTTGCCGCGGCACTGACCTTCGGGGGCATCGGTGCCAGCGCGATCATCGGGCCGAAACGCTACAACCGCGTCAAGGTGGCCAACTACGAGTGCGGCATCGACCCGACGCCGCGTGCCGGCCGTGCCGCGCGCTTCCAGGTGCGGTACTACCTGGTCGCGATGACGTTCATCATCTTCGACATCGAGGTGGTGTTCATGTACCCCTGGGCGGTGACGTTCTCCGAACTGGGCATGTTCGGCCTGATCGCAATGCTGAGCTTCATCGTCCTGATCACGGTGCCCTACGTGTACGAGTGGCGCCGCGGCGGACTGGACTGGGACTGAGGTAACGAGACATGGGTATCGAGGAGAAGGCTCCCGCGGGCATCGCGCTCACCACGATCGAGAACGTGGTCGGGCTCGCCCGCCGGACGTCGCTGTGGCCCGTCACGATGGGGCTCGCCTGTTGCGCGATCGAGATGATGGCAACCGGGGGACCGCGGTTCGACATCTCGCGCTTCGGCATGGAGGTGTTCCGTGCCTCGCCCCGCCACGCCGACCTCATGATCGTGTCCGGCCGCGTCAGCCACCGGATGGCCCCCATTCTGCGCACCACCTACGACTCCATGATGGAACCCAAGTGGGTCATCTCGATGGGTGTCTGCGCCTCGTCCGGCGGGATGTTCAACAACTACGCCGTCGTCCAGGGGTGTGACCACATCGTCCCCGTGGACATCTACCTCCCCGGCTGCCCCCCGCGCCCCGAGATGCTGCTCAACGCGATCCTCATGCTGCACGAGCAGATCCGGCACAGCCCGCTGGGCGTCAACCGCGAGGAGGCCGCCCGGCGCGCCGAGGAGGCCGCGCTCGCCGCGACGCCCACCCACGACATGAAGGGCCTCCTGGCATGAGTGACGTGACCCCCACACCGACTCCCGACGAACTCGTCACCGCGCCCCCGGTTCCCGAGTCCGCGCGCCGGCTCGACGTGATCGGGCAGCGATCCGGCATGTTCGGGCGGATCGGCTCCGGCGACACCACCGGTTTCGGTGGGCTGCAGCGCACCGTCACCATGCCCGGCAACTCCACCCCGCCGTTCGGCTCCTGGTTCGACGAGGTCTACGAGATCCTCGTGGAGGTGCTCCGGGAGCAGGGCCTCGACCCCGCCCAGGTGATCGAGAAGGCGGTGGCGGACCGGGACGAGTTCACGCTCCACATCGTCCGTACGCACATCGTGACCGTCTGCCGCGCGCTCCGCGACGACCAGGACCTCCGGTTCGAGTTGTGCCTCGGCGTCTCGGGCGTGCACTACCCTGCGGACCAGGGCCGTGAGCTGCACGCCGTGTACCACATCATGTCCCTGACCCACGGGGGCAGGCTCCTGCGGCTCGAGGTCTCCGTCCCCGACGCCGACCCGCACCTCCCGTCGGTCGTGGACGTCTACCCCGGCAACGACTGGCAGGAGCGCGAGACCTGGGACCTGTTCGGGATCGTGTTCGACGGCCACCCCGCCCTCACCCGCACGGCGATGCCGGACGACTGGGTGGGGCACCCGCAGCGCAAGGACTACCCGCTCGGCGGCATCCCGGTCGAGTACAAGGGTGCGACCGTCCCGCCTGCCGACACCCGGAGGAACTTCAGCTGATGAGCACACCACACGCCACCGGCCCCGCGCTCGACCAGCCCGGACTGCGGGAGTACACGACCTCCGGAGGGGACTGGGCGGACATCGTCTCCGACGCCGAGCGCATCAGCGAGGAACGCATCGTGGTCAACATGGGCCCGGTGCACCCCTCCACGCACGGAGTGCTGCGCCTCATCCTCGACATCGAGGGCGAGACGATCAAGGAGCTCCGCGTCTCGACCGGGTACCTCCACACCGGCATCGAGAAGAACATGGAGTACCGCACCTGGACCCAGGGCGTCACGTTCTGCACCCGCATGGACTACGTCGCCCCGATCCACAACGAGGTCGCCTACTGCCTCGCGGTCGAGAAGCTGCTGGGGATCACGGACCAGATTCCCGAGCGCGCCAGCCAGATCCGGGTGCTCATGATGGAGCTCAACCGGATCGCCTCGCACGTCGTCGCCATCGGCACGGGCGGCAACGAACTCGGCGCCACCACCATGATGACCATCGCCTTCCGGGGCCGCGAGGAGATCCTGCGCATCTTCGAACGCGTGACGGGCCTGCGGATGAACCACGGGTACATCCGGCCCGGTGGCGTCGCCCAGGACCTGCCGGCCGGCACGCTCGACTACATTCGCGAGCTCCTCCCGAACGTCCAGCGCGACATCAACGAGCTCTTGGACCTCACCATGGCCAACCCGATCTTCAAGCTGCGCCAGCAGAAGCACGGGTACATCTCGCTGGCCGGCGGGCTCGCCCTCGGCCTCACGGGCCCCTGTCTGCGCGCCACTGGTTACCCCCTCGACATCCGCAAGCTGGTCCCCTACTGCGGGTACGAGACCTACGAGTTCGACGTCGTCACCAAGGACTACTCGGACCCGTACAACCGCGCCTGGGTCCGGTTCCTCGAGTGCTTCGAGTCCCTGCGCATCATCTACCAGGCGCTCGACCGGCTGGAGGCCTCCGAGGGTTCCCCGGTCATGGTGGCGGACAAGAAGATCGCCTGGCCGGCGCAGCTCTCCATCGGGGGCGACGGCCAGGGCAACTCGCTGGACCACATCCGCGAGATCATGGGCACCTCCATGGAGTCCCTGATCCACCACTTCAAGCTGGTGACCGAGGGCTTCCGGGTGCCGCCCGGGCAGGTGTACCAGCTGATCGAGCACGCCAAGGGCGTCATGGGCGTGCACCTCGTGTCCGACGGCGGCACGCGGCCCTACCGGGCGCACTTCCGTGACCCGTCCTTCGCCAACCTGCAATCGCTGTCGATGATGACCGAGGGCGGCCAGCTCGCCGACGTCGTCGTCACGCTGGCCTCGATCGACCCAGTCCTGGGAGGTGTGGACCGATGAGTGAGCGCTACTCGCCCGAGGATTACGCGCGGATCCGCCGCGACGCCGAGACCATCGTCGCCCGCTACCCCGAATTCCGCCGGTCGGCCCTCGGGCCCATGCTGCACCTCGTGCAGTCCGAGGACGGTTTCGTCTCCCCCCGAGGCGTCGCGCTGTGTGCCGAGGTGCTGGGCCTGAGCCGGGCGGAGGTCTCCGCCGTCGCCACCTTCTACTCGCAGTACCGCCGCCACCCCAACGGGGAGTACAACGTGGGGGTGTGCGTCAACCCGCTGTGCGGGGTGATGGGTGGCGAGATGATCTGGGACGCCGTCTCGCGGCACCTGGGCATCGGGCACGACGAGACCACCGAGGACGGCCGCATCACGCTGGAGAAGCTGGAGTGCAACGCGGCCTGCGACTACGCGCCGGTCGTGATGGTCAACTGGGAGTTCTTCGACAACCAGACGCCCGACTCCACGATCGACATCGTGGACGACATCCGCGACGGCGTCGACATCCACCCCACCCGCGGCGCCGACAAGGTCGACACGTTCAAGGAGGTCTCCCGCGTGCTGGCCGGCTTCGAGGACGGTCACGCCGACGAGGGGCCGTCCGCGGGCGAGCCGTCGTTGCTGGGCCTGCGGATCGCGGCCGCCAACGACTGGCGGGCACCATACGAGGAGTCCCCGGCGCCGGCACCCGCCACCACCGCGGCGACCACCTCGAAGTCCCCGAGCGCCAAGGAGGAATCGAAATGACCCTCACGGACCCCGGCACCCTGTCCCCGGTCCTCACGACGCTGTGGGGGACGGACAGGTCCTGGACCCTGGACGTCTACCGCGAGCACGGCGGCTACGAGGCGTGGACCAAGGCGCAGGGCATGGCGCCGGCCGACATCGTCACCCAGGTCAAGGACTCCGGCCTGCGCGGCCGTGGCGGCGCGGGCTTCCCCGCCGGCCTCAAGTGGACCTTCCTCCCCAAGCCCGACGGCGGGCCCCGCTACCTCGTCGTGAACGCCGACGAGTCCGAGCCCGGGACCTGCAAGGACATCCCGCTCCTCATGGCCAACCCGCACGTCCTCATCGAGGGCATGGCCATCACCGCCTACGCGATCGGGTGCCATCACGCGTTCGTGTACCTGCGCGGTGAGGTGGTGCACGTCTACCGGCGGCTGCTCGCGGCCGTGCGTGAGGCGCGCGAGGCCGGCCTGATCGGGGAGGGACTGGGGCCGAAAGGGGACTTCGACCTGGACATCACCGTCCACGCCGGCGCTGGTGCCTACATCTGCGGCGAGGAGACCGCGCTGCTCGACTCCCTGGAGGGCCGCCGCGGCCAGCCGCGCCTGAAGCCGCCCTTCCCCGCCGTCGCCGGCCTGTACGCCCGGCCGACCGTGGTGAACAACGTCGAGTCGATCGCGTCGGTGCCGGGCATCATCGCGAACGGGGTGGACTGGTTCCGGAGCATGGGTCCCGAGAGGTCCACCGGCCACGGGATCTTCTCGGTCTCCGGCCACGTGACCAACCCCGGCCAGTTCGAGGCCCCCCTCGGAATCACGATGCGGGAGCTCATCGAGTTCGCCGGCGGGATCCGGGGCGGACGGGAGCTGAAGTTCTGGACGCCCGGCGGTTCCTCCACGCCGATCTTCACCGCCGCCGAGCTGGACATCCCGCTGGACTTCGACTCAGTCGCCGCCGCCGGGTCGATGCTCGGCACGCGCGCCCTGCAGGTCTTCGACGACTCGACGTCGGTGGTCCGCGTGGTGCGCGGCTGGACCGACTTCTACCAGCACGAGTCCTGCGGCAAGTGCACGCCCTGCCGCGAGGGCACGTTCTGGATGCGCCAGATCATGCACCGCCTCGAGGCCGGCCAGGGCAGGCCGGGCGATGTGGACCTCCTGACCGACATCGCCGGGAACATCTCCGGGCGCTCCTTCTGCGCACTCGGGGACGCGGCGGCGACGCCGATCCAGGGTGCCATCGCTCTGTTCCGGGAGGAGTTCGAGGCCGGGTACACCACGCCCGCGGACGAGCTGTTCCCCTACGCCGCGTCAGCGACCTTCAGTGAGGTAGGTGTCCGATGACAGCCACTCTCCCGCGTCCGGGTACCGAGGCCGTGGAGCTCGTCACCGTCTCCGTGGACGGCGTGGAGGTCCGGGTGCCGAAGGGCACCATGATCATCCGTGCCGCCGAGGCGGCCGGCATCGAGATCCCGCGCTTCTGCGATCACCCGCTGCTCAAGCCGGCCGGCGCGTGCCGGCAGTGCCTCGTGGACGTGGCGACGCCGGACCGTGAGGGCAACATCCGCAAGATGCCGAAGCCCCAGGCGTCCTGTGCGATGGAGGTCAGCCCCGGCATGGTGGTGAACACCCAGTACACCTCCGAGGTGGCCGATCAGGCGCAGCACGGCATCATGGAGTTCCTGCTCATCAACCACCCGCTCGACTGCCCCGTCTGCGACAAGGGCGGGGAGTGCCCCCTGCAGAACCAGGCGCTTGCGCATGGGCGCGCCACGAGCCGGTTCACCGACGTGAAGCGCACGTTCCCCAAGCCGATCAAGATCTCCACGCAGATCCTGCTCGACCGCGACCGCTGCATCCTCTGCCAGCGGTGCACCCGCTTCTCCTCGCAGATCCCGGGCGACCCGTTCATCGCGCTGCAGGGCCGCGGCGGCGGGACTCCCGCCCACGGCGTGCACGGCCTCCACGGCTCGCAGATCGGCCGCTTCGACGAACACGTGCTGGACTTCGCGGACACCGCGGAGGAGGAGCCGATGGTGCTCGCCACGGACGTCACCGGCCCCACGGGCCTGCCCGGCATCGCCGGGGCCATGGCCACCGGACCCATCGGGTACGCCGAGACGGACGAGTCCGGCCGCCCGTTCGCGTCCTACTTCTCCGGTAACACCATCCAGATCTGCCCCGTCGGCGCGCTGACGTCCGCCAGCTACCGTTTCCGGGCCCGCCCGTTCGACCTCATCGAGACGCCGTCCGTGGCGGAGCACGACTCCTCGGGCGCGGCGATCCGCGTGGACATGCGCGGCGGCGTCGTCATGCGCCGCCTCTCCGGCAACGACCCGGAGGTCAACGAGGAGTGGATCACCGACAAGGACCGCTTCGCGTTCGCGTGGCAGGACGCGCCGGACCGCCTCACGATGCCGCTCGTCCGTGACGACGACACCGGCGCGCTCGTCGCCACCTCGTGGTCCGAGGCGCTCGACGTCGCCGCGCGCGGCATCGAGCGCGCCCGGGCCAACGGTGGCGTGGCCGCCCTCCCCGGCGGGCGCCTCACCCTCGAGGACGCCTACGCCTGGTCGGCCTTCACCCGCGTGGTGCTCGGCACCAACGACGTCGACCACCGCTCCCGCGTCTCCTCCGCCGAGGAGGCCGCCTTCCTGGCGTCGCACGTCGCCGGTTCGGGCCTCGGCGTCACCTTCGCCGACCTCGAATACGCCCCGC
>JADGOQ010000032.1 GCA_017882885.1 Actinomycetales bacterium | reverse complement strand
TCCCCGGCCGGGGTGAACGCGGTGCTGCAGGAAGGCGCACCGCGGCCGGCACGGACCTCGACACCGTCACCGACCTGGTGCCCGCCGTGGCGGAGGCTGCCGGGGTGCCGGCGTCGCAGGTCTCGGGGGCGCTGGCGGAGCGCCTGATGTACCAGCAGATCATCGACACGATGCTGCTCGTGGTGACCGGCCTCCTCGCGGTGTCCGTGCTGATCGCTCTCATCGGGGTGGCGAACACGCTGTCCCTGTCCACGATCGAGCGGACGCGGGAGAACTCGCTGATGCGGGCGCTGGGGCTGACCCGGCGCGGGCTGCGCACGATGCTCGCCACCGAGGCGGTGCTGATCGCCGGGATCGCGGCCCTGCTGGGCAGCGCGCTCGGGGTGTTCTACGGCTGGATGGGCGCCGAGTCGCTGCTCGGGAACCTGGTGGCGGAGGGCAGCGCGGCGGGCCGGCTGGTGCCGACCGTGCCGTGGCTGGAACTCGCCGCTGTGGTGGCGGTGGCCGTGGTGGCGGGGTTACTGGCCTCGGTGGGTCCGTCCCGTCGGGCCGCCCGACTCTCCCCGGTGGAGGGACTCGCAGTGTTGTGAGATCCGCATCGAAGACCTGTTCACCCCTCCCTGAGGCGTGCCGGCCCACCCTGAACGGGTGATCTCCTCAGCGAACCTGCCGGATGCGGTCAGTGTTTCCCCACGCCGTGTCGGCCGTCCAGATCATCGCGTTCAGTCGGTCGCCGAGCGCCAGGCAGAACCTGTCCGCGAGCGACAGCCCGGACCCGCTGCGCCACAATGCGGCCGCTCGCTCGGCGTCGTCGACGGTCGCGTCACGGACCCGGACGCCGTAACTGGACAACAGTGCCGCGGCCAGCGGCCAGTCGCCGCCCGCCGCCCCCACCTTCTGCGCGACCTCTGACCAGTTCACGGCGGAACAGTCGGAGCCGCGCGTCAGCACCTCCTCAACCGTGTCCGCCCCTGTCTCGCCCTGGAGGAAGGCCAACAGCGCCGATGCGTCGACGACGTCGCTCACTCGGCGTCCTCCGCGGTGGCGGCGCGGCGCCGGTCGGCGAGCAGTTCGGCGACCAGGTCCGTCCCCGCAAGCTGGCCGCGAACCTGTTCGCGCGCCTGCTCCCGGGTCATGACAACGATGCCGGAGGCTGTCTCGACCAGCACCAACGGCACTCCCTCCGTCAGCCCCGCGTGCCTCCGGAGCTCGAGGGGGATCACGAGGCGACCGCGGTCGCCCATTGTTGCGGTGTACGTCCCACTCATGCGTTCACGGTACCACCGCGCGGAAACTCGGATGGAACTGTGCGCGCTCGTCGCAACTCGCGGGTGGCGGGTGCAGAATCGAACCCATGCGCGAATTCGTCGTCCTGGGAACGGCATCCCAGGTGCCCACGCGGACGCGTAACCACAACGGCTACCTCCTGCTGTGGGACGGCGAGGGCCTACTGTTCGACCCCGGTGAGGGCACCCAGAGGCAAATGCTCCACGCCGGCGTCTCCGCCAGCCAGATCACCCGGATCTGCCTGACGCATCTCCATGGGGACCACTGCTTCGGCCTGCCGGGGGTGCTGTCGCGGCTGTGGATGGACCAGGTCGAGCACCCGGTGCACCTCCACTACCCCGCCTCCGGCGACGACGCCGTGCGGCACCTCATCGCCGTGGTCGGCCACACCATCGACCTGCACCTCCACCCGCACGGCGCTGTGGGGGAGGTCGCGGACGGGCTGTTCGTCCGGCCGCTGCGGCACCGCATCGAGACCTTCGGCTACCAACTCGTCGAGCCGGACGGGCGCAGATTGTTGCCCGAGCGGCTGGCTGCCGCGGGCATCACCGGCCCGGACGCCGGGCAGCTGATCCGCGACGGCCGCCTCGGGAACGTCCGGCTGGAGGATGTCAGCGAGACGCGTCCCGGCCAGCGGTTCGCGTTCGTCATGGACACGATGCCCTGCCCCGGCGCCGAGGAGCTCGCCGACGGCGCGGACCTCCTCGTCACGGAGTCCACCTTCTCCGACGACGACGCCGAGCTTGCCACCGCGTACCGTCACCTGACCGCGGGCCAGGCGGGGAGGCTCGCCGCGGTTGCGGGGGCGCGGACCGTCCTCCTCACGCACTTCTCGTCGCGGTACCCCGACGTCGAACTGCTGCGACGGCAGGCCGAGGCGCGTGCCGGCGGTGCCCACGTCGTCGCTGCGTCGGACCTGGACCGCTACGCGCTGCCCCCGCGCCGACCGCCGGAGCGCGCGGGCCCCACTTGACGCCCGATTCGCGCAGGTGAGAGGCTCGACCGCCCGCACCCGCGTCGCTGTACCTGCCCAGCCTGAACGCTGACATCATCGACAACGGCCTGGCACAGGGCGACACCGCCTACATCCGCACCACCGGACTCCAGATGCTCGCGATCTCGCTCGCCCAGATCCTCAGCGCCCTCATTGCCACCTACTGCGCCGCCAAGGCCGCGATGCGCGCGGGCCGGGACATCCGCCACGACGTGTTCCAGCGCGTCTCGGCCTTCTCCGAGCGGGAGGTCGCCCACTTCGGCCCCGGGTCCCTGATAACGCGCAACACCAACGACGTCCAGCAGGTGCAGATGCTCGCGATGTCCCTGGCGACGTTATTCGTCACCGCCCCGATGCTGGGCATCGGCGGGGTGGTGATGGCGCTGCGGCAGGACGTTGGGCTCGCGTGGATCATCGGCGTCGCCGTCCCGGCGATCCTGCTCGTCTCCCTGGCGATCGTCGGTCGCATGGTCCCGCTGTTCCGCGAGTACCAGGGCCGGCTGGACACGGTGAACCGCATCATGCGCGAGCAGCTCACGGGCATCCGGGTGGTGCGCGCGTTCGTGCGCGAGACCATCGAGGCGGAGCGCTTCCGAGTCGCCAACACGGACATCATGGTGATCGGCCGGAAGGTCGGCTCCCTCTTCGTGCTCCTCTTCCCCCTCGCGATGCTGGTGCTGAACGTGAGCGTGATCGGCGTCCTCTGGTTCGGCGGCATCGAGGTGGATGCCGGCCGGGTGGAGGTGGGCACCCTCTTCGCCTTCATGCAGTACGTGATGCAGATCCTCTCGGCCGTGCTCATGGCAAGCTTCATGGCGATCATGATTCCCCGCGCCGCGGTGTCCGCCGCCCGCGTCGCCGAGGTGCTCGCCTCCCGCTCCACTCTCACCGAGCCCGCCCACCCGGTCACGGACCTCCCCACACCCGGGTCCGTCGAGTTCGACGACGTCGCATTCCGTTACCCCGGAGCCGAGCACTCGGTACTCGCGGGGGTGACGTTCGCGGCCGCTCCCGGCGAGACGCTCGCCATCGTCGGGTCCACCGGCGCCGGAAAGACCACGCTCATCTCGCTCATCCCGCGGCTCGTGGACGTCACCGCGGGGGCGGTCCTCGTGGGCGGCGTCGACGTCCGCGACGCCGACCCCGAGCACCTCTGGCAGGGCATCGGCCTCGTCCCGCAACGGCCCTTCCTGTTCACCGGCACCGTGGCCTCCAACCTGCGCTTCGGGCGTGAGGACGCCACCGACGCCGAGCTCTGGCGCGCCCTCGAGATCGCCCAGGCGCGGGACTTCGTCGCCCAGATGACCGGCGGCCTGGACGCGCGCATCTCCCAGGGCGGGCATGGTGCTGCAGGACCCGTGGCTCTTCGCCGGCACCATCCGGGAGAACATCCGCTACGGCAAGGCCACCGCCACGGATGAGGAGGTGGTGGCGGCCGCGCGGGCCACCTACGTGGACCGGTTCGTGCACTCGCTGCCGGAGG
>JADGOQ010000031.1 GCA_017882885.1 Actinomycetales bacterium | reverse complement strand
GAGATACGCCTACGAGGTGCTCTGCGACCTGGGCCGGCCGTGGATGGTGCAGCTGCGCCTGGTTGACTTCCATGGCGACTACGGCTCACCCGACGACCCGGCCGCGGACTCCACGATGACCGAATGCCGGCTGTCGGCGGCGGGACGGCTGGCTGTCGCCGTGGAACGAGGCGGGCACGGGGCGCTCCCTGTGGCTCTGATCAACGGGTCGAGCTACCACGGCGGCGACACGCCTCCATTTCCGCCCGCGAGCATCGTGCAGGCACTGCTGAAGGCGCTCGACGACCCGGGAAGCCTGATCAAGAGCTCGCTGCTCTGGCCGGGCCACCGGCGTTTCCCCGGTGGCTGCGAGGTGGGCGGCGACGTCGCTCGGCTCGTCGCGCCAAGCTCCTCCCCTGAAAGATCGGGTTCAACTGAGGAAGATGGAGGTGGTCGACCGTCCGGTGTGGTTGATATCGCCGCTGTAATCGAGCGTGACGGTCAGCTTCTGCCCGTGGGGGAGGCGGCTCAACGGTATGGCAAACAACGTGAATCCGGGTAGACCGAGCATTATGTGCCCGCCCCGAGGATTCAGGGAGCAGTACGTCTGGGTCAGGAGCAGACTGAGGGTTCCGCCTGAGAGGCCGGTGACGATCCGTTTCAGTGTCCCGCACGGGGCGACCGAGAGTGCCACGTACAACTGGCCGGGGCGGTCCTTGACGCCGGCCCAGCACGGACCAGTGCAATTCCGAGCGTCACTGACGGAGGCGAGAGCGGCCACGGTCGCCCTGAGGTGGGTGAGCGAGGTGTCGAGAGCAGTGTCAAAGTAGCCGTACGGGCCGTCTTGCGACAGGAAGTGCATCTGGACGGTTCCCTCCATTACCGGTCCCCGTGCGCACGCGGTCACCCATGCCACCATCAGGACAGCGCTGAACGCGCCGCGTAGCGCCCGTCTCCTTGGCCAGCCCTTTGTGGTGACACCGCGCTGGCTCAACGAGTTCAAGACGGTCCTTGGAGTTGCTGTGTCCTCGGCGGCGCGTCTCAGTCCTGAGCGCAAGGGTTGCCGGCTCCCGACCGCGACCCCGTCGACGATGATAGCACCCAAGTTGACCGCAACGACTGCTTGCGACCGGACCTGGGCAAAACGCTGGGCGGCTCATGGTCGTGGGTGTGATACTGGCGCGGTGGATCCGGAGGAGGAACAGCGTCGCCGGCGCGAGCAGTTGGCCCGTTGGGCGGGTGAGGATCTTGTTATGTTCGCTGTGGTAGGTCTCCATCGGGTGCGAGGCGGAAATCAACAAGGCGTGGGCTCGGTGATGACAGGAGCTGGGCGCGACCCGGTTGGTGTTGTGATTTCTCAGCAGGTGAGATTCGTCGCCGCCGAAGGCAGTTCCATCGCGATCACCTCGCACAGGGACGACGGAGACGGGCGCTACGAAACGACACGTTCGTGGGCCCCTAGGTGACTGGTGTTTTTCGCGGACGTAGATGCTCGCGTTCGGGCGTTGGATCGGTCAGAATTACGTGGTTGTGATTCGTGACCGGGGAGCGTGCGATGACGGTGGGTGCGACGCCCAGGCAGGCGGGCTTGTTGACGGGGACGGCGGCGTTTTGTGACGGCCGGTTGAGTGAGGGGTCGATCTTCTCGGTGCTGCACCGGGAGTGCCATCGGCTGTTCCCTGACGACATGTTTGCCGATCTGTTCGCGGACACCGGTCGGCGCAGCGTGCCGCCGATGATCGTGGCGGTGGTGGTGGTGTTGCAGCGGCTGTTCGGTCTGTCCGACCGGGAGGCGGTGGAGGCGTTCTGTTTCGACGCCCGCTGGAAGTACGCCTGTGGCGGCTTGGATTTCGACTACCCGGGTTTCGCGCACACCGTGCTGGTCGATATGCGGGCCCGGTTGGCCGGCTCGGATGCACCCCGGCGGATCTTCGAGGTGACGGTGGACGCAGCGCACAGCGCGGGCCTGGTCGGCGCCAAGCGGGTCCTGGATTCCACGCCGCTGTATGACGCGGTGGCCACCATGGACACCGTCACCCTGATCCGCTCGGCTATGCGCAACCTGTTCAAGGCGGCCGACGACGAGCTTGAGGTCGGGCTGCGAGGGGTGCTGACCAGCGGCGATGACTACGCCAGCACCGCCAAACCGCAGATCGACTGGGACGCCGCCGCCGCCCGGGACGAACTGATCGACTCGAGAGCCAAAGATGCCTTCGCCTGCCTGGTCTACCTGGACGGCCGCACGCTCAGCGCCGTGGTGGCCGACGCGGCCCACTTGTTGGCCACGGTTCTCGGCCAGGACCTCGAAGACAGCGACGACGGCCGGTTCCGTATCGCCCGTCGGGTGGCCACCGACAGGATCATCTCCATCGTCGATCCCCAGGCCCGCCATGGGCACAAGACCTCGGCCCGGGGTTTTGACGGCTACAAGGGTCACGCCGCGGTCGACCCTGACAGCGAGATCATCACCGACACCGTGGTGACCCCGGGCAACGCCGGTGACGCCAGCGTGGCCGAGGACCTGATCGACGATCTCCTCACCGAGGCCGTCGACACCGAGGCCGTCGCCACCCAGCATGCCGACGACGACACGGAAGAGGTGGCGGTCCAGCCCGCGGTGTACGGCGACGCCGCCTACGGCACGGGCAAGTTCCTTTCCCGCCTCCACCACGCCGGCATCGAGGCGAAATGCAAGACCCAGCCGCCCGTGGCCGCGGGCGGGATGTTCTCCAAAGACCACTTCTATATCGAGCTGGGCGACGGCATCGTGACCTGCCCGGCCGGAGAAGTGGCCGAGATCCGCTGGGGCGCCTCCGGGGGCGGGACGGCGTACTTCACCATTCACTGCGCCACCTGCCCCCTGGCCCCCGAGTGCACCAAATCGCCCGGGGGACGCACCATCACCATCAGCCCCTACGAACAGACCCTGACCGAGGCCCGCCAACAACAAGCTGACCCCGACTGGGTTGAGGATTATCGGGCCACCCGTCCCAAGGTCGAACGCAAACTGGGTCACCTCATGCGCCGAAAGCATGGCGGTCGACGAGCCCGAGTACGAGGCACCGCCAAGGTCGACGCCGATTTCAACCTCCTCGCCGCTGCCGCCAACATGGCCCGCCTCGCGGTGCTCGGACTGCGCTCCACCACCACCGGGGGCTGGACACTCGCCATATGACCAGCCCAAAGGCGCCCTTTCGTCTTTGACCGGGCTCCCACGACCCCACTCCCTGCTGCCCGCTCACTCCAAAGCAAATCCACCACCGCACCCGAGGCCCTCAAGACCGCCGGACCATCAGACCGCAACCCCCACAGCAGTCTCAGCAGCCTCTCGTTTCACACCAGCCACCTAGGACCCCAACGGCAAGGTGATCCCGCTCGACGACGGCTTCGAGATCGTCGGCATGGGGTACGGCAACGTCACCCCGTGGGAGTGCCCTCGGGACATCGCCGAGAGCGAGCTGGCCGAGCGGATCGATGAGGCGGCGCGGAAGGTGACCGATCCGCGCCGGGCCTTGTTCAGCCTGCACGTGCCTCCCTACGGCTCGGGCCTCGATCATGCGCCCCAGCTCGACGCCGAGCTTCGCATGGTCCTGAATGGCGGTGGGCCGACCATGGTCCCGGTCGGCAGCACGGCAGTGCGCGACGCCATCGCTAAGTACCGGCCGATGATCGGGGTGCACGGCCACATCCACGAGTCCCGTGGGGTGACCGACGTCGAAGGTGTACCAGTGGCCAACCCTGGGAGCGAGTACGGGGAAGGCATCCTCGACGGGCTCGTCATCGAGTTGGACAAGCGGCACGGTCTGGTGAGCACACAACTCGTGAGGGGCTGTCATCAACGATAAATGTCGTGACAACCTCCCACCGCTCGGGAATGTCCTGTTCGTCACTTCCCTGCGCAACACGACCATCGCCCACACACTGCTGATCGCTGCGAGCGTCCCGGCGATCACTGCGGCGATGACCAGGGCGTCCGGCGCCGAACCACTCGCCACCAAGACGATCCTGGCGGCCGGTGGCGTCCTGGTGGGCGTCACCCTGCTGGTGCTCAGCGATCCCGGGACGACTGCGTTCGTCGGGGATGTTGAGGCGCTCGGAGCCGCGGTTGCTCTGGCCGGCGCACTCCTCACTGTCCCTCGGGGGCCGAAGCTCCCGGCGGCCCAGGCCGTGGCCGGGGCCGTCACATTCCTGGTTGTCATCCCCTGGGCCCACCCGGCAACACTTCATGCCCACGACCTGGGTCTGTCGGTTGTCGGCTTCCTGGTGCTCATGCCGTGCGCCACCTCGCTCGTGTGGGGAGCCCGGCGCAACCTGACGGCGGTGGAGGTCAGCCTCATGATGATGCTCGAATCGGTCTTCGGCCCATTGTGGGGATGGACGTGGCTCGGCCAGCGTCCGTCGTGGCAGACGGTTGCCGCGGGCGCGGTCATCCTGGCGAGCGTGGGGGCCCACACGATCGCGCCGGGTGCTCCCCCGGCCGGCTGAGTGGGCCCGCTTCCGCCCGCCGGTACCCCAGGTGTCACGGCCGGGTCAGGAGATGGACACGCCGTCCACACACCTTGGTCGCGGCTGCGAAACATCTGCGCTCTAACCTGCCGGCGATTCTGAGTCTCTCCAGCGGGACAAGATGCAAGGGGATGCACGATGGCTATTCCTGCCGAGATCGTCGGCGCCTGGCGGCGCAGCGGGCTCATCGTCGACGGGGTCCGCAAGGTGG
>JADGOQ010000030.1 GCA_017882885.1 Actinomycetales bacterium | reverse complement strand
CGACGGCGCTGGCGGTACGCACGTCACCCGTTCCTGGCGTCGATGTGCCGCTTCAGCTCGTCGATCGCGGCGCGCAACTCGCCGTAGCTGGCGGGCTGGTGATCCCGCTTGAGCTCAACGGTGAGGTGGCCGCCCGGTTCGATCACGGCCTCCTTCACCTCGCTGGCGTGATCGGCGCCCTGCGCGTGCAGCGCCAGCGCGATCTCGTGCTCGCTCAACCCGAGCCTGTCCACCTCACCCTGGTCGACCTGCCCGTCCTCGATCACCGTCGTCGGGCGGCCCTCGAACACCCAGCGCACCCACGCGAACTTCTGCGCGAGTCGGTCCATCGCGTCATTGATCACGACCAGCACGATCACGCCGAGCACCCCGCCCGCCAGGGAGTTGTCCTGCCCGATGATCGCGTTCTGCACCACGTTGGAGATGAGCAGCACCACCACGAGGTCGAGCGAGTTCATCTGCGCGAGGAGTCGCTTGCCCGCCAGCCGCAGGATGATCACGATCGCGAAGTACACGAGGATCGTCCGCGCGATCTTCTCCAGCGGCGGGATCTCGAACGCGAACAGATCCTGCCAGATCGAGGCCGTGGCGACGACGACCGCGGGCACGGCGATCACGCGTGGACCTCGTCCCCGGGTGTGGGCTTGTGCATGTCCGGGTGGCCGAAAGCCCACCTGACCAGCGCCGTCGAGACGTCGCCGGCCGGCCGGCCCAGGAACGCGTCGGTCACCCGCCATTCGCCCAGGTCCAGCATCCGCCGCGCGGACGCCGGCAGGATCGACACCGCCGCCTGCGCCAGCAGCCAGTACCCCGCCTTCGCGCTCGGCGGCAGCGGCGGCTCGAACAGCAGGAACTGCACGGTGTCCATGGCGGCGTCGGTCGCCTCCAGCTCGGGCCCGTAGCTCCGGAGGTGGTCGTACAGCTCGGCCACCGTCACCGGCGGGTCGACGACGCCGACCCGCCGCCCGATCTCCGACGTCTGGGCCACGTAGCGGTCGGCGTCGGCGGGGCTGAGCGGGTGGGGGTTGAACGTCTGGTACGCGGTGAGGAAGGACTCGATCTCGGCGATGTGCACCCACTTCAGGAGGTGCGGGTCCGAGGCGGCGTAGGGGCGGCCGTCCGGCGCGGTGCCGTTGACGCGGCGGTGGATGCCGCGAATGCGGGCGATGACGCGCTCGGCGTCGTCGATGCGCCCGAACGTCGTGACCGCGATGTACTCGGAGGTGCGCTGGAGGCGGCCCCACGGGTCGCCCTTGAAGCCGCAGTGGCCCGCGACGCCGGCCATCGCGAGCGGATGCAGCGCCTGCAGCAGCAGCGCCCGGATCCCGCCGACGTACATGGAGGCATCCGCGTGGACCAGGCTGATCGGATCCTCGGGCTTGAACCATCGCTCGCCCGGCGCGCCCCAGATCTGCTGTTCGCGCACCGTGGCGTCAGGGCCGGCCACCTTGGCACGGATCGACATCGCGATCAGGAGTTGGAGGTGCGAAAGGGGAGCTGCGAGCGTGGTGTTGCCCATGGTCCGAGTATCGGTTTCGGACGTGCGGTCGGCAACCGGTCTCGCGGTCGGGCGGCTCCCGCCTATTCCTCGAACTCCGCCCGCACCACCGGGACCACCTCGTGCGCGAAGACCTCCAGCTGTCGCTCCACGTCCGTGGTGGGCCAGAAGCTGAAGCCGTTCACCCCCAGCGAGACGGCGTGGATCATCAGCTCCGCCCACTCCTCGGCCGGCCCGGCGAAGCCACCCGCGCTCCCCCCGACCATCCCGGCCAGGTTGTAGACCTTCCGCAGACTGAGGGGGTCGCGCCCGGCTCGGGTGGCGGCGTCGTCGACCCGCGCGCTGGCCTCGGCCAGCCGCTCCAGCGGGAGGTGGCCGGCGGAGGGGAGCCAGCCGTCGGCCAACTCGCCCGTCACGCGCAACATCCGTGGGCCGTAGGCGCCCAGCCAGATGCCCGCCGACGACGCCGGCCCCGGCTTCACGCCCGCCAGCTGGTAGTACGTGCCCGCGAATCGGACGGAGCCCTCCCCCGACCACATGAGCCGGATCACCGCGATCGCCTCGATGAGCGCATCCACCGACTCGCGCGGCTCGCGGCGCGGGCCACCCATCGCCTCGATGGCGTCCCAGAACGCCCCCGTCCCGAGCCCGAGCTGGACGCGGCCCCCGGTGAGCAGGTGCAGCGACGCCACCGACTTCGCCAGCACCGCCGGCGGCCGCAGCGGGAGGCACGCGACCGTGGGGACCACCGTGATCCGCTCGGTCCTGGCGGCGAGATACGTGACGAGGGTCCAGGCGTCGAAGTGCCGGCGCTGGTATGGGTGGTCCTGGACAGTGAGGAAGTCGTATCCGAGCTGCTCCGCTGCGACGGCGTGGCGCACCGGCGCCGACGGGTCCGCGTGGGCGGGATCGATGTTGGCGCCGAAGACGATTTGCATGTCGGCTCGGTCAGCTCCCCGAGGAGAGCGCGGCGCGCAGCGCGACGACGGTGGCGACCGCGGCGGTGGCGGCCTCGTGCCCCTTGTCCTCGGATGAGCCGGGCAACCCGGCACGGTCGAGGGCCTGCTGTTCGTCATCGCAGGTCAGGACACCGAACCCGATCGGGATGTGGGTGCGCACGGCCACCTCTGTCAGGCCCTGTGTGGCGCCCGAGCAGACGTAGTCGAAGTGGGGGGTGCCGCCCCGGATCACGACGCCCAGGGCGACGAGTGCGTCGTAGTGGGGAGCCAGGGCGGCGCAGGCCACCGGCAACTCGAACGTGCCAGGCACGCGCACGAGGTCGACCCGGTCGACATGCGCCTTGTCCAGGCCACGGCGGGCGCCGGCGACGAGGCCGTCCATGACCGTGGTGTGCCAGGACGCGGCGACGATCGCGATCCGTAGACCGGTCCCATCGACGCTCAGGGTGGGGCTGCCGTGTCCGGACATGTCAGTGCTCCTTCGTGTGGTCGAGGGTCAGGGTGTGCCCAAGGCGGTCGCGCTTGGTCTGCAGGTAGGCGAGATTGGCTGAGGTCGGCGGCGTCACGGACGGCTCGGTGGACGCGACGTCGATTCCGGACGCGGTCAAGCCGCCCACCTTGTCGGGGTTGTTGGTGAGAAGCCGGATGCGGGTGACCCCGACGGCGTGGAGGATCCCGGCTGCCGCGCCGTACTCCCGGTCGTCCACCGGCAGCCCCAGTTCGAGCTGGGCGTCGACGGTGTCGAGTCCCTCGTCCTGGAGGCGGTAGGCCTGCAGCTTGGCGAGGAGGCCGACGCCGCGCCCCTCATGCCCGCGCAGGTAGACCACGGCCCCTGGCTCGCGGGCGATCCGCTGGAGCGCCCGGTCAAGTTGGGGGCCACAGTCGCACCGCTGGGAGCCGAACGCCTCGCCGGTCAGGCATTCGGAATGCAGCCTGATCAGGGGCGGATGGTCGGCGGATCCCAGCCCGTGGGGGCTGATCAGCAGCAGGTGGTCGTCGCCGGTCAGCCGGTCGCGGTAGCCAACGGTCTCGAAGCGCCCCCGCGTCGTGGGCAGGTACGTGCGGGCAACCTCGGTCACCCGGTCGTGGATGCGTCGCCAGGCGACAACCGCGGCGATGGTGACCACGGGAAGACCGCCCTCGTAGCCCAGGGCGCGCACCTCGGGTGCGCGCATCATCGTTCCGTCGTCATGGACCAGTTCGGCGATGACGCCAACCGGGGCGAGTCCGGCCAGGCGACACAGGTCGACCGCGGCCTCGGTGTGCCCGGCACGTTCGAGCACCCCGCCGTCGCGGGCGCGCAGGGGCAGCACGTGGCCCGGGCGGATCAGGTCGGCGGCGCTGGTGTCCGGGTGGGCCAGCAGCCTCAGGGTGCGGGTGCGGTCGGCGGCGCTGATCCCAGTGCCCGTGCCGGACGCCGCATCGACCGTGACCGTGTATGCGGTGCGCAACGGGTCGGCGTTGGCGGTGACCATCGGAGGCAGCCCGAGCAGGTCGGCACGCTCGTTGGTCATCGGTGCGCACACGTAGCCGGAGCTGTGCCGGATCGTCCACGCCAGCCATTCGACCGTCAGTGTCTGCGCGGCCAGCACCACGTCGCCCTCGTTCTCGCGATCCTCGTCGTCCATGACCAGGACGGGCAGCCCGGCGCGCAAGGCGTCCAGGGCCCGCTCGATCGTGGCGAACCCGCTCACGACCGCACCTCCGAGCCGAGGTCGAGGAGCCGTTCCACGTGCTTGGCGATCACATCCACCTCGAGGTTCACCTCGTCCCCGACCCCCTTCGACCCAAGGGTCGTCAGGGCCAGGGTGGTCGGGATGAGCGAGACCGAGAACGCACCAGGGCCCACGGCCGTCACGGTCAGGGAGACCCCGTCCACCGCGATGGACCCCTTCTCCACCACGTACCGGGCGAGCGCCTCGGGGAGGGTGAAGGTGACCACCTCCCAACGATCGCCGGGCTCGCGCGCCAGGATCCGCGCGGTCCCGTCCACATGGCCCTGCACGATGTGCCCCCCGAAGCGGGAGGACGCCAGCATCGCGCGCTCAAGGTTGACCGGCGCCCCGGCCTGGAGTTGCCCGAGGCTGGTGCGACGGAGCGTCTCGGCCATCACGTCGACGACGAACGTCTCCCGGTCGTGGGAGACGACGGTGAGGCAGACGCCGTTGACGGAGATGGACGATCCGACGGTCGCGTCCGTCACGACCTGCGGCCCGCGCACGCGCAGGACGGCGGACTCCTCGCCGGTGTGGAGGGACTCGACGGTGCCGAGTTCCTCGATGATGCCTGTGAACATGGTCAGGAACCTTCCTGGTCTGGATGGTGGGGCGTGGCGGTGATCCGGATGTCGCCACCGATCAGGGCGACGTCGGTCGGGTGGAGCCGAAGGATCGCTCCGATCGTGTTGATGCTGAGGGAGCCCACGGCGGACGACCCTGCTCCCAGCAACGCTGGGGCGATATAGGCGACGACCTCATCCACCAAGCCAGCGCGGAGGAAGGCCGCGGCGAGCGTCGGGCCGCCCTCGAGGAGTGCGTGGTGGATCCCGGCCCGGCCGAGGGTGCGCAGGACGTGGTCGAGGTCATGGGTGGCGAACACCTGCGTCGGGGCCGCGTCGTCCAGGACCCGGGATCCGGGAGGGATCGGACGCACGCCCACCACGACTCGCAGGGGCTGTCCGGGCTGTCGGTCGCCCCCCGGACCCCTGGCGGTGAGCTGGGGGTCGTCCGAACAGACGGTGCCGGTGCCGGCAATGATCGCACCACAGGAGGCACGGAGCGCGTGGACGTCGGCGCGGGCGTCCTCGCCGGTGATCCACCGGGACGTGCCGTCGGCGGCCGCCGCGCGACCGTCCAGGGTGGCGGCGAACTTCCAGGTGACGAAGGGACGCCCGGTCCGGACGCGGTGCACCCACGTGCGGTTGAGGGCGAGGGCGTCGTCGGCGAGCACGCCGGCCGTGACCTGGACCCCTGCCGAGCGCAGGCGCCCTGCCCCGCCGGCCGCCGCCCGGCTCGGATCCTCCAGCGCGAACACCACCCGGTCCACGCCGGCTGCGATGAGCGCCTCCGTACAGGGCCCCGTGCGCCCGACGTGGTTGCAGGGTTCAAGTGAGACGTAGGCGGTCCCGCCCCGTGCGGTCTCGCCGGCGGAACGGAGCGCGTGGATCTCGGCATGGGGCGTGCCTGCACCCTCGTGGAATCCTTCGCCCACCACCGTGCCGTGCCGATCGAGGACCACGGCCCCCACGCGGGGGTTGGTGTCCGCCACCGGCCCGCGGGCAGCCAACTCGATCGCGCGTCGGACGTGCCGGACGTCGTCGTGGTCTGCTGGCCGATCCATCCCACGTCACCCTTCGCTCGCTGTCATCGCGGGCTCCGGGGTTTGGGTGTACAGGCGCACCGGCGACCCTTCGGACCGCCGGCAAAACGCCACGGGACGCGGCGGCATGGTGTCGCGCCCCACGTGTGCCTCCCATCCGGACTTTCACCGTCGGTCCTGGAGTTCCACCAGGTCAACCGAGCGCCGAAGCGCCCGGGTCGCGGACTGTCACCGCCGGTTCGGAATCTCACCGACCCCGGAACACGTGCGGCAAGCATCGCACACGTTCTGGCCCGCCGCGAACTCCGGTATGCCGTGACCGTTCGGCACCCTCCGCACCACGGAGGCCAGGGGTGATGAGGGACGCCTGGCAGGAAGCTGCGACTGACTACAGTTCACCCATGCCACACACCTGCCGCTTCGCCGCCGTCGTCTTCGACCTGGACGGCATCCTGATCGAGTCCGAGGCCATCTGGGACACCGTGCGTCGGGAGCTCGCCGCCGCCGAGGACCGCCCCTGGCCCGATGACGCCACCGCCGCGATGATGGGCATGAGCACGCCCGAGTGGTCCGGTTACCTGGCCACCACCGTCGGGATCAGCGGCACACCCGCCGAGATCGCGGACCGTGTGATCGACGGCGTCGCCGGCCACTACGCCCACCACCTCCCCGCCATCCCGGGCGGCGCCGCGGCTGTGCGCCGGATGGCCGCACACCACAAGGTGGGCGTGGCGTCGTCGTCGCCGCGCCGCCTCATCGACCGCGTCGTCCGCGAACTGGGGCTCGCCGACGTCCTCACCACCACCGTCTCCACCGAAGAGGTCGCGGCCGGCAAGCCCGCGCCGGACGGCTACCTGAAGGCCTGCTCGCTGCTCGGGGTGGACCCGGCCGACGCCGTCGGGGTCGAGGACTCCACCAACGGCATAAAGTCGCTCCGCAACGCCGGCATGACCGTCATCGCGATCCCGCCGTCGTTCCACGCCCCCAGCGCCGAGACGCTCGCGCTGGCCGACGTCGTCATCGACTCCCTCGACGAGCTGACGGAGAACTTGCTCGCAACTCTCTGAGCGTCACTCCCGCGGCTGGAGGTCCGCCCACTCCCCGAGCGACATGCGCGTGCCCGCATGGAACGGGGTCTCCTCACGCACGTGCAGCCGCGCCTCCACGCCGCGCAGCTCCCGCATCAGGTCCACGATCCGATGCATCTCCGGCGCCTCGAATGCCAGCAGGAACTCGTAGTCCCCCAGTCCGAACGACGCCACCGTGTTGGCCCGTACGTCGGCGTAGTCGCGGGCAGCCATGCCGTGTTCCCGCAGCATCCGGGAACGGTCCTCGGCGGGCAGGAGGAACCACTCGTACGACCGCACGAACGGGTACACGCACAGGTACCTCCCGGGCTCCTCCCCCGCAAGGAAGGCAGGAACGTGCGACCGGTTGAACTCGGCCGGCCGGTGCAGCCCCACCGCGGACCAGGTGCAGCGCAGGTACTGCCCGAGCGGGGATCCCACCAGTCGGTGGTAGGCGTCCTGCACCTGCTCCACGCCCTCGCCGTGCAGCCAGACCAGCAGGTCGGCGTCCGCGCGCATCCCCGCGAGGTCGTAGAACCCCCGGATCACCACGCCGGACCCCTCCACCCACGTCAGGGAGTCCTCCACGAGCGCGCGCCGCTCGTCGTGGTCCAGCGGGAGCGGGGCATCGGTGGCGAAGACGGCGTACAACACGTACCGGATGGACGCGTTGATGGCCTCGACGTCGGCAGGCAGGTCCGTCATGTCCGGCTCCTCTCACCGTGGTGGCCGCTGGGGCGTTCGGGCATCAGGCAACAGTTCTCCGCGCACACCGGCTCCCACGCCGGCAGGTCGCCGACGACGGCGGGCGTCGCGCCCTCCAGCTGCTCCCGGACCACGTCCACGAGGCTCGCCACGAATGCGGCGTGTGTCCCCGCCGTCGCGGCGCGCACGAAGCCGAGGCCAAGCTCGCGGGCGGTGGCGGCGGCCTCGGTGTCGAGGTCGTAGATGACCTCCATGTGGTCCGAGATGAACCCGACCGGCGCGAGCACAACGGCCGTGCTCCCCCCCGCGGCCATCTCCGCGAGCGCGTCGTTGACGTCCGGCTCGAGCCACGGCACGCGCGGCGGCCCGGACCGCGAGCAGTACACCAGCCGCCATGGCAACTCGCGCCCGAGCACCGCTGCGGCGCCGTCGGCCACAAGTCGCGCCACCTCTTCGTGCTGCCGGGCGTACGACGCCGGCCGCGCCACCCCCGACGATGCTTCCATCGCGTTCGGGATCGAGTGGGTGACGAACACGAGATCGGCCTCGGCGGCCAGCCCTGTCACCTCCAACTCCCCGAACGCCGCGACGACGGCGTCCACGTTCGCCCGCACGAACCCCGGGGTGTTGAAGTAGGCCCGCACCTTGTCCACCTGCAGGGGCACGCCCAGCTTCTCGACCTGGGCGGCGATGTCCTCGCGGTACTGCCGGCACCCGGAGTAGGAGGAGTACGCGGCGGTGATGACGGTCAGCACGCGTCGGCCCCCGGCGGCGGCGATCTCGCGCAGCGCATCGATCGTGTACGGATCCCAGTTGCGGTTGCCCACGATCACCGGCAGGTCGATGCCCTCGGCCCGCAGCGCGTCCGCCAGCGCGTCCCGCAGCGCCTCGGTCAGCTCGCTGATCGGCGAGCGCCCGCCGAACAGGTGGTAGTGCTCGCCCACCTCCTCGAGCCGCTCGTCGGGGATCCCCTTCCCCGCGGTCACGTTCCGCAGGAATGGCACCACGTCCCTCGGCCCTCGTGGACCGCCGAAGCCCGCGAGCAGGATGGCGTCGTACGTCATGGGGCCTCAATTCCGAGCACTGCCCTCAGCGCTTCTCGATACTCATCTTCCCTGCCCGCGCGGCCCGCGGCGTGCGCGCGCTCGGTGGGCACGTGCACGAGCGCGCCGGCCAGGCGCCGCAGGGCACGCGCCACGTGCTCCACGGGGACCTCGCCCTCCGAGGGGAGCCGGGCGAGCTCGCGCTCCAGCACCGCCTCCGCCCGGCGACGGATGGTGACCACCTCGGCGTCGAGGGTACGCGCCGCATGCTCCGCGTGGAACGCCTCCAGGTGTTCGAGCACGATCTCCTCCCCCCGTGCCATGTCCTCCGCCGCGGCCGCGGGCACCGCCCGACCCACGTCGTCGAGGGTGATCAGCTGCACGCCCGGCAGGTCGGCGACGGCGTCCTCGACGTCCCGGTGCAGCGCCAGGTCCACGATCACGAGCGGGCGCCCTTCGCGCCGTTCCATCACCGGGGCGAGCAGCTCCGCGGTGATCGCGTGCATCCCCGTGCCCCGGCACGCGACCACGACGTCGGCGACGGCGAGGGCGCGCCCCATCCCACCCACCGGTAGGGGCTCAACCGCGTGCCGCTCGGCGAACCCGTCGGCACGGCCGGAGGCGGAGTGCACTGCGACGGCGCCGCAGCCGCGTTCGCGGAGCTGGGCCAGCGATGTCCCCGCGTACGAGCCCGTGCCGGCAATGAGGGCCCGGACCTCCTCCCAGCGAATCCCACGGCGCTCCACGAGCTCCAGGGCGACCGCGACCGAGGACCTCCCCGCATCCCCGAGCCGGGTGCGGCGCGCCACGTCGCGCGCGGTCTCCAACGCCGCGGTGGCCAGCCTGTCCAGCGTCGGGGACAAGGTGCCCTGGGATCGCGCGAGTTCCACCGCGCGGCGCACCTGCCCCCGGACCTCCTGCTCCCCGACGACGGCGGACGCCAGCCCCGCCGCCACCCGGAACAGGTGGTGGACGGCGTCGCCGCCGCGGGCCACGTCAAGGAGGTCGTGCACCGACGCGGCCGGCTGCCCCGCCGCTTCCGCCGCGACCTCGATGGCGTGGGCGACGGCGTCGTCGTGCACTGCGTCGAGGTAGAGCTCGAACCGGTTGCAGGTGGCGAGGACCAACACGCCCCGCACTCCCGGGTGGCCCATGATGCGAGGGCCGATGTGGTGCGCGCCCACGAACACGCCCACGTCGCTGAGGTCCAGTTCGTGGTGCGTGGCGTGGAGCAGGATGATGGGCACAGTGATCCGGATTCTGCCATCAGTGTGGTGGGCGTCATAATCATACGGTGACTTCTCCCACTCCCGCCTCCCCGAACGCAGCGGCGGCACCCGACCTGCTGCGGGCCTACCGCGGGCAGCGGCCCGAACACCTCCCGGTGTGGTTCATGCGCCAGGCCGGCCGGTCGCTCCCGGAGTACCGCGCGGTGCGGGCAGGGATCGGGATGCTGGAGGCCTGCACCACCCCGGACCTCGTCGCCGAGATCACCGCGCAGCCGGTGCGGCGGCACGGCGTGGACGCGGGGATCCTCTTCTCGGACATCGTCACGCCCCTGTACGTGGCCGGGGTGGACGTGGAGATCCGCACCGGGGTCGGCCCCGTGTTCGTGGACCCGGTGACCGACGACGCCGCGCTCGCCCGCCTGGTCGCCCATGGCCCCGCCGACCTCACCGTGATCACCGAGGCCGCGCGGCTCGCGGCCGCCGCCATCCCGGTCCCGCTGATCGGCTTCGCCGGCGCCCCGTTCACCCTCGCCGCCTACGCGGTGGAGGGCCGCTCGTCCCGGGACCACCTCGCGGCGCGCACGCTCATGCACGCGGAACCGGACCTGTGGGACCGGTTGATGACGTGGATGGCGGACCAGTCCGGGGCGTTCCTCGCGGCCCAGGTGGCGGGTGGGGCCCAAGCCGTCCAGCTCTTCGACTCCTGGGCGGGCTCCCTCTCCGCCGCCGACTACCGCCGATTCGCGGCCCCCTACTCGGCCCGGGCCATCTCGTGGGTGCGCGGGCAGGTGCCCGTTGTCCACTTCGGCACCGGGACGGGCGAGATCCTGACGGACATGCGGGACGTGGGGGCGGACGTCGTCGGCGTCGACTACCGCATCCCACTGGACGAGGCCTCCCGTCGCCTCGGTGGCCGGACCCCGGTGCAGGGGAACATCGATCCGGCCCTCCTGGCCGCGCCCTGGCCGGTCCTCGAGGGCCATGTCCGGGACGTGGTTGCGCGTGGCGCCGCCGCTCCCGCGCACGTGGTCAACCTGGGCCATGGGGTGCCGCCCTCGACCGACCCTGACGTCCTCACCCGGCTCGTCGATCTGGTGCACACGCTGTGACGATCCGGATCGGCACCCGGGCCTCGGCCCTGGCGCTCGCCCAGGCAACCATGGTGGGCGATCGGCTCGCCGAACTGTCCGGGGAGGACTTCGAGCTGGTGCACATCACCACCGAGGGGGACGTGCGGCCCGACCCGCTCGCCACCTTGGGCGGGCAGGGCGTGTTCATCGCGGCGGTGCGCCAAGCCCTGCTGGACGGCCGGTGCGACCTGGCGGTGCATTCGATGAAGGACCTCCCCTGCGGCGACCATCCGGATCTCGTGTTCGGGGCCGTCCCCACCCGTGAGACTCCGGCGGACGTCCTCTGCGCCCGGGACGGCCTCACCCTGGCCACCCTGCCCGCCGGCGCCCGTGTGGGCACCGGGTCCCCTCGCCGCGCCGCCCAGCTCCTGCGCGCCCGCCCGGACGTCGCCGTCGTCGACATCCGGGGCAACGTCCCCACCCGGCTGCGCCGTGTCACCGAGGACCTCGACGCCGTCGTCCTCGCGCGCGCCGGACTGGCGCGCCTCGGCCTGCTCGACTCGATCACCGAGGTCCTCCCTCCCGAGGCCATGGTCCCGGCCGCCGGCCAGGGAGCCCTCGCCGTCTAGTGCCTCCGCGAGACTGCCACGGCAGCGACCCCGCTCGCGGCCGCCCTTGCCGCGTTCGACGACGCCGCCACCCGCCTCGAGGTGACCGCCGAGCGGGCCGTGCTCGGGGAACTCGGCGCGAGCTGTACCACCCCAGTGGGGGCGCGCGGCCGGTGCGAGGCCGGCGTCCTGCACCTTGAGGCGATCCTCTTCGTCGGGTCCCGGACGGCCCACGCCACGTCCGCGGGAGTCGTCACCACCCCGGAGCAGGCGGCAGCCGCGGGCGCTGCCCTGGCGCGCGAGTTGCGGACATCAGCCCCGCGCGTCGCGGTACTCCGGGAACGGCCGGGGGCCCTGGCCGACGAGCTCGCCGCCGCAGGCGTCGCGGTGGTG
>JADGOQ010000029.1 GCA_017882885.1 Actinomycetales bacterium | reverse complement strand
GTGATCTCCGCCCGAGCAGCCACCGACAACCCACTTCCCATGCCCACCACGATGCGCCTCGTTCGCGGGCATTCCTATGTGAGGCACCACGAACCATTCGCGGGCACTTCTCGTGAGTCTCGTCGGCATCTATCAAAGCAGACCCGACAGGCCTAGGCTCACGTCACTCGGCCTCGATCCCGAGGCCTCGAAAAAGGGAGCCACACTCGCATGAGTACATGGATGGCTGTACGTCACACCTGCCAGGACTTCGACGCTTGGAAGCCGGTGTTTGATCGGGGTCTGGGGTTGCGGCAGGAACACGGCGCGATCAGCGAGATGGTCTTCAGGGACGGCAACGACGTCATGGTGTTGGTGGAGTTCCCTGACGCAGGCTCCCAGGAGTCATTCCAAGGGGATCCTCGACTCCGTCAGGACATGCAGGACGCCGGTGTCATCGGTGCCCCGAACGTGAGCGGACCTTGGGACAGGGTCTCCTAACGGCTGGGCGCGAAAGAACGCCTCGGCTGTCCTTCGCCTGAGGTACCGGAGGACCTCGTCGCCGCCGGTGCTGTGGTGGCGCGAGCCCGAAGCTCGACATTCCCGCGCCACCATCTACAACACCCACTGCGACGGCGTACGCGAACCCCACCATGAACACCAGCAGCGCGATGTCCACCAGCACCATCACCCCCGCCGTGAGGACTCCCTCGAACTGGCTCGTCTCGGTCCCACCCTGGCTGGTCTCGGTCCCACCCAATGTGGAAAGAGCAAAGACAAAGAGCAGCGCCGCAACGACGGCGCCGAGCGCGCCCGCGACGAACGACGCCCACGCGGCCGATCGGTGGTCCGCGTCCCAGAGGGCCGCGATTTCGGTGTCAAGAATCGAGATTGCCATGCACGACTTCCCCTCAGATGTGGAACGCAGCGTCCACCAACTCGAGGCGCTGGTCCATGTCGAGCGCCGGCAGGTCGTGCGCAGGTCGCCCCACCGGCCGCGCCGGGACTCCCGCAACGGTGGTGTGCGGTGCGACGTCGTCGAGGACCACGCTCCCGGCCCCCACCTTCGAGCCCTCCCCCACCACGATGTTGCCGAGGATCTTGGCGCCCGCACCGAGCATGACGCCGCGGCGGATCTTGGGGTGGCGGTCGCCGGCCTCCTTGCCGGTCCCGCCGAGGGTGACCGCGTGGAGCATGGATACGTCGTCGGCCACCACGGCGGTCTCCCCGATGACGATGCCGGTGGCGTGGTCCAGCATGATCCCCCGGCCGATCCGCGCGGCCGGGTGGATGTCCACGGCCCAGACCTCGGACACGCGGCTCTGGATGAACAGGGCCAGCGGCTGGTGATCGGTGGTCCACAGGTGGTGCGCCACGCGGTGGGCCTGCAGGGCGTGGAAACCCTTGAAGTAGAGGAGTGGATCGGTGTAGTTGGGACAGGCCGGGTCGCGGTCGACGACGGCGCGCAGGTCGGCGCGCACCGCCTCGCCGATCGTGGGGTCGGCGGTGAAGGCCGTGACGATGATGTCCCGGAGGGTCAGGGCCGTGATGTTCGGGCCACCGAGCTTGCTCGCAAGCACATAGCTGAGAGCGGCCTCGAGGTGGGAGTGATTGAGCACGCTAGTGTGCAGGAAGCCGGCGAGGGCCGGCTCCTGCCGTGCGTTCTCGGCGGCCTCGGTTCGGATGTCATCCCAGATCTCGTCGGCGCCACGATGCTCCATGGGCCCATCCTGTCACCGGAGAGGCGCAGGCTGCTCGTCTGCGCGCGGGGACACCTCCCGTAACTGGGGTGTGGCACGATCAGGGCGAGTGAAGGAGGCAACATGCGCGCGACGAACCACCGCCGGGCCACCCGCGGGGACGTGACCCGGGTGGTGTTCGAGCCCGGAAACGTCTGGCGCATCGGGATGGTCGTGATCGGCCTGATCGTGCTGTTCGCCATCGGCCGGTTCGTCCTCGGCCAAGGTGCCTCGCTGATCTTCACCGCCGTGATGGCGTGGTTCATCTCGCTGGCGATGGAGCCGGCGGTGAGCCCGCTCGCACGCCGGATGCCGCGCGGCGCCGCCACCGGGCTCGTCCTGCTCGCCGTAGTCCTGTTCCTCGTGGTGTTCTTCTCGCTGTTCGGGCAGCTGATCGTGGAGCAGGTGACCACCCTGATCCAGAGCCTGCCGGACCTGGCGAAGAACGCACTCTCCTGGGTGAACGACAGGCTCGGCACCGACACCTCGCTCGAGGACCTGTGGGCGAACCTCGAACTGGACTCGGAGCGCGCGGCCGGCATGGCCGGCCAGCTCGCGGGCGGACTCCTTGCGGTGCTGGGCTCGGTCGCGGGCGCCGTCGCCAGCTTCTTCATCTTCGCCCTGCTGCTCTTCTACCTCTCCGCGGATGGCCCGAAGCTCCGGCGCTGGATCGCCTCCCTCTTCCCGCCGCGCATCCAGGAGACCACCGTGGTGGTCTGGGACACGATGGCCGAGAAGACCGGCCGTTACGTCAGCGCCCGACTTGTCCTCGCCGCGGTCAACGCCACCACCACCGGCATCGTGTTCCTCATCATCGGGCTGCCGTCGTGGCTGGCCCTCGCCCTCTGGACCGGGCTGGTGGCGCAGTTCGTCCCCGCGATCGGGACCTACATCTCCATCGTGCTGCCGGTGCTCGTCGGGTTGCTGAGCCCCAACCCGTGGCTCGGCGTCATCGTGCTCGGGTGGGGCATCCTGTACCAGCAGATCGAGAACCTCACGATCGAGCCACGGATCAGCGCCCGTGCCGTCAACGTCCACCCGGCGGTCAGCTTCGGCTCCGTGATCCTGGGCACCTCGATGTTCGGAGTCGCCGGCGCCGTGCTCGCCATCCCGGTGGCGGCGATGCTGCTCACGCTGCTCGACCTCTACCGCACGCGCTACGAACTCCTCCCCGAACTCGAGGACGACGACGGCGAGGGCGAGCTCGTGTGAACCGCAGGCCGCCGAGGGAGAGGTCCTGCACCGAGGGTGAGCGTTCTACACCTCACCCTCGGCGCGAACCCTCACCCTCGACGTGAAACCCCCCACCTGGTCCTGACTGCGGGTCTCGCGCCCGAAGAACGCACGGTCCTCGTCCGTGACCAGCGGGAAGATGCTGCGACTGACGGACACGCGCGGCTCCCAGTCGTGCCCGGCAGCGCGCCAGCCATGCCGGAAGACCCGGCGTCTTCCGCCATGTACAGCGGGTTCTCGTAGCGCATGTCGATCACGCCGGTGCCGATCTCGATCCGGCTGGTGCGCGCCCCAACGGCGGCCAACAGCGGGAACGGCGACGCCAGCTGGCGGGCGAAGTGGTGCACCCGGAAGTACGCCCCGTCCGCGCCGAGTTCCTCCGCCGCCACGGCGAGCTCGATCACCGCCCCGGGGCGCCGGAGGTCGACGTCCCTACCGCGGCCGGCTGACCTCGCCCTCCCACGCGCGCCGGGTGTCCACCGGACGGCGGGCGCGCGTCTGGACGATCACCCCGGCGAGGGCGATCGCGAAGTACGCCGCGTTCCACCACCACCCGGTGGCGAGGACCTCTGGGGTGGACGTACCCGCGAAGTCCGCGACGTCGGCCGCCCCGATCAGCAGCATCACCCCCGCCACGATCGCCGCCGCCCCGCCGAGCGCGCTCGCCACCACGAGCAGGAGGTGCTGCAGCCCGGTGGCCAGGGCGAACCCGGCCAGCAGGATCGCGCCACCTACGCCGACGGCGGTGACGACGCCGTCGGACGCCCCCAGGGCCGTGGCGGCCACCGTCCCGAGGCCGAACCCGATCGAGCCCATCGCGATCGCCACGGCGAGGGAGTAGAAGGCATACGCCAGGCCCGCGAACACGAACGCCCCGACCAGGGCGGCGATCCACCCGACCGGTCCGGCCAGCAAGTCCCCGCCCACGGCCGCGGCCGCCAGGGTCGCCCCGAGGAAGAAGCCCACGAAGCCGCCCCAGATCGCGATGATCGCGCGCAGGGCGAGCTGACCGCGGAAGCAGAACACGAGACCGGCCACGAGTGCGATGACGCCCAGCCACACATCGGACATGGCGGCGAGAATACGCCTCCCGGCTGGGAGTTCGCTGGGGGCGGGCGCGGAGGCCGTGCCGGGAGTGTCGGTACCCTCGAACCATGGAACGTTTCCAGGATGTCCCCGGTGGCCGGGTGGTGGCGGTGAGTGTGGATGGCGCGCACCGGTTCAGCAAGACCAAGGTGGAGTCGATCGACCTGGTGGCCGGGTTTGGCGCCGCAGGTGACGCGCACGCCGGCGTCACCGTGCAGCACCGCTATCTCGCGGACAAGGACGCGGCGGCGCCCAACCTGCGGCAGGTGCACCTGCTCCACGAGGAGTTCCTCGACGAGGTGCGGGACGCCGGCTTCGACGTGCCCGCCGGCGGGCTCGCGGAGAACATCCTGACGGCGGGCGTGGACCTGCTCGGCCTCCCCACGGACACAGTGCTGCGGCTCGGGCCGGACGCCGTCGTGCGGGTGACGGGGCTGCGCAATCCGTGCAACCAGATCGACTCGTATCGCCCGGGGCTGCAGGCGCTGTGCTACGGCGTGGATGCGGACGGCCGGCGCACCCGCCGTGCGGGCGTCATGGGTGTGGTGGAGCAGGGCGGGGTGGTGCGGGCGGGCGACGCAGTCGACGTCGTCGTCCCCGCCGGTACCCCGCGCCCGCTCGACGTGGTCTGACCGCACCCGTCGGACCGCTCTACCAGTAGGACCCGACCACCGACAACGGGATCGCGCCCGAGGCGTTCGAGATGTTGTGGTAAAGCCAGTCGGAGCTGGCGATACTCACCCGGACGCAGCCGTGGCTCGCGGGGTACGTGGGCACGGACCCTGATCCGTGCAGCATGAACGAGCCCGCGAACGTCCGCTTGTTGTACATGTTCCCGTACTGGGAGTACGCCACGCCCTCCTCCGGGTGAAGCGCGTTCTCACCCGCGGTGTGGTGGTAGCACGCCTCCGGGAACAGGGTGCTGCAGCTCCAGCCCGGGCTGGTGCTCCCGAGCCAGTAGTCGCCGTTCGGGGTCTGGTAGCCGCTCCTGCCCGTGGAGATGCGGAACACCCGCACGTACTTGCCCCCGCTGGCGTACAGCATCGTCTGGCAGGTCTCCTGGGCGAGCAGGTACGTACCGTGGCCGTTGCGCGACGGCGCCGGGATCGACCCGAGGCGCGAGTACCACCCGTTGTAGTCGCGCAGGCGGGTGAGGTCCGCGTCCGTGATCCCGCCCCGCGACACCGGCAG
>JADGOQ010000004.1 GCA_017882885.1 Actinomycetales bacterium | reverse complement strand
TGGTCGTTCATGAGGTGCAGGAGCCAGGTGTTGCCCTCCCCCATGCCGCGGGTGTGGATGAGGGCGTAGCGGCGCGGCACCCCTCCGAGACCGCCGTCGGGACGGCCGTGCAGCACCGCGATGACCTCCTTGCCCTCGCGCCACTTCTCCAGTTCGTAGGTGCCCGCGTCCCAGATCGACACCGCGCCGGCCCCGTATTCGCCCGTGGGGATCGTGCCGGCGAACGCGCCATACTCGAGCGGGTGGTCCTCGGTCTGGATGGCGAGGCGGTTCTCGTCGGGGGTGATCGGCGGCCCCTTGGGGACCGCCCACGAGACCAGGACACCGTCGCGCTCGAGGCGGAAATCCCAGTGCAGCCGCCGGGCGTGGTGCTCCTGGATGACGAACGCCGGGGTGTCGCCGGTCGCCGCGGGGGGCGCTGCCGGGACGGGTTCGGGGGTCCGGGCCGGGTCCCGCTTCGAGCGGTACGTTGTGAGGCGGTCGACCGGTGGCGCGCCGGCGCCGTCGTCGCCACCCCCGAGCGGTCCGTGCCATCCCTGCTCCGCGAGGGGGTCGATCCCGCGGGCCACCCGGTCGAGCACCTCCTCGTGGTCCAGCTGGCGGAGTGCCGGATCGGCGATTTCATCCCAGGTGCGGGGTGCCGCAACGGTGGGGCGCAACCGGCCGCGCAGCGAGTACGGGCACACGGTGGTCTTGGCGGCGGAGTTCTGGGACCAGTCGATGAGCACCTTCCCCGGCCGGAGCACCTTGTGCTGCAGGGAGACGACGAGGTCGGGGTGGTCGGCCTCCATGGCGCGGGCGAACTCCCTCGCAACCGCGGAGACCTCCTCGGAGGTGTGGGCGCCGTCCAGCGGCGCGTACAGGTGGATGCCCTTGGAGCCCGAGGTCACCGGCACCGCGTCCATGCCCATCTCCACGAGAACCTCGCGGCACAGTCGCGCCACGACTGCGCAGTCGGCGAGGGTGGCGCCCTCGCCTGGGTCGAGGTCGATGACCATGCGATCGGGATTCTGCGGCGTCCCATCAGGGTCGAACCTCCACTGCGGGACGTGGATCTCGAGGGCGGCCAGCTGCGCGAACCAGGCCAGCACGGCCGCGTTGTTGGCGAGCGGGTACGTGTTGCTGCTCGTCCGGTGCCGGAGGGTGGCCCGTGGGACCCAGTCCGGTGCCGAGGGTTCGAGGTCCTTCCGGAAGAACACGCCGCCCGGCGCCGCGGCCGTGCCGACACCCTCCACCCAGCGCTTGCGCGTCGCGGGCCGCCACGCCGCCTGCGGGATGAGGACGGGCGCAATGGCGGCGTAGTAGGCGAGCACGTCCGCCTTGGTGGTCCCTGTGGCCGGATACATCACCTTGTCGAGGTTGGTGACCTTCAGTGTGTGACCCGCGACCGTCACCCACTGCTCGCCGGCCCGCGGGCTCATCGGCCGCCCCCGGACGGGTGGGATCGGGGGCAGGCCGGCGTCGCCAGCGGGTCCGCCCTTCGGTGTGGGAGGCATGTTCATGATGCCACCGTGCCACCGGCGCGCCGCGGGGGCCAGCGGGAGACGCCGGCAGTTCATCCCGCCCCACCCCTCGCGGCCTCCCGCCCCCGGTGCTTCACTAGTCGCATGAGGGCTATCTGGACCGGTGCGGTCACGTTCGGGCTGGTGAACGTGCCCGTCAAGGTGTATGCGGCGACGGAGGACCACGACGTGCCCCTCCGCCAGGTGCACGACGCCGACGGCGGCCGCATCCGTTACGAGCGCCGCTGCGAGGTGTGCGGCGAGAAGGTGGAGTTCGCGAACATCGACAAGGCCTACGACGACGGCGAACGCACGGTGGTGCTCACGGAGGACGACTTCAAGGCGCTCCCCTCGGAGCGGAGCCGCGAGATCGAGGTGGTCCAGTTCGTCCCGAGCGGGCAGGTGGAACCCATCACGCTTGACTCCAGCTACTACCTCGAACCGGACTCCAAGTCCCCGAAGGCCTACCACCTGCTGCGCCGGACGCTGGAGGAGACCGACCTCACCGCCATCGTGAAGTTCGCCCTCCGCCGCAAGACCCGGCTCGGGGCGCTGCGGGTGCGCGACGACGTGCTGGTGCTCCAGACCCTGCGGTGGGCGGACGAGGTGCGTGAGGCGGAGTTCGCCGGGGCGTCGGCCGACGTGGCGGTGAGTGCCCAGGAGTTGAAGATGGCCGCCGCCCTCGTGGAGCAGTTCTCCGGGGACTTCCACCCCGAGGACTACGAGGACGACTACCAGCGGGAGTTGCGGCTCCTCATCGAGGCGAAACTCGAGAAGGGCGACGTCCTCGACACCGAGGCCACCTTCGGCAAGGCGGCCGAGGAGGAGACTGGTGGTGACGTCGTCGACCTGATGGAGGCGCTCAGGCGGAGCCTCGAGGCCAAGCGGGCGAAGGCCGCCGGCGGTCCGGCGGCCGGCGCGGCAGGGGCCGAGGAGAAGAAGCCCGCCCGCAAGAAGAAGGGCGCATGACCGACGGCGCATGACCGACGAAAGGAAAGGCCGATGGAAATACGAATCGTGACGGGTGACATCACCCGGCAGGACACCGACGCAATCGTCAACGCCGCGAACTCCTCGCTGCTCGGAGGTGGGGGCGTCGACGGCGCGATCCACCGGGCCGCCGGACCGGACCTGCTCGCCCACTGCCGCAAGCTGCGGGAGACCACACTGCGGGACGGCCTGCCCGTCGGGAAGGCGGTCGCCACCCCCGCAGGCCGGCTTCCCAACGACTGGGTGATCCACACAGTGGGACCCAACTGGCACCAGGGCCAGCACGAACCACGCCTCCTCGTCTCCTGCTTCCGGGAGTCCCTCGACGCGGCAGTCGCAGTGGGCGCGCGCAGCGTGGCATTCCCGGCGATCAGCGCGGGCATCTACGGCTGGGACCCGGCCGAGGTGGCCAGGATCGCCGCGGAGACGCTCGCCGCGGGTAACCCGGCGTGGGAGGAGTCCATCGAGGAGGTCCGGTTCGTGCTCTTCAACCCGTCGCTGACGGCGGTTTTCGAGGACGCCTTCGGCGTCTCGCGCGCATAGCGATTCGCCGTGCCGGACCGCGCGATCACGACGTCGGGTCGATCAGGGCGTCGGCTCGATCGGCGTGGACCACGCCCGCCGCCAGCCCGGGCGCGGGTCACGTCCCACCACGCTCCAGTACTCCGTGGCGTGCTGGATGCGCTCACGGCGCACGTCCCAGAACGTCGCGAGTGCGATCTCCTCGCCGTCCTCCAGCGCGATGATGACCTCGGTCGCCACCTTCTCGCCACACGCCAGGACGCATTCCACGCGCACCACCCAGTCCTTGGGCGCGTGCTTGCCCGCCTCCACGACGGCGTCCGCCCCCACCACCCGCTCGTTGAAGGCCGGCCACTCCATGACAACGTCGTCCGCGAGGATTTCCCGCAGCCCTATCCACTCCTTGGCATCCAAGAGCCCCCAGTAGGCGCGAACCAGGTCGCCGCAGTACTGCTGGGCGGTCTCCCTCCAGATCGAGACGACCGGGGTCCGCTCGAGGTGGGCGAGGAACCGGGACCGGAGCACACTGAACTGCGGGTCCACCCGGGAGCGGACGTCCAAGGCCTCGAAGGCACCCTCGCTGTCGTACTCGAACGTCGCACGGAAACGCAGCGGGTCCGCGTCGTCCCACTGGAGGTGGCAAGACCTCGCGACGTGGGCCTGGATGTAGTCATCCGCATCGCCGTGGAACGCCTCGAGGGCGTGCTGACCACCAAGGGACACCCGCCCCTCCAACATCATGATCACAGCGGGGCGCACCGCCCCGGCGCTCGTCGTCATCCCGCACCTCCGTTCGTGGTGCCTCGAGTGTCCTCCTCCGGCGACGGCCCGTCACCCCCTCGGGGGTCCAAAAGTGGAGCGCATGGCCGCCACCACGTATGCTGTTGATAACCATTCTCAACTAGGAGGCCGGCCCTCGTGTCCCGACCCGTTCCGTTCGCGTTGCTCGCGGCGTCCACGCTCGTGCTGGCGGCGTGCGCCGGCTCCGCCAGCGACGACACCCCGGTGGCGATCGCCACCACGACTCCCCTGGGCAGCGTCGTCGGCGACATCGCGGCGTGTGCCGGCGGTACGTCCGAGACGCTCATGGGCGCAGGGGACGACCCGCACACGTTCGCGGCGTCGTCGGCACAGGTGGCGGACATGACGCGAACCGGCCTCGTGGTCATGAACGGCCTCGGACTTGAGGAGGGTCTGCAGACCGCCATCGCCGGCGCTGAGGCGGACGGCGCCACGGTGCTGGAGATCGCGCCGCTGGTGGACCCACTGCCGTTCGGCGATGAGGGCGGCGCGGCCGGCGAGGGATCCCTCGACCCGCACTTCTGGATGGACGTGGCGCGAATGGCCGCCGCGGCCCGGATCATCGGGGACGAGTTGGCCGCGGCAACCAGCGAGGACTCCTACGCCACGTGCGGCGCCGGCGTGGCCGAGTCCCTCCTGGAGACCGACGCACAGGTGCGGGAGATCCTCGCAACCGTGCCGGAGGACCGGCGCGTCCTCGTCACCGACCATGACGCGTTCGGTTACCTGGCAGCGGCGTACGGGTACCAGGTTGCCGGCGTGGTGGTCGCGGGCGGGTCCACCGATGCGGAGCCGTCCTCCGCCGACCTGGCGGCCATCGTGGAGGTGGTGCGGCGGACGGGCACCCCGGCGATCTTCTCCAACTCGGCGCTGTCCCCCGCTCTCATCGAATCCGTGGCGGCGGAGGTGGGAACCGACGTCGCGGTGGTTCCGCTGTATGTCGAAAGCGTGGGGCCCGCCGGCTCCGGTGCCGAGACCTACGCCGGGATGATGCTCTCCAACGCCTCGGCCATCGCCGACGCACTGGGCTGAGCCTCCCGTGGAATGGTTTCTTGAGCCCTTCGCGCTGGGCTTCCAGCAGCGGGCGCTCCTCGGTGGCCTGATCGCCGGCGTGATGGCGTCGGTGGTGGGAGTCTGGCTCGTCCTGCGCGGGATGAGCTTCTTCGGGGACGCGTTCGTCCACGGCGTGCTTCCCGGGATCGCGGCGGCCGTGGTCTTCGACTTCTCGCCGTACCTCGGCGCCGCGGTCGCCGCCGTCGTCATGGTGGCGGGCATCGAGTACGTGCACCGCACCACCACCCTCAAGGAGGACACCGGCATCGGTTTACTCTTCGTCGGGATGCTCGCGCTCGGGGTGGTGATCATCTCGAAGACCGACTCCTACACCGGGTCACTGACCAGCATCCTGTTCGGCGACGCCCTCGGCGTGACGCGCCGCGACCTCGTCAGCCAGGGTGTCATCGCGGTGCTGGTCATCATCGGGTCGCTGCTGCTGTACCGCCCGCTGCTCGTGCTCTCCTTCTCGCCGCAGAAGGCCCAAGCCCTTGGGATGCGGCCCAAACTCGTGCACGCCCTCCTGCTGGTGCTCATCGCCGCCGCGGTGATCGGGAGCTTCCGGTCGGTGGGGACGATGCTGCTGTTCGGGCTGCTGGTGGGGCCACCCGCGACGGCTGCCCTCATCTCCCGCACCGTGCCGCGGATGATCGTCTACTCGATCGCGATCGCCTCGGTGTCGGTGTGGGTCGGGCTGCTGCTCAGCTACCACCTCGGCACCGCGGGCTCGGCAACCATGGCTCTGGTCCCGATCGTCGCCTTCTTCGCCGTCCTCACCACCACCCGGTTCCGTGGCGAGCTGCGGCGGCGGGCCGTTCGGGGAACGCCGTCGCACGACGGCCTGTCACTCGCCGCAGTGCTCGACCCGCTGAGGGAGGGCCGCCCGTGAGCGCGCCCCTGGTCCGCGCGGAGGACCTGGTCATCGCCTACGGCAGCCACATCGCCGTCGACACCTCGTCGTTCAGCATCCCGGCAGGAACCGTCACCGCGATCATCGGGCCCAACGGCTCGGGGAAGTCGACGCTCCTGCATGCCATCGGCGGCATCCAGGCGATCAGCGGCGGCACGCTGGAGGTGCTCGGGGACACGCCCGCGAACGCGTGGAAGCGCACCACCTATGTGATGCAGACCGTCGCCGTGACCCCGGGCACCCCGATCACGGTGCGCGAGGTGGTGGGCATGGGCCGCTTCCCCTCCACGGGTTGGTTCCGGCCGTTCTCGCGGGAGGACCGGGCCCGGGTGGACCGGGCGATGGCGCAGCTCGAGATCGCCGACCTGGCCATGCGGCACCTCAGTGAGCTCTCCGGCGGGCAGCGCCAACGGGTGTACGTGGCGCAGGGGATCGCCCAGAACCACGAGGCGGTACTGCTCGACGAGCCGCTCACCGGCCTCGACATCACCTCGGCCCGGACCATCGACCGCATCATCCACACGGAGCGCACCAAGGGGCACTCGGTGATCCTGACCACCCATGACCTCGACGAGGCGCGCGCCGCTGACCAGGCGATCCTGATGGCCGGCCGCGTACTCGCCGCCGGGCCGCCCAACGAGGTGCTCACGCGGCGCAACCTCGAGACCGCCTACGGGCTCGGGTCGCTGCACGAGCCGAACACGGACTTCATCGACGATCCCCACGCGCCCAAGCGAGAGTGACGCCGGGCGGCGTCGGGCCGAACGTCGGGTGAGCGCCACGTCGGCCACGCTGACGTCCGAGTCCAGGGCGTCCGCCCATTCGGAGGAGGCGACCACCTCGCCGGCGAGCGCCTGCCGGATCGCCGTGAGCACGACGTCCGCGGGGGCCGACTTGCGGATCATGCCGGCGACGTTCGCTCGTGCGGCCTGCCGCACGAGCGACGGGTCGTCCCCGGCGGTGTAGGCAATCACCTGGGGACCCTCGGCCGCGAGTCGCCGGACGTTCTGGGTGGGGGTGGAGCAGTCGTCGACGCGCAGGTCGAGGAGGACGACGTCGAGGTCGGTGGTGATGGCCAGCAACTCCCGGACGGTCCGGCCGCTCGCGACCAGGTCGAGGTCGTCACAGCCCGCGAGGATCGTACCGACGCCAAGGATGATGGTGGGGTGGTCGTCGACGACGTCGATCGGGCTGCAGATCAACGGGGGGCCGGGGACCTGGATCCTCGTCTCTGTGGTCGTCTGGCTCGCCACCATGCTGGCCACCTTGATGCTGCCCGCCCTCATCATCGACCGGAAGATCCGCAAGGTCCGCGCGGCCGAACGAATGACCAACCACCGACAACAACGGAGGAACACCATGGGAAGACAACTGATACTCGCCGCCGTCGCAGTGCTCGCGCTCGGCGCCTGCTCCTCCGGCGGCGGTGACACACCGCCGGACCTGGCGGGGCGCGCCTTCATCTCGAGCGGGGTCGAAGGGCACACCCTCGTGCCCGATTCGAGTATCCGGATGGCGTTCGAGGCGGACACCGTCAGCGTGCAGGCCGGCTGCAACACGCTGTTCGGGGGCGCCACCTGGGACGACGGGAAGCTGACGATCACCGACCAACTCGCCAGCACGATGATGGCGTGCTCGGACGAGCTGATGGCCCAGGACACGTGGCTGTCCGAGTACCTCACGTCCGGCCCGGAACTGGCCCTCGACGGGGAGACCCTCGTCGTGACCGGCGACGACGCCACCATCACGCTGGTCGAGGAGTAGCACCCGGCGGGTGCCACACGCGACAGTGCCCCGTGGACCTCGTCCTCGGGGCACCTGTGGCGCGTCAGTTGCGCGTCAGTTGCGGGTCACTCGTTCCCGAGTTCGGCGGATGGCACCGCCCATCAGCATGCCGACGCCGGGGGCGAGGAACAGCATGCCCACCAGCACGCCCCAGAGGGCCCCGGAGGAGGCCGACGCGCCGACGATGGGCGCCGGCGTCTCGACGTGCTGCTTGCCGTCCTCGTCGACGGTCACGAGCGCGAGGCCGGACAACTGGACCACGAGGTCCGTGTGCAGCTTCTGGACCTCCTTGTAGGCCCCCTGGGCGGCGGCGTGGTCGTCATAGCCGATGATGATCAGGTCGGACATGGGTGTCTCCTTCATGGACAAGAGTGTGCGCGGGGCGTAGTGCACCCCCTTTTCGAGGGTAGCCACGGCCTCGTCCGGTGGATACACCCCACTTGTGGGGGTGCCCGCCCGGCCGGGACCCGCTCTGGGCGCGTCAGGACTTCGCGGCCGCGAGCCGGCGGCGCCTGACCACCTTCACCAGTTCCTCGGCCCACAGCACCACCGAGGACATCGCCAGTGCGATCCACCAGTGCCCGAGGCCGAGCGACGCAGTCCCGAAGGCGGTCTGGAGGGGGGGCAGTTCCACCACCGCCACCTGCGCAAGGGCGGCGAACAGGAGGGCGGCCACGAGCCACCGGTTCACGAAGAGGCGGCGGAAGGCGCTCGCCGCCTCCGACCGCGAGTTGAGGGCATTGAAGAGCTGGGCGAACACCAAGGTGGTGAAGCCTGCCGTCCGCGCCTCCACGAGGGTGCCGTCCCCCTCGACGAGGCCGCCCGGGAGGAGGATGTCGATGGTCAGCAGGGTGCTGGCCGCCATGACGAGCCCGATGAAGACGATGCGGGTCCACATTGCCCGGTCGAGGATGCGGTCCGTGGGGCGCCGCGGAGGGCGCGCCATGACGTCGTCGATCTCCGGGTCCATACCCATCGCGAGGGCGGGGGCGGAGTCGGTGACCAGGTTGATCCACAGGATCTGCGTGGCGAGCAGCGGAACCACCAGGGCGGAGCCGCGCTCGGCGTCGGTGAGGCCGATGAAGCCCGCCAGCACCACGCCGAAGAACACGGTGGCCACCTCCCCCATGTTGGAGGAGAGGAGGTAGCGCAGGAACTTCTTGATGTTGTCGAAGATCACGCGACCCTGCCGCACGGCCATGACGATGGTGGCGTAGTTGTCGTCCCCGAGGATCATGGTGGCGGCTTCCTTTGTCACCTCCGTCCCCGTGATCCCCATGGCCACGCCGATGTCGGAGGTCTTGAGGGCCGGGGCGTCGTTGACGCCGTCGCCCGTCATGGCCACCACGTTGCCGTTGGCCTGCAGCGCGTCGACGATCCGCAACTTGTGCTCCGGCGCCACCCGCGCATAGACGGACACCTCACGGACGGCGGCGGCGAACCCCTCCGCGTCCAGCGCCTCGATCTCCACCCCCGTCAGTGCCCGCGACCCCGGCTCCACGATCCCCAGGTCGGTGGCGATCCGCAGCGCCGTGAGGGGGTGGTCCCCGGTGATCATGATCGTGCGGATCCCCGCCCGGTGGGCCTCGGCGATGGCGTCCGCCACCTCCGCCCGCGGGGGGTCGATGATGCCCACCACGCCGAGGTGGACCAGGCCGCGCTCCGCCTCCTCGCCCAGGTCGCCGGGGGCGGCGAGCTCCGCATCGACGACGTCGCGGTAGGCCACCCCCAGCGTCCGGAACGCCTGCTGGGACAGCCGTTCGACGTCGGCCTCCACGCGGGCGCGGCCCGCGTCGTCGAGTTCGCGGACCTCGTCGCCGACGAGCACGTGGGTGCAGCGGTGCACGAGGACGTCGGGCGCCCCCTTCGTGAAGAGGCGGTGGTGGCCCTCCTCGTGGCGCAGGAGGGCGGACATCAGCTTGCGGTCCGAGTTGAACGGCACCTCCGACACGCGCTCGTAGAGGTCGGCGCGATCGGCGCCGCCCTCGACCTTGAGGAGCGCGACGAGGAACGCGGCCTCGGTGGGGTCCCCCTGGATGGTCCACTCGTCGTCGGACCCGTGGGTGAGCTGGGCGTTGTTCGCGAGCGCGCCGCCCACGAGCACATGCAGGGCCTCGAGCCGCACCACGTCGTGCAGGTCAGGGTGGGCCACCGCGCGGGTGTCGCCGTCGGGCCGGTACCCCACTCCCCCGAGCTCGAGTTCCCCGGAGGGCGTGACGACCACCCGCAGCGTCATCTCGTTGCGGGTGAGGGTGCCGGTCTTGTCCGAGCAGATCACCGAGGCGGAGCCGAGGGTCTCAACCGAGTGGAGGTTCTTCATCACCGCGTTGCGGCGCGCGAGCGCCCGCACCCCGAGGGCCAGGACCAGCGAGAGGATCGCGGGCAGCCCCTCCGGGACCGCCGCGACGGCGAGGGAGACGCCCATCAGGAGGATGGTCACGAGGTCGTCAGGGCCGGAAACACCGTTGAGGAGGGCGATCGCCGCCATCACCACCACGGCGATGGCGATCACGATGAGGCCGAGCGCCCTCGAGACCGCGGCGATCTCGCGCTGCAGCGGCGTGTCCTCGGCCTCGGTGGAGTCCAGCAGGTCCGCGATGGCGCCCATCTCCGTGTCCATGCCGGTGCCGGTGACGATCGCCCGCCCCACGCCCCGCACGACGGCGGTGCCCTTGAACACCATATTGTGGCGGTCACCGATCGGTGCCCGCGCGGCGAGGGTGGCCACATCCTTGTCCGTGGCCTCGGACTCGCCGGTCAGGGACGCCTCCTGGACCTTCAGGCCGGAGGCGACGAAGAGGCGCGAGTCCGCGCCGATCGCGTCGCCCTCGGCCAGCACGAGCACGTCGCCACGGACGAGCCCGGCGGCGGTCAGCGTTTCGAGGCGGCCGTCGCGCAGCACGGTGGAGTTGGCGGCCGTCATGCTCGCGAGCGCCGCCACGGCGTCCTCCGCGCGCGCCTCCTGCACGAACCCGATCACGGCGTTCAGCACCACGATGACGGCGATGACGACGACGTCCACCGGCATCCCCGCGGCGCCCTCCGCCACCCACGCGGCGAGCGAGATCACGATCGCCACCAGGAGCAGGTACACCAGTGGGTCCTGGAACTGGGAGAGGAGCCTGCGCCACAGCGGGACCGGCGGCTTGGACCGCAACTCGTTGGGGCCGTCCCGCTCGAGGCGGCGCTGGGCCTCCTCCCGGGTGAGTCCGGTGGCGGTGTCGACACCGAACTCAGCGGCGATGTCCGCGGGATCGCGCAGCGAGGGCTCGAAAGCGACCGACCGCGGGGTGACGGACATGGTCCAACTCTGCGCGCGCCCGGCCCCGCGCACACGGGGTATCGCCGGCGCCCGCCGTTCCACCCATCGGTCAATGGCGCACCCACCGCGAATGCATCCAATAAGGTTCAATTCATGGCAAAGACTCTGTATGTTCGCTCCGGGTCGGAGGAGCATGAACTCGCCGTCACCGATGGGACCATTCGCGCCTCCGATCTGCGGAGGATCAGCACGGACGCGGGGCCTCTGGCCACCTACGACCCCGGACTCCTGAACACCGCATCCTGCCGCAGCTCGATCACCTACATCGACGGCGACGCCGGCATCCTCGAGTACCGCGGGTACCCCATCGAACAGCTCGCGGAGAAGTCCACATACCTCGAGGTCGCCTACCTGCTGCTCAAGGGTGAGCTCCCCAACGCCGCCCAGCTCGCCACGTGGGAGAACGAGGTCAACCACCACCGCCTGGTGCACGAGAACGCGAAGGACATCATCACCAAGTCGCGTTACGACTCCCACCCGATGGGCAAGCTGATGTCCGCGGTCGCCTCGCTCCACGCCTTCTACCCGAGTTCGCGGAACATCACGGACGCGTGTGAGCGCGAACTCAACATGGTCCGCCTGCTGGCGAAGATGCCGACCCTCGCTGCCTTCGCCTACCGCCACTCCCTCGGGCGCAACTACGTCTACCCGAGCGACGAGCTCGGCTTCGTGGAGAACTTCCTCTCCATGCTGTTCAAGCGCCAGGAGCGTCACTTCATCGCTGACGAGCGCCTCGTCCGCGCGATCGACGTCCTCTTCATCCTCCACGCGGACCACGAGCAGAACTGCTCGACGAACGCCGTGCGCGCGGTCGCCTCGGCCGGCAACGACCCGTACACCTCCGCCGTCGCCGGCATCGCCGCGCTCTTCGGGCCGCTCCACGGCGGCGCCAACGAGGCGGTTCTCAAGATGCTGTCCGAGATCGGCAGCGTCGACCGCGTCCCCGAGTTCATCGAGGGCGTCAAGGCGGGGCAGGCGAAGCTCATGGGCTTCGGTCACCGGGTGTACAAGAACTACGACCCGCGTGCGCGGATCATCAAGAAGTCCGCGGACGAGGTCTTCGAGGTCACCGGCGTGAACCCGCGGCTGGCGATCGCCCAGGAGCTGGAGCGGATCGCCCTGAACGACGAGTACTTCGTCTCGCGCAAGCTCTACCCGAACGTCGACTTCTACTCGGGTCTCATCTACGAGGCGCTCAAGTTCCCGCCCGCGATGTTCACGGTCATGTTCGCCGTCCCCCGAACCGCGGGCTGGGTTGCCCAGTGGCAGGAGGGCGTGCTCGATCCCGAGCAGAAGATCACCCGGCCCAAGCAGATCTACACCGGGCTCCGCGGGCGCGACTACGCCGCCCTCGACGCCCGGTAGGCCGGCGGCGCCGGAACTGCCCACGAGAGCGAGTGCGGGATCCCGGACGCAGGGCCGGTTCGGGCCGTAATCTGGCAGGTGCGGGCCCTCGCCTGACGAGCCACGGCTTCCGTCTCGAGCCATGTGCCTCGCGACAGTGAGAAGGTGGTTTCGATGGTGGTTGGCGCATCCGTGTTCCCGTGGCTGCGGCGCTCCCGCGACCCATGGGGCGACGACCAGCCGATCCGTGCCGAACAGTTCAGCGACGAGGTGTTCGAGCGGCATGCGGTCAGCCTCGCCGACAGCCAGGTGGTGGTCCGCGACTCGAAACCGGTCGTCTCCCTGCTGCAGCGCGTGGAGGAGGACAACCGCGCCCTGATCGGCGCCTACGAGACTGTCATGGCGGCTATCGCGGACGGCCGCCCGATCACGCCTGCGGCCGAATGGCTGGTGGACAACTTCCACCAGGTGGAGGAGCACATCCGGCAGGTGCGCCAGGACCTCCCCCGGGGGTACTTCCGGCAGCTGCCGAAGCTCGGCCCCGGCTTCCTCGAGGGCCACCCACGCATCTTCGGGATCATGTGGGCGTACGTGGCCCACACGGACAGCAACTTCGACCCCGACCAGCTGGGCCGGTACATCCGCGCCCACGAGACGCGCAAGGCGCTCACGCTCGGCGAGCTCTGGGCCGTTCCCATCAACCTGCGGATACTGCTGATCGAGAACGTGCGCCGCGTCTCGGAGCAGGTGGTGGGCGGGACGGCGGAGCGGCGGGCCGCGGACCTGGTGGCGGACCGCCTCCTGGGTGTGGACGGATCCCCGCCCCAGGCCCTCGCCGACGTCATCCCGGACATGGGGACCTTCCGGCCGAGCCGGGCGTTCGCGGTCCAGCTCATTCGTCGTCTCACCGAGCAGCCCGCGGAGGAGGCGCTCGCCTGGCTGCACGGCCAGCTCCTCGCCGAGGGGCTCGACCCGGAGGAAGCGGTCCAGGAGGAGCACCAGGCCCAGGCGCGCGACACCCTGACGATGCGCAACATCTTCCGTTCACTGCGGCTGCTCTCCGACGCGAACTGGGAGGACTGGCTCGAGTCGGTCAGCCTGATCGAGCGAGAGCTCCGGACCAATCCCGGTTACGTGGGGCTGGACTTCATGACCCGCAACCACTACCGCTCGGCGATCGAGCGCCTCGCGCGCGGGGCTCGCCAGGACGAGATCGACGTCACCCGGGCGGCGCTCACGTTCGCCCGGAACGCCCCGGACGACCTCGGCCGCGACGTCGGGTACTGGCTCCTCGACGAGGGCCTGACGAAACTGGAGTACTCTCTCGGCTACCGCTCGCCGGCGCGCGAGCGCGTGGTGCGGGGGGTCCGCCGGGCGGGACTCCCGGGCTATGTCGCCGCGCTCACGCTCACGACCGCAGTGCTGCTCGGCCTTGGGCTCTGGCTCGTGACCTGGCTGTCCGGCGGCCTGCCTACAGGCTGGGTGGTGGCGCTCGGGCTGTTGGCCGCGGTCCCCGCCAGCGACTTCGCGCTCGGCCTCGTGAACCAGCGCATCACCCGGATACTGCACGCCTCCCTCCTCCCCGCCCTGGAGTTGCGCGACGAAGTGCCGGAGGAATTGCGGACGCTCGTCGTCGTCCCCACCATGCTGACGTCGCCGGACGGGGTCGACGAGCTGCTCGAGAACCTCGAGGTCCACCACCTGGCCAACGACAACGGCGAGATCTACTTCGGCGCGGTGACGGACTGGGCCGACAGCCCCACCGAGCACCGCGACGACGACGACGCGCTGCTGCGGGCAGCCAGCGAGGGCGTCCGTGCCCTCAACCAGCGCTACGGGGACAGGTTCTTCCTGTTCCACCGCGCACGGCGGTACAACCCGGCCGAGGGCGTGTGGATGGGATGGGAGCGCAAACGCGGGAAGCTGGAGGAACTCAACCGCCTGCTGCGGGGCGGCAGCGACACGAGCTTCGTCGCCGTGGAGGGGCGCATGCCGGGCCCGTTCCGCTACATCGTCACCCTGGACTCCGACACCCTCCTCCCCCGCGCCGCGGCCAAGCGGCTGGTCGCCAAGATGGCCCACCCGCTCAATCGGGCCCGGTTCGACCCGAGCACCGGGCGCGTGACGCGCGGCTATTCGATCCTCCAGCCCCGGGTCACGCCGTCGCTCCCGCCCAAGGAGGACACCTCCGCCTTCCAGACCGTCTACTCCACGCAGCGCGGCCTCGACCCCTATGCCTTCGCCGTCTCCGACGTCTACCAGGACCTGTTCCAGGAGGGCTCGTTCGCAGGCAAGGGGATCTACGACATCGACGCCCTCACCCGCGCCCTCGAAGGCCGCATCCCCGAGAACTCGGTCCTCAGCCACGACCTGCTGGAGGGTAACTACTCCCGGTCCGGGCTCGTCACCGATATCGAGGTGGTCGAGGAACACCCCACCTCCTACGAGGTGGCCACGTCCCGGACCCACCGCTGGACGCGCGGCGACTGGCAGCTCCTGCCGTGGATCCTGTCCCGCCACGAGGGACTGAGCCCGCTCGCCCTATGGAAGATGGTGGACAACCTCCGCCGCTCCCTCTCCCCCGTGCTCCTCGTGGCGGGCCTGCTCGTTGCCGTCGCCGTCCTGCCCACGCCCGCGGCGCTGGCGTGGCTCCTCCTCACCGTGGCGCTGTTCCTGCTCCCGCCCGTGTTGCCGCTCGCGCCCGCCCTCCTGCTGCGGCGGGAGGGGATCACGAAGCGGAGCCAGGTCCGCGCCCTCATCGACGACGCCGGTCAGGCCCTCGCCCTGGGGGCGCTGAACTTCACGTTCCTCGCGCACCAGGCGTCCATGATGGTGGACGCAATCGCGCGGACGCTGTGGCGCATCGCCGTCTCACACCGCAACCTCCTGGAGTGGACCACGGCCGCCGCTGCCCAGAAGCAGGCCAAGGGCACCGTTCGTCGCTTCGTGCGCGTGATGGCCGGCGGCTTCGTCGCCCCGGTCGCCCTGGTGGCGATCGCCGCGGTGCGCGGGCCCGGCACCCTGGCGGTGGTGGCGCTCCCCGCCGTCGTCTGGCTGCTGGCCCCCGTCATCGCCCAGCGCGTCAGCCGGCACCATGACCGCATCGAGCTGGTGGCGTCCCCGGAGGAGCTCGACTACCTCCGGTCGATCGCTCGCCGCACGTGGAACTTCTTCGAGTCGTTCGTCACGGCGGAGGAGAACCACCTCCCCCCTGACAACGTCCAGGAGCAGCCGGAGTTGCGCGTCGCGCACCGGACCTCGCCCACCAACATCGGCCTCTACTTCCTCACCACGGTCAGCGCGCGCGACTTCGGGTGGATCGGCCTGGCCGACGCCGTCGAACGGCTCGAGGCGACCATGCGCACGGTCTCCGTCCTGGAGCACGACCACGGCCACCTCCTGAACTGGTACGACACCAGGACGCTTGAACCCCTCCCCCCGCGCTACGTCTCGAGCGTGGACAGCGGGAACCTGGCGGGGCACCTGATCGCGCTCGCCAACGCCTGCGCGGAGTGGGCCGCGGACCCCGCGGTTGGCGCCGATCGCAGCGGCGGCATCGCCGACGGCGTCGCCCTGATCCGCCAGTCACTCGCCGAACTTCCGGCGGATCGCGCCGCCGACCGGCGTGCCACGCTCATCACGCGCCTCGGCCTCGTGGACGACGCCGTCGCGAAGCTCGCGCGGGCCGAGGACGCGGCAGGTGCGCTCATCGCCGTCGAGGCCGCACTCGCGCGCCTCGCCGAGGCCGTCCCGCCCTCGGTCGAGGTCGCCGTCTGGGTGGAGGCCACCCGCCGCTCCGTCGCCTCGCTCCAGCGGGACGCCGCGCTGACGCCGGACCAGCTGCATTCCATCCTGGAACGCCTCGCCTGGGTGGAGACGCAGGCCCGGCACGAGTTCCACTCGACGGACTTCCGCCACCTGGTGGACAGGCGACGCGAGCTTCTCTCGGTCGGGTTCCGGGTGGACGAGGGGAAGCTCGACGAGAGCTGCTACGACCTGCTCGCCTCCGAGTGCCGGCTGGGCAGCTATGTGGCGATCGCCAAGGACGACATCCGCACGCGGCACTGGTTCCGGCTCGGTCGGTCGGTCACGGCGGCGGGGGGCGGCGCTGCCCTGCTCTCGTGGTCCGGGTCGATGTTCGAGTACCTCATGCCACCACTCGTGATGCGCACACCGGCCACCGGCCTGCTGAGCAGCACCGAGAGGCGCGTGGTGCGGCGGCAGATCAAGTACGGCCGGGATCGCGGGGTCCCGTGGGGCGTCTCCGAATCCGGCTACAGCGCGCGGGACGCTTCCCAGACCTACCTGTACTCCCCCTTCGGGGTGCCCGGCCTCGGCATCGTCCGCGGCCTGGCCGACAACCTCGTCATCGCACCGTACGCGACCGGGCTCGCCGCGATGGTGGCGCCCCACGAGGCGGCGGACAACTACGAACGGCTGGCGAGCCTCGGCGCGCGGGGGCGTTTCGGCTTCTACGAGGCCGTCGACTTCACCCGCGCCCGCCTGCGCCGGGACGAGGAATACGCGATCGTCCGCAGCTTCATGGCCCACCACCAGGGCATGACGATCGTTGCCATCCACAACGTGGTCCACGACGGCCTGATGCGCGAGCGCTTCCACTCCGAGCCCATCGTGCGGTCCGCGGAGCTCCTCCTCCAGGAGCGCGCCCCGCGGGACGTCCCGGTCACCCACGCCCGCAGCGAGGAACGGGAGCCCGCCCGCGTGGTGCGCGCCGTCATCCCGGCGTCGGAGCGTGCACTGACGGGGTCCTCCGCCACCGCGCCGGGCCTGCACCTCATGTCCAACGGCAGGCTGAGCCTGAGCCTCACCCCCGCGGGGGGCGGCCAGCTGCGCTGGAAGGGCCTCGCCATCACCCGCTGGCACCCCGACCTCACCACGGGGATCACCGGCGACTACATCTACCTGCGTGAGGACAAGACCAACCGCGTCTGGTCCGCCGCGGCGGAGCCGGTGCGGGACACCCCGGACTCCTACGAGGTGTTCTTCTCGGAGGACCGGGCGCGGTACGCACGATGGGACGGCAGCCTGCGCACCTCGATCGAGCACCACCTGTCCCCGGAGTCGGACGCGGTGGTCCGCAAGGTCTCGGTGCGCAACGCCAGCAAGTTCCACCGCCGGATCACCGTCACCTCGTACGCCGAGCTGGTCCTCGCCCCGATCCGCGACGACGACGCCCACCCGGCCTTCTCGAAGCTGTTCGTGCACACCGAGTACCTGCCCGAGTCCGCGACCATCGTCGCGACACGGCGCCGGCGCTCCCCCGCCGACCCGGAGGTGTGGGCCGCCCACTTCCTCATGGCCGGGCCTGACCCGGACGCGGACTCCGGCGCGGCCGCCGCGGGCGGTACGGTCGGGGACCCGGTCCCCGAGACGGACCGGCTTGCGTTCCTCGGCCGCAACCGGACCACGCGCGCACCCCACCAACTGGACGCCGGCGCGTGGGCCACCGGGAGCACCGGCCACGTCCTGGACCCGGTGTTCTCCCTCAGCCAGGCGATCGACGTCCCGCCCGACGACAAGGTGACCCTCTTCTTCTGGACCGTGGTCGCCGCCACCCGGGAGGAGGTCCTCCAGCTCGTCGACCGGCACCGGGCCGCCGGCGCCCATGACCGCGTCACAGAGCTGAGCTGGACGCAGAGCCAGATCCAGCTGCGCCACCTCGGGATCACCCCCGACGAGGCCGGGCACTTCCAGAACCTCGCGGGGCACGTCATGTTCCCCGAGCGCTCCATGCGCGCCGGCGAGCGCACGCTGCTGGACGCGGGTCCCCAGTCGGCCCTCTGGCCGCTCGGCATCTCGGGCGACCTCCCCCTCCTCGTCGTCCGCATCGACGACGCCGCCGACATCGACCTGGTCCGCGAGGTGGTGCGAGCCTTCGAGTTCTGGCGGCTCAAGCGGTTCGCGGTCGACGTCGTGTTGCTCAACGAGCGGTCCACCTCGTACGTCGAGGACCTCCAGCTGTCACTTGGTGCGCTCGCGGGCAACATCCGCGCCCGCACGGGTGCGCCCGACTCGAACGGGCGGATCTTCGTCGTGCGGCGGGACCAGACCGACCCGCGCGCGCTCAACGCGCTGGTGGCCGCGGCCGCGGTGGTCCTCGTGGCGCGCCGGGGCAGCCTCGCGAAGCAACTGGCCCGACCGAGGCCGGCCGGCCTGCCCGCGACGATCCGGCAGCTCAGACCCCCGCGGGAGATCTCCACCATGTCCACCGCCGCCGCGCGCCTCCAGATGTCGAACGGGACCGGCGGCTTCTCGGCGGACGGCCGCGAATATGTGACCGTGCTCGAGGGCAGCCACTCCACCCCCGGCCCCTGGACGAACGTGGTGGCCAACGAGCACTTCGGGTTCCATGCGACCGCGGAGGGCGCCGGCTACACGTGGTGGCGCAACAGCCGGGACAACCAGCTCACCCCGTGGCGCAACGACCCGGTTTCCACCCCCGTGTCGGAGGTGATCTACGTGCGCGACAACGCGACCGGGCGGGTGGCCTGCCCCACGGCGTCGCCGGTCGCGGGCGGCAACCACACCGCCCGGCACGGCTTCGGCTATACGAGCTACACGCACGACATGGAGGGCGTCGAACTCGACGAGACCGTCTTCGTCGCCCCCGCGGACCCGGTGAAGCTCTCGCTGCTGACGCTCACCAACCGGACCGGCCGGCGTCGATCCCTGACCGTGACGGCGTACGCCGAGCTGGTCCTCGGGATGGACCGGACGCTGACCTCGCGCCACATCCTCACCGACCTCGACGCGGCCACCCACGCGCTCCTGGCGCGCAACCCGTGGAACACCGAGCACCCGGACCAGGTGGTCTTCATGGACCTCGCCGGCACCCAGGAGTCGTGGACCGCGGACCGCCGCGAGTTCCTCGGCCTGCACGGCACCGCGGAACTGCCGCAGGCCGTGTACACCGGCCACATGCTCTCGGGCGCCGTCGGCGCGGGCCTCGACCCGTGCGCCGCCCTCCAGCGGCGTCTCGTGCTCGAGCCGGGCGAGAGCGCCCGGGTGCTCGTGCTGCTGGGCGCGGGCCACGACGTCGCCGAGGTCCGCGAGCTCGTGACCCGCTACCGGGAGGCGGACCCGCTCCAGGTGCTCGCCGACGTCCACCGGCTCTGGGACCGGCCCCTGACCGCCGTGCAGGTGACCACCCCGTCGAGCGCGTTCGACGTGATGATGAACGGCTGGCTGCTCTACCAGACGCTGGCCTGCCGCATGCTGGCGCGGTCGGGGTACTACCAGGCTTCCGGCGCGTACGGCTTCCGGGACCAGCTGCAGGACTCGATGGCCGTGGTGCTCGCGGAGCCGGCCCTCGCCCGCGGGCACGTGCTGCGGGCGGGCGGGCGGCAGTTCCCCGAGGGTGACGTCCAGCACTGGTGGTTGCCGGCCACCGGCGCCGGCGTGCGCGGCCGCATCAGCGACGACGTCGTCTGGCTGGCCCACGCCGTCTGCCGGTACGTGGAGGTGACCGGCGACGTCGCGATCCTCGACGAGCAGGTCCCGTTCATCGTGGGCGCCGTGCTCGCCGACGACGAGCACGAGCGGTTCTTCCAGCCGGGAGCCTCCGCCGAGTCCGCCACGCTCTACGACCACTGCGTGCTCGCCCTGGAGCGCGCCTTCCACTACGGCCGCCACGGGCTGCCGCTGATGGGCACCGGCGACTGGAACGACGGCATGAACCGCGTGGGAGCGGGCGGCGAGGGCGAGAGCGTCTGGCTGGGCTGGTTCCTCCACGCCACGCTGACCGATTTCGCCGCGCTCGCCCGCGCCCGTGGCGACGCCGCGTTCTCCGCCCGCTGCGCCCAGGAGCAGGAGCCCCTGGTGGCAGCACTGGAGGAGCACGGCTGGGACGGCGCGTGGTACCGGCGCGGGTACTTCGACGACGGCACCCCGCTGGGGTCCTCCTCGCGGGCCGAGTGCCGCATCGACGGAATCGCTCAGAGCTGGGCGGTGCTCTCGGGCGCGGCCGACCCGGAGCGCGCGGCGCAGGCCATGGACCAGCTGGAGGAGCAGCTCGTCATGGAGCGTGAGGGCATCGTCCGCCTGTTCACGCCCCCGTTCGACGTCACCGAGCCCGACCCCGGCTACATCAGGGCCTACCCACCGGGCGTGCGGGAGAACGGCGGGCAATACACCCACGGGGCGCTGTGGTCCGTGTTCGCGTGGGCTGCGCTCGGCCGGGAGGACCGCGCCGCCGCCACCTTCGAGCTCATCAACCCGGTCAACCACGCCCTCACGCCCCGGGCGGCGGCGACGTACAGGGTGGAGCCCTACGTCGTCGCGGCGGACGTGTACTCGGTGGAGCCGCACGTCGGGCGCGGGGGCTGGACCTGGTACACCGGGTCGGCGGGATGGATGTACCGCGCCGGCCTGGAGGCGATCCTCGGGGTCCGGCGCCACGGCGCGAGCCTCGGGTTCGAGCCGTGCCTGCCCCCGGAGTGGCGGCACGCGAGTGTCCGGTACCGGGTCGGCGGGACCACCTGGGACATCGCCTTCAACGCGGATTGTGAGGCGCCGCGGCGGGTTGCGCGTGTCGTCGTCGACGGCGTCGAGGCGCCGGACGGGCGCGTCCCCCTCGACGACGACGGCGGCACGCACCGCGTGGAGGTCGAGATGGCGAGGCGGCCGGGTGCCGAGTGACGGCGGGACATGAGCGAGGATCCGGGGATCGTCCGGGTTTACGGGACGGACCGCATCTTCCACCGCGACAAGATCCTCGCGGTGCTCCTGATCCCCCTCGCGATGTCGCTGATGGCGGTCTCGTCCATCAACGTCGCCCTCCCCACCATCGAGACGGGGCTCGGCGCCACGGCGTCGGACATCCAGTGGGTGCTGGCCGGCTACGCGCTCACCTTCGGGGTGTTCCTCATCCCCTGGGGTCGGGCGGGCGACGTGCTGGGGCATGGCAGCCTCTTCGTGGCCGGCGTCGCCGTGTTCACGTTCGCCTCCCTGGCGTGCGGGCTCGCGGCCACACCATTCCAGCTCAACGCCGCGCGCTTCGTGCAGGGCCTGGGCGCCGGTATGTTCAACCCCCAGACGATGGGGATGATCCAGCAGTACTTCCGGGGCCTCGCCCGGGCGAAGGCGTTCGCGCTGTTCGGCATGGTGGTCAGTGTCTCGGTGGCGATCGGCCCGGTGCTCGCGGGCGCGATCATCGAGTCCATCGGGCCCCAGAACGGGTGGCGGGCGACCTTCTTCCTGAACTTCCCCCTCGGCCTCGTCGGGATCCTCCTCGCGCTCCGCTGGTTCCCCTTCGGCAGCGAGCGTGGTCGCGCCCTCCGGAAGCGCGAGCGGCAGGCCGCGCGCGCTCGCGGTGAGGCGCTGACGGTGGAGAAGGCACGCGTGGCCCTCGACCCCTTGGGCGCCGTGCTGGTCGCGCTTGCCGTACTCGCCGTCATGTGGCCGTTCATGTCCAAGTCCGGCGGGCTCACGTGGGGGTTCATTCCCGCCGGGCTGCTGCTCCTTCTCGGGTGGGTCCGGTGGGAGAAGCAGTACGCGGCGTCCGGCCGTGAGCCGATGGTGGACCTCAAGCTGTTCGGGTACCCGTCCTTCACCAACGGCACGGCCATCGCCGGCACCATGTTCCTCGGCGCCACCTCGATGTTCGCCGTCCTCGCGATCTACCTCCAGTCCGGCCTCGGCGTGAACGCGCTCCTGACCGGCCTCGTCATGCTCCCCAACGCCATCACGTCGACGTATTCGTCGTGGTGGGCCGGGCGGCACGCGCTCACCCAGGGGCGGAAACTCATCGTGCTGGCGCTCGCCGCGATGGTCGCGGGTACCCTGCTGAGCATCCTGGTCGTCCACCTCGTGGCGAACCAGGGCTGGAGCTTCTGGTGGTTGGGTGTCACGGTCACCGTTATCGGCTGGGGCATGGGCACGATGGGTGCCTGCAACCAGACCCTCAGCCTCGAGGACATCCCGTCCCACTATGGCGGCACGGCCGGCGGCGTCAAGCAGACGGCGGAGCGCATCGGTACGGCGATCGGCACCGCGATGGTCACGGCCGTGTTCTTCAGCGTGGCCGCCAGCTCCGACTGGGCCACGGGCTTCATGTGGTCGTACGTTGTGATTGCCGGGCTCATCGGCCTGGCCCTCCTCCTCGCGGTGTACGACCAACGCGCGGCGAAGAGGGGCACGTGGCGCGCCACGCACCCGCGCATCGACGAATGAGAGGCATCCCATGGGCAACCGAATGACCGAGGTCGCCGAGAGCGCCGCCCACATGGGCCTGTTCGCGGCCCTCCCCGTGACCGCCGAGGCGACGACGTCGCGCGTGGTGGTGAACAACCCCCTGCTGCGGGTGGTGGTGTTCGCCTTCGACACCGGCGAACTGCTGACCGACCACTCCTCCCCGCGCGCTGTCGTCGTGCAGCTCATCGACGGCGCGATCCGGTTCACCAGCGGCGGCACGGAGCACACGATGGCGCCCGGGGACGTCATCTACCTCGCGCCCGGCGAGACGCACTCGCTGGTCGCCGACGCGCCGAGCCACCTGAGCCTCGTCATGGTGGACCAGCAGGGATGAGTCGGCTTGCCGCGAAGCGGCTCCGCACGCGGCAGGAGTCGCGGTTGCGGCTGGCGGCAGCGGCACAGTCCACGCCACGCCCCGGGGTCTCCGACGAGTGGCGCCCCGCAGCCCTTGACCTGGCCGCCGAGGTTGGCTCCGCCCTCCTGTCGAACGGCGCCGCCGCCTCCGAGATCGTGGACCTCGTGCTGGACATCTGCATGGTCGCGGGACTGGTGGACGTGAGCGTCGTCGTGACCTACGACCAGGTGATCGTCTCCCTCGAGGCGGAGGAGTCTTTCGGGACGATCCACTCCCGAGTTGCCCCGGTGCGCAATCGCACCTTCAACTTCGGCACGTACACGGCCACCGTGGAGCTCGCGCAGCGACGCTGGCCGGGTTTCTTCATCCAGATGTTCGTCGGTGCCATCGCGGTCCTCGTGGCCAGCGTCGGTCTCATCGTGAACCCCGGCATGAATGCCTATGCGGTGGTCGTGGCCGTCATGATCGCGCTTCTGCATGGGCTCATGGACACGACCACGCAGGCCGGCGTCAACGGACTGTCGACGGCGCTCGGCATCGCAGTCGGACTCGCCACCGGCGTCACCCTGGGGGGCCACATCGTGACCGTGGTCACAGGGCCATGGCGCACCCAGGACGACCGCATGTACACCCCCCACTTCTCCGAGCCGGTGGCGACCCTTCGCGAGCGCAATGCGCTTGACCGTTCCCCGCGCGTGTTCTCCGTGAGGCAACCGAGGGGCGGGCGACGCCGCCTGAGCGGTGGAGGAGGAGGAGGAGGAGCGAAGAAGCACCGCCGAGGTGTGTCCGTTGTGGGGTCAGGGCGGGCCGGCGCTCACTACGATTGGGGCACCTGCGCGACCCATGAAGGACGGACGACCCATGGATTTCCCCACCATCCCCGACCTGGATGCCATCCCCACGGGGGACATGCCCGGTGACAAGGTCCAGATCACCGACCAACACCTGGAGAAGGCGCACGCCATCCTCCCGAGGCTGTGGGCACTCCTGCAGCCGATCCTGGACGGGGGGCGGCGCGCCGTCGTCGCGGTCCACGGTGGCTCCGGAGTCGGGAAGTCGGAGATCGGCTCCCTGCTCGCGTACTACCTGAATGAGCGCGGGGTCGGCACGTACGTCCTCTCCGGGGACAACTACCCCCGCCGAATCCCCCGCATGAACGACGCCGAGAGACTGCGTACCTTCCGGACCGGCGGGGTCCAGGGTCTGGTGACCGCCGGGACCTACGACGAGGCGATTCGCAGCGCACTGGCGGGCCTGCAGGACCAGGACCAGGACGCGGCCCCCGCGCAGGTGAAGGACCACCCGTGGCTCGCCACCTACCAGAAGGCGGGTCGGAGGGCGCTCACCTTCTACCTCGGCACCCCCAACGAGATCGACTTCGCCGAGGTCAACCGCATCCTCGCCGACTTCAAGGCCGGGGCGGACCGGTTGCTCCTGAAGCGCATGGGACGGACGGAGGCCGAGCTCTGGTACGAGTCCGTCGACATGGTGGGAACCCGGGTAATCGTCGTCGAGTGGACGCACGGCAACAACGACAACGTGGCTGGTGTCGACATCCCCATCCTGCTCAACAGCACACCGGAGGAGACGCTCGCGCACCGGCGGTCGCGAAACCGGGACGGCGCCACCGACAGCCCGTTCACCACGATGGTGCTCGAACTCGAGCAGGCCCTGCTGCACTCGCAGTCCAACAAGGCGAGGATCATCGTCTCCAAGTCCGGGGAGCTCCTCGACCACGACGGCTACCTGAAGCAGATGGGCAAGGACCTCGCCAACCCCGGTCCGATGCTGAACGTCTACCCCGACAGCATCGGCGGCTCGTTGAAGGACCTCGTGGCCTTCCTCCGGGTGCCGGCACTGAAGGACGCCTTCCAGTCCGCCTACCTGTTGCCGAGCATCTTCAACACGGACCTGGACCGGGGCTTCTCCGTGATCGATTACACCCTGAGTGACCTCTTCGCCACGGAGGCGGACCTCGAGGCATTTGCGGATCTCGGTATCGACCTCAAGTTCGACTTCATCCTGAACCACGCCTCGGTGCTGTCCCCCCAGTTCCAGGACATCCTCCGGCACGGGGAGAAGTCCGCGTTCACGGACTTCTTCATCGACTGGAACAAGTTCTGGGAGGGCCACGGCGAGCTGACGCCCGACGGGTACATCCAGCCCGATGAGGACCTCATCAAGGACATGTTCTTCCGGAAGCCAGGGCTCCCCATCCTGATGGTCAGGTTGCCCGACGGCACCGAGAAGCCCTACTGGAACACCTTCTACCAGGAGGTCCGGTACGGCACCGTGGACCCGCAGGACCTGATGGCGGCGGCGGGGCTCCAGTACGGCTCCGCCGACGTGCTGGCCGGGAGGATCAATGCCGCCCTCGCCGCCGGGACGACGCCGGGGGACGTGGACTTCGGGGGCTTCGAGGACCAGCGCGACGCCGTCGTCGACCTCCTCGAATCACGGCGCCGTTACCTGGGCCAGATGGACCTGAACATCAAGTCCCCGCTGGTGTGGGACTTCTACGAGGACACCCTGGACAGGCTGGCGGGTTACGGGGCGGAGATCGTCCGGCTGGACGCCTTCGCGTACGCCCCGAAGGAGCCGGGGGCGAAGAACTTCCTCAACGACCCGGGGACCTGGGACCTGCTGGACCGGGTGAAGGGACTCGCGGACCACCGCGGCCTGAAGCTCCTGCCCGAGATCCACTCGACCTACGAAGAGGGCATCCACGAGACCCTCTCGGCCAAGGGCTTCATGACCTACGACTTCTTCCTGCCGGGACTCCTCATCGACGCGTTCGAACGGAACAATGCGACAACGCTGGTGCGGTGGATCGGGGACATCCTGTCAAAGGGCATCCGGACCGTCAACATGCTGGGCTGTCACGACGGCATCCCCCTGCTGGACCTGAAGGGCCTCCTGGGCGAGGACGAGATCGATGCCCTCATCGAGACCCTGAAGTCGCGGGGCGGCTACGTCAAGGATCTCCACGGCCAGAAGAAGATGTACTACCAGGTGAACGCCACCTACTACAGCGCCCTGGGAGAGGACGACCGGAAGCTCCTGCTCGCCCGGGCCATCCAGATGTTCATGCCGGGGAAGCCCCAGGTCTGGTACCTCGACCTCTTCGTCGGCAAGAACAACCACGCGGCCGTCGAGAAGGCCGGTTCGGGCGGCCACAAGGAGATCAACCGCACGAACCTGTCCATGGCGGACGTGGCGGAGGGTCTGGAGCGGCCCGTGGTCCAGCAGCAGCTCGACCTGCTGCGGTTCCGGAACACCTGCCCCGCGTTCGGTTTCGACGCCACCTGCGAGGTGGGCGACACCCCGGCGGACCGGCTCACGCTCATCTGGCGCAACAAGGGGCACGAGGCCACCCTCGAGGCGGACCTGACCGCGTGCACCTTCACGATCGGCGCCATCGACGAGACCGGGCAGGAGACCTTCGGCTTCGCGCAGTGAGTTCGCGTCGGCGGTTGGTGATGCTTCGAGCCGATGGTGAGGTGTATAGCCCTCACCGCCGGTTCGAACCCTCTCCGTCGGCGGTTGGTTAGCCTTTTAGCAGGGGACGGGTTCGGTGCGAACCCCGACGACGCCGCGGACCAGCCGACTTCCATGATGACGCGCATGCTCGATCCCCAGCCCCCCAAGACCGAGGACTTCCGTCGGTGCCGTCGTACTTCGTGAAGTAGGGGTCTTGCGGCGGCAGTCGTGAGGGACTAACGTACAACCTTATGGTTGTAGATGTGCTGGCCGACCCGCTCGACGCCGTCTTCCACGCGTTGGCGGATCCCACCCGGCGGGACATCGTCCGGCGGACCGTCGCCGCCGAGTCCTCGGTCTCGGGACTTGCCCGCGCCTACCCGATCAGTTTCGCGGCGGTGCAGAAGCATGTGGCGGTCCTGGAGCAGGCCGGGCTCGTCACGAAGCGCCGGCACGGCCGGGAGCAGCTGGTCAGCGCGCGGGTCGACTCCCTGCACGCGGCCGGGGTCGCTCTCGACCAACTCGCGGACGTCTGGCGGCAGCGGATCGACCGCATCGACGCCATCCTCACCGACACCGAAGGGGAACCGACATGACCGTCACCCGTGTCACCACCGACCCACCAGCCGGGACACTCACCCTCACCGCCACGTTCGCCGCGCCTGTCGAGCGCGTGTGGCAGGTGTGGGCCGATCCCCGCCAGCTCGAACGCTGGTGGGGGCCGCCGACGTACCCTGCCACCGTCGTCGAGCACGACCTGACGCCCGGGGGCCACGTCACGTACTTCATGACCGGCCCGGAGGGCGAGCGGTTCCACGGGTGGTGGCGCGTCCTCGAGGTCGACCCGCCCCGCGGCCTGCGCCTCGAGGACGGGTTCGGCGAGAGCCCCGACGACGCCGCGGACCTGCCGACGTCGAGAATGACGCTCACGCTCGATCCCCAGCCCGACGGCGGCACCCTCATGACCCTCGTCGGCGCCTTCGACTCCCCCGAGGCGTTCGCACAAGTCATGGCCATGGGCATGGAGGAGGGCCTGACGCTCGCCGCCGGCCAGATCGACGAACTCCTGAGCTAGCGCGAGGCGGCTGGTAAGGCTTCGCGCCCACGGTGAGGTGCATATCCCTCCCCCTCGGCGGCGGCGAGCAACCGTTTGTCCCTGGTCCAGAGCGCCGCCCCTCCGACCAGCCGGACCGAGCCGATCAGGTTGGCGTCCGTCGGGCTGAGCCCGCGCCCCCAGAGCTGGTTGGCGGCCACGAGCACGAGCAACTCCTCGTGCGTCACCTGGGGGAACCCCCGTAAGGCGGCGAGCAGGTCCAACGTCTCGTCTCGGCGAGCCAGCGACCCCAGCGCCAGCTCCTCGATCACCAGCGGATGACAGCCGACCTCATCGCGCGTGAGCAACTCGACAAGATGCCCCTCCGGCGCATGGAAGTGGTCGATCCAGATGGACGTGTCGACCAGGATCACGTCACTCGCCTCGGCGCCGAGGTGCAGCGGTAGCTGCTCGATCGCTCCCTCCCAGCGCTGCCAGGCGGCGCGCGCTCTCCACCCGGATGAGCGTCTCAAGCCCTTCGCGCACGAGCGCTGACTTCTCCGACAGCCCCGTGAGCGCCGCGGCGCGTTCAACCAGCTCGTCATCGATGGTGATCGTCGTCCTCATCATTCCTCCTGCATCAAGAATAGCATCAACTGATGCGCTTCCTGATGTAGCCGGTTGCACGATGGAGCAGCGAGCCGCCACCGCCTTCACCTACACGTTGAAGCGGAACTCCACCACGTCGCCGTCGCGCATGACGTAGTCCTTTCCCTCGATGCGGACCTTGCCGCGGGCGCGGGCCTCGTGCATGGAGCCGGCGTCCATGAGGTCGTCGTAGCCCACGATCTCCGCCTTGATGAACCCGCGCTGGAAGTCCGTGTGGATGACGCCGGCCGCCTGCGGGGCGGTCCAGCCCCGGTGGATCGTCCAGGCGCGGGACTCCTTGGGGCCGGCGGTGAGATAGGTCTGCAGGCCCAGGGTCGCGAAGCCGACCCGCGCGAGCTTGTCGAGCCCAGCCTCGTCCTGACCGGAGTCGGCGAGCATCTCGCGCGCCTCGTCCTCCTCCAACTCCACGAGCTCGGACTCGAACTTGGCGTCCATGAAGATCGCCTCCGCGGGCGCGACCAGGGCGGACATCTCGGCCCGCATCGCGGCGTCGGCGAGGCCGGCGTCGTCGGTGTTGAAGACGAAGATGAACGGCTTGGAGGTCATGAGCTGGAAGGTGGCGAGGTGGTCACGGTCGAGGCCGCCGCTCACGGCGGCGGCGGACAGCAGCTCCCCGCGCCCCAGCACGGCGAGGGCGGCGCGCGCCGTCTCCAGCACGCCGGCGTCGGTCTTCTTGCCGCGCACCTCCTTCTCGAGGCGCGGTATCGCCTTCTCTAGGGTCTGGATGTCCGCGAGCATCAGCTCGGTGGTGAGGGTCTCGATGTCGTCCTTCGGGTCGACCCGGCCCTCCACATGCACCACGTCGGGGTCCGCGAACGCACGGGTGACCACGCAGATCGCATCCGCCTCGCGGATGTTGGCGAGGAACTGGTTTCCCAGCCCTTCCCCCTCGGAGGCGCCGCGCACGATGCCCGCGATGTCCACGAAGGAGACGGTGGCAGGCACGATCCGCACGGACTGGAACAAGTCCGAGAGCTTCGCCAGGCGCGGGTCCGGCAGGGGCACGATGCCGATGTTGGGCTCGATCGTCGCGAACGGGTAGTTCGCCGCGAGCACGGTCGCGCGGGTCAGGGCGTTGAACAGGGTGGACTTGCCCACGTTGGGCAGTCCGGCGATTCCGATGGTGAGGGCCACGGGAGTCAAGTCTAGGCGACGGCGCACACGCCCCTCCCGGCCAACGCATCCGCCGCCCGGTCCAGCGCGCCCCGCGCGTTCGTGTCAGTGCCGCGATGGACACTGGGGCCATGGACTACCTCATCCCGCTGCTGTGCCTGCTCGTGGGCCTCCTGGCCGGCTACCTCATCGCGACGGCGCGCTTCCAGACCGCCCGGACGAACCTCGCCGGGGCGATCGCGCGCGCCGAGCGCCTGGAGGAGGAGGCCGGTGACCTGCGGGACCGCGCCGCGCATGACAACGACGTCCTCCGCGCCCTCGCGCCCGTGCAGGCCAGCCTCTCCCGCATGGGCGATCAGGTGGCGCTCCTCGAACGCGAGCGGATCGAGCAGTACTCCGCCCTCTCCTCCCAGCTCACGACCTCGCGGGCCAGCCACGACGAGCTGCGGCGCACGACGACGTCGCTCGTCTCGGCCCTGCGGTCGAGTTCGGCCCGCGGCCAGTGGGGCGAGGTGGAGCTGCAGCGGATCCTCGAGGCCGCCGGGATGTTGAAGCACGTCGACTTCACCAGCCAGGCGGCGATCTCGGAGAGGTCCCGGCCGGATGTGCTCGTGCGGTTGCCCGGCGGCCGCACCATCCCGATCGACGCCAAGGTGCCGTTCGACGCGTACCTGAAGGCCTGCGCGATCGAGGGGGAGGACGCGGCGAGCGTCGACCGGCGGCGCGAGCTGGAGGCCCAGCACGCCAAGTCGCTGCGGGCGCACGTTGATGCGCTCGCGAAGCGCGACTACCACGGCCAGCTCGCCACCGCCGACCTCACGGTGATGTTCGTGCCCTCGGAGGGGCTGCTCGCCGCGGCCCTCGACGCGGACCCCGGCCTGCTGGAATACGCCCTGCGGCGGGGGGTCTCACCGGTGGCCCCGGCCTCGTTGCTCGCACTGCTGCGCTCGGTGGCAGCGGTCTGGGCGCACGAAGAGGTGGCAGAGCAGGCGCAGGAACTTCTGCGCCTCGGGCGCACCCTCTACGAGCGGCTCGGGGTGGTGGCGGACCACATGGCCACCCTGGGGCGGTCGCTGCGCGCGTCGGTCGCGGCCTACAACAAGGCGGTGGCTTCCATCGAGTCGCGCCTGCTGGTGACGGCGCGCGAGTTCGACGCACTCGGGGTGGACGCCCCCACCCTCACCGAGATCGACGGGGACGGCGCGCAGGTGCGGGACTTCACGTCCGCGTCGCTGGCGTCCTGAACCGGCTCAGGAGAGCGTGCCCCGCACGATGCTGTCGCCGCTGTGGGTGGGATCGCCGTCGAAGTGCTCGCGGGAGACGTCCACGATCACGTACTCGTCGAGGTCGAGACCTTCGGGGATCGGGAAGGACGCCCGGTCACCCGTCATGGTGCCGAGGCTGACGAGGCGCTCGACGTTGCGGTCGGAGAGCCACACCTCGCGGTAGCCGTCGATGTCCCCGGCGCGGTGTGTGCTTACACCTCCTACTTCCGACGAAGGTCCCGTTTTGGATGCACGAATCCAAGGACTTTCTTCCTACGATGGCTTCATGAGCGAAACCCCGCCGCTGTGGTGGCGCGGAACGCACCCTCCCCTCGGGGCCGCGGTCGATGACCCGACCACGCTTCGCGGGGAGGTGTCCCGGTCCGACATTGCCTCCATGGCGGAACGGCCACCAACCCTGCAGCCCCTGTGGTTCGAGCAGGCACACGCACACGGCCTCACCATCAGCTTGGACGACCGACACCTGATGGCGGCATGGTCGGAGTTCGAGGACTGCACCCGCCGGCTACCACCCGACCGTCGACTAGCGGGCGTGCCTCCAACCGGGGGCCACGAGTCAGGCCCTACGAACGCGCGCGGTGCGGCCGGTCCGGCTGCTCGCCCGCGGCCTTGAGGTCGGAGCGCAGGTTCTT
>JADGOQ010000028.1 GCA_017882885.1 Actinomycetales bacterium | reverse complement strand
GGTCCACGGCTCCGAGGAGAAGTTGATCGCGCAGGCGATCTGTTCGCCGTCGCCGTCGAAGCGGAGCCAGGAGAAGGTATTGGCGCCGGCGTCGTCGCCGTTGATCCACCGGAACCCCTGGGGGTCCGTGTCGAGCTTCCACAGGGCGGGGTGGGCCTGGTACAGCTCGTTGAGGGCCTTGAACATGAGCTGGAGCCCGTGGTGGCCCCAGAGCCCGTCCACCCACCACTCGAGGCTGTTGGCCTCGTTCCACTCGGCGCGCTGCCCGAACTCGCAGCCCATGAACACGAGCTTCTTGCCCGGGAAGGACCACATGAAGGAGTAGAACGCGCGCAGGGTGCCGAACTTGCGCCAGTCGTCCTGGGGGATCTTGTTGATCATGGACCCCTTGCCGTGGACCACCTCGTCGTGGCTGATGGGCAGGACGTAGTTCTCGGAGTACTGGTACACCATCGCGAAGGTCATCTCGTGGTGGTGGTACTGCCGGTGGATCGGCTCCTCGCCGATGTAGCCCAGCGAGTCGTGCATCCAGCCCATGTTCCACTTGAACCCGAAGCCCAGGCCGCCCATGTCCACCGGCTTCGTGACGCCGCTGAACGCGGTGGACTCCTCGGCGATCATGATCACGCCGGGCACCCGCTCGTACAGGTGCATGTTGACGTACCGCAGGAAGTCGACGGCCTCCAGGTTGTGGTTGCCGCCGTGGATGTTCGGCACCCACTCGCCGTCCTCGCGGTCGTAGTCCAGGTAGAGCATCGAGGCGACGGCGTCCAGCCGGAGCGCGTCGATGTGGAACTCCGTGGCCCAGTAGAGCGCGTTGGAGACCAGGAACGACTTCACCTCGTTGCGGCCGTAGTTGAAGATGTAGGTGCCCCACTCCTTGTGCTCGCCCTGGCGCGGGTCGGCATGCTCATAGAGTGCGGTGCCGTCGAACCGGCCCAGCGCCCACTCGTCCTTGGGGAAGTGACCGGGGACCCAGTCGAGGATCACGCCGATGTCCGCCTGGTGGAGGCGGTCCACGAGGTACCGGAACTCGTCGGGGCGGCCGAGCCGGGACATCGGGGCGAAGTAGTTGGTCACCTGGTAGCCCCAGGAGGCCTCGAGAGGGTGCTCGGTGACCGGCATGAGCTCGACGTGGGTGAAGCCCTGCCACCTCACGTACTCGACCAGTTCGTCGGCCAGCTCGAGGTAGGTCTTGCCGCGGCGCCACGAGCCGAGGTGCACCTCGTAGATCGACATCGGCGACTCGTGCGGCACGTGGGCGGCCCGCTTGGCGATCCACGCGTCGTCGTCCCAGAGGTACTTGCTCTCGTACACGATCGAGGCGTTCGACGGCGCCCGCTCGGCGAAGCTCGCCATCGGGTCCACCTTCTCGTGCCAGATCCCGTCGGCACCGAGGATGTCGAACTTGTACATGGTGCCCTCGCCGACTCCTTCGACGAAGAGCGCCCACACCCCGGAGCCGGGAACGAGGTGCATGTCGTCGCCGGTCCACCAGTTGAAGTCCGCCTTGATCCGAACGGCGTGGGCGTTGGGGGCCCAGACCGAGAAGCGGGTGCCCGTGATCTCGCCACGTTCGTCGTCCTGGACGGTGACCAGGTGCGCGCCGAGACGCTTCCAGCACTCCGTGTCCCCGCCCTGGTGAAAGCCTTCGAGGTCCCAGCCGGTCAATCCACCGGTCACGTCGTATGCCATCAAATCCTCCGCGTCGGGTTGGCCCGGGCTGCTTGGTCGTCCCGGTTGGTGTCCATAATGGCGCAAGAGTAGTCACAGTAGGGTGGGAGTCGGTGCCGCTTTCGGCGTGCGCTGCCTTGCCGGTCCCGTTGGTTGCCGCTCTCCGGGCTCACCGGGAGAGGCAACGAGTGGCGCAGATCCATGCGGGGACCGTCTGGGAGGATAGCGGGCTCGTCTTCACCACGCTCACCGGCAAGCTGATCGCACCCGGCGACCACTCGGCGCACTGGACGGCCATTCTGGAGAGATCGGGCGTGCGGCCCGCTCGACTCCACGACTCCACGACTCACGCCACACGCCACACGCCCGCCACACGCCACACGCCCGCCACACTCCGGCGGGGGAGCGGCGGCTCTGCGCGCCGCGGTTCATCGGCCTCTCGCTGGAGTTGCGGGATGCGCTGCGGTCGGGATCATCCAACCGCTCGGCCGCTGCGGCGTTCATCGGCTCCACGAGCGCGACCAGGTCGGCCGGGTAGACGCGGATCAGGCGTGGGCCGGTTCTGAAGGCCGGCAGTGCACCCTCCGCTATACGGCGGCGCAAGGTCTTCGTGCTGAGCCCGGCGAGCTCGGCAGCTTCGGCCAGCGAGACCATGCCGCGTGTTCGGGCTGCAGGCTGTCGTGGGACCATGGCGGGTCCTCCTACGGGGTGGCGGCGCTTCCGCCGATTCGTCGCTGCTGGTGGCCGCGGACCGGAACCCCCGCCTTCCGACATGAGTGCCGGCAGGGAGGGCAAGGGCGCGAGGTTGCCGATCTCGTCCAGGGCGAGGAGGAGGGGAGGGTCGAGCCGTCCCCGGGGAGAGGCGGCCGCCAGCCGTCGCGCGGTCTCGACCATGTCCTCCACGAGCGCCGCGACGAGGGACGCGGCGGCCCCGGCACCGGAGGCGGTGCCGAGGACGTAGAGGGTGCCCCGGTCGCGGAGGAAGGCTTCGGGGTCGAAGTCCTGCCCGGGGGGTGGGGTGACGGCGTCGAGGACGCGCGGGTCGGCCAGGGCGGAGAGGGCTTGGCGGACGCCGAGCCAGATGGAGTCGCGGGTGCGGGGGTCGGCGTGGGCGGCCTGCTCGAGGGCGTCGTCCCACCCGGGGGCGGCACCCGGGCGGCCGAGGACGGTGATGGCGTCCGCCACGGTGGCGGGGTCGAGGGACCACCGGTAGAGGTCGCGGGCGGTGCGCCCGTCGAGGGCGGCGGCGTGCAGCAGCGACCGGAGCACTGTTTCGGTTTGGCCCTGCCAGAAGTCGCCGCCGTCGACGGTGCGGGACATGCCGGTGCCGGCGGCCAGCGCCCGGGCCCGGATCATCGCGGTCTGGGGCAGTTCACAGCCGCGGACGGGGGACCAGCGCAGGCTGCCGGTGACGTTGGGTGCGAGTTGTTGGGGGTCGAACACGGCGATCGGGCCGGCGGCGTGGCGGGCCTCAAGGGTGACGGTGAGGTTGTCGGGGCGGGTGGAGGTCGTGACGACGGCGCCGGGGGCGTCCAGGATCATCGGGATCACCAGGTGGAGGCCCTTGCCTGACCGGGGTGGGCCGACGAGGAGCATCGAGTCCTCGACCGAGGCCCACGCCTCGACGCCGCGGGAACGGCCGAGCCGGTACCCCACGTCCGTGCCGGCGGGGCGGTGGAGGGACGGGCGGGCGTGGCGGGCCCGACGGCGCACCTCCCGCAGTCCGGCGGCGGCGGCCACCTCGGGGCCGGTTGCGACCCCGTGCAGCAGGCGCGGGTTGGCCAGGCGCCGCCGTTCGGACCGCCGCCACGCCACCACAGCCGCCGTTGCGAGGCCGGCGGCCGCCGCAAGAACCACGGTGGTGGCCGTCCAGTACGCCACCGGTCCGGGCATCGGCGTGCCCCACGCGGTCGTGGGGTCGCTCGGGACGGTCAGGACGGCCAGCGCCTTAGCCAGGCTGGGTGGCGGCGGGACGTGTCCGGTCGTCGTCGCGGCAAGCCATGCCCCCACCCACAGCAGCCCACCGAGGGCGACGACAGCGCCGAGACCCGTGAGTGCCAGCGTGCTCAGGTCCGTCGACGGTTGGCTGGGGCGGGGGGTCACCGGGACACCCCCGCCGCGGGGGCGGTGGCTGCCGGGGTGGGCCGCGCGCGGCGTTCCGGTGCCTCCACGGCTCGGCCAGCGCCGGGTGGTTGCCCGCCCAGGCCGTGGTCTGTGGGGAGTGCGTCGAGGATGGTTCGGGCGGTGCGTACCACCCGCTCGGCGGTGGCGCGGACCGTGGCCGCGGGATCGGTCCCACCGGCCCAGGTCGCCACGTACGGCAGGGTGTAGCTCGAGGTGTCCATGCCGTGGGCCGCGCCGATCAGGTGGGCCACGGATTCGGCCTCGACCTCGAGGACACCGCGATGGATGTCTCTCGGGTCGGTCCCGGTGCGGGCGGGGTCGTGGAGCAGGGCATGGCCCAGCTCGTGCGCCAGCGTCTTCACCTGTGCGGCCTCGTCCATGTCGGTCCGCACCCGCACCACCCGCGTCGTGAAGTTCGTGACCCCGTTGGCTCTGCCGATGTCGCCTCTCGTCGGCACCGTGACGACGTCGAAGCCCGCGCCCTGCAACTGGGTGACCAGCCCGTCCCACAGGCCCGGAGGAGCAGCACCCTGCAGGAGCACCGGGCGCGGCGGAAGAGGCAGCGGCTCGCCCTCTGTCTGCGAGAGCGAGAACACCGTCGCCGTCGTCCACCCGGTCACCCGTATCCGGGTTGAGACGACGTCAGCGCTGTCCGGTGACTCCGCACGACCCAGCGTTCGGCGTTCGTTGGCGGGGCTGACCGCTTCCCGGACTTTTCGGGTGCGAGGACACAGGATGGTGTGGCCCCGCTGCCCGCGCCGCACCTGGCGGCCCAAGGCCTGCCAAGTCCGGTACCCGGCGACGACGTCGGGCTGTGGATCGGGAACCCGACCCTCGGCGAAGGCACGGGCGTGCGAGGCGGCGATGAGCAGGCTGTTCGCGAAGCTGTACCGGTGGAACCGCGCGGCCGTGTCGAGAGCGGCCTTCCAGTCTTGGCCGGACTGCAGCTCGCTCGCGTAGTGCCTCACTGTCAAGTGCCCGCGAAATCGGATCGGTGCCTCATATAAGGATGCCCGCGAAACCGGGTGCGGTGTCAGCTTGCGTGGCGGACGCGGACGCCGCGGCCGGTGTTGGGCAGGGGCTTGTCGATGGTTGCCTGGAGGGCGAGGGTCTTGTCGCGGGCGAGGCCGG
>JADGOQ010000027.1 GCA_017882885.1 Actinomycetales bacterium | reverse complement strand
GGCTCCGACACCACCGCCGTCGCGCTCGCGGCCGCGCTGGGGGCGGACGTCTGCGAGATCTACACCGACGTCGACGGCGTGTACACCGCGGACCCGCGGGTGGTACGCACCGCGCGCCGGATCCCGAAGCTGAGTACCGAGGAGACGCTGGAACTCGCATCGCACGGCGCGAAGATCCTGCACCTGCGCGCCGTGGAGTTCGCGCGGCGCTACAACGTCCCCCTGCACGTGCGGTCCAGCTTCTCCGATCTTGACGGAACCTGGGTCGTCAACCCCACCGAGGAGGAACCGTTGGAAGAGCCCATCATCGCCGGAGTGGCGCACGACCGCACCCAGGGCAAGATCACCGTCGTGGGGGTGCGGGACGAGCCCGGCTCCGCCGCGCGCCTGTTCACCGCCGTCGCGAAGGCGGAGGCGAACATCGACATGATCGTCCAGAACGTCTCGCACGAGAGCGGCAAGACGGACATCTCCTTCACGCTGCCCGAGGCCGACGTGCCTTCCACCGTCCTCGAGCTCAAGGCGCACCAGGCCGAACTGGGCTTCGACGACATCGTCTACAACGCGAACATCGGGATCGTCTCGCTGGTGGGTGCGGGCATGCGCACCAACACGGGCGTCTCGGCCACTCTGTTCGGGGCGCTGGCCGACGCCTGCGTCAACATCCAGATGATCTCCACCTCGGAGATCCGCATCTCGGTGGTCACCGACGCCGACCGGGTGGACGACGCCGTGCGCGCCATCCACACGGCGTTCGGTCTGGACTCGCAGGACACCGAGGCGATCGTGTACGGAGGGACCGGACGATGACCAAGCCGCTGAACGTCGCCGTCGTGGGTGCGACCGGGCAGGTGGGTGGCGTGATGCGCCGCCTCCTCGCCGAGCGGGACTTCCCCGTCGCCACCATGCGCTACTTCTCCTCCGCCCGCTCCGCCGGCAGCACGCTGGACTGGAAGGGCGCCGACGTGACCGTGGAGGACGTGGCCACCGCCGACCTCTCCGGTATCGACATAGCCGTGTTCTCCGCAGGGGCGACGGCGTCCCGAGAGTTCGCGCCGAAGTTCGCCGCCGCGGGCGCCGTGGTGGTGGACAACTCCTCCGCGTGGCGAATGGACCCCGAGGTGCCCCTTGTGGTCTCCGAGGTGAACCCCAAAGCCGCGCTGGACCGCCCCAAGGGCATCATCGCCAACCCCAACTGCACCACCATGGCGGCCATGCCGGTGCTCAAGGTGCTGCACGACGCCGCCGGGCTGCGCCGTCTCGTGGTGACCACCTTCCAGGCGGTGTCCGGCTCCGGACTCGCCGGGGTGCGGGAGCTGGAGAACCAGGTGCGCGCCGCCGTCGAGCAGGACTTCGCCCAGCTCGCCTTCGACGGCGCGGCGGTGGAGTTCCCCGCGCCAGTCAAGTACGTGGCGCCAATCGCGTTCGACGTCGTGGCGCTCGCCGGGTCGCTCGTGGACGACGGCGAGGGCGAGACCGACGAGGAGAAGAAGCTCCGCAACGAGTCCCGCAAGATCCTCGACATCCCCGACCTGGCCGTGAGCGGTACGTGCGTGCGCGTGCCGGTGTTCACCGGGCACTCGCTCTCGGTCAACGCCGAGTTCGAGCAGCCCCTCAGCGCCGCGCGGGCCCTGGAACTGCTCGCCGAGGCGCCCGGGGTTGCGGTGGTGGACCTCCCGACGCCACTCCAGGCGGCCGGGGCCGACCCGTCCTTCGTGGGGCGCGTCCGTGCCGACCAGTCGGTGGCCGCGGGCCACGGGCTGGCCATGTTCATCTCGAACGACAACCTGCGCAAGGGCGCGGCGCTCAACGCCGTGCAGATCGCGGAACTGGTGGCCGAAGAGCTCTCCTGAGAGCCGTCACCCCCAGCCTTCCGAGTTCCCGATCGCGATCTCACCGCAGATCGGGGTGAGCGCGTCCACGGCGCACCGCCGGTACGTCGAGTTCATGGGTGGCGCCGACGCCGTCGTCGAGAAGGCGCGCGGGTCCTTCGCCGCGGGTGACTTCCGGTGGGTGGCCGAGGTCGTCAGCCACGTCGTCTTCGCCGAGCCGGGCCATGCGGCCGCGCGCGAACTGCTGGCGGACACCCTCGAGCAGCTGGGCTACGGGTCGGAGAAACGCTCACGAGACCGAGTGCCGCGCCGGCACCCACATCCTTGCCCGCGGTCTTCATGGAGAAGCCCTCCGGAAGGCGACGCTCATGCGCCCAGCGCTTGAGGAGTGCGGCTCTGCTCAGGGTGACCTTCCTGGGCGACATGCATGCGGTTGAACACAGGGCCTCCGGCATGAATGCCGGAGGCCCTGTGTTCCGTCGGGGTGGCGGGATTCGAACCCACGACCTCTTCGTCCCGAACGAAGCGCGCTACCAAGCTGCGCCACACCCCGTGGCCCGTCAAGCATAGCCGGTAATGGGCCCCTCCCAGAAATTGCCGCGACCGGGGTGGGAGCGGTCAGGCGCGCTCGCGGAGCGTGAGGAGGCTGACCTCCGGCGGGCACGCGAAACGCACCGGCGCGAACGGTGAGGTCCCCACCCCTGCCGAGATGTTGAGCCACATGCCCGGCTCGCCGGGAGCGGCCGCTCGGAGCTCCCGGGGGATGGGGGCGAACGCACGCCGGGGGGCGATCGCGACGCCGTCGGGCCGGAGCGCGGGCCATCCCTGCAGTCCGCTGGCGCGCCAGCGGGGTATGTCGCAGTTGGTCACGAGGGCGCCGTACCCGGGGACGCACACCTGGCCGCCATGGGTGTGTCCCGAGAAGGCGATCTGGCAGCCCTCGAGGAGGAACTCGTCGAGGATTCGCGCATAGGGGGCGTGGGCGACCCCGACGTGCAGGGTGGCGCGCACGCCGTCGTCGGCCGGGAGGTCGTCGAAGTGCCGGTGGGGGTCGTCGACGCCGACGACGCTCAGGTGGACGCCACCCGCGGTCAGTGTGCCGCGCGCATTGTTGAGGTTGAGCCAGCCGCGCGCCGTCAGCGCCTCCGCGAGGTCGCTGGCCGGGAGGTGGGCCGGCGCCTGCTTCGGCCCACCCGAGGTGGGGGAGCGGAAGTACGTGAACGGGTTGCGCGGCCGCGGCCCGTAGTAGTCGTTGGACCCGAAGACGAACACGCCGGGGAAGTCGAGGAGGGGGTCGAGGGCCTCGAGGACGGTGGGCAGTGCCCCGACCGAACCCATTGCGTCGCCGGTGAACACCACGAGGTCCGGTTCGAGTTCAGCGAGGCTCCGGAGCACCCCCACACGGGCGTCCTGACCGGGCACCAGGTGGAAGTCCGACACGTGCAGGACCCGCAACTCCCCGCTCCCGGCGGGCAGGAGGGGCACATCGTGCTCGCGGACCCGGAACTGCCCGGCGGCCTCATGCAGCCCCCAGGCGAGCGCGCCCGCACCCGCCGCGACCACGCCTGCGGCGATGCGGTGATACAGGGTCACCCGTTGTTCCCCTGGCCGGGGTTCCCGTCCTGGCCCGGCGGCAGCTGCTCCGTGGGGGGCGGCTCGGGCGCCGGCGCGGGGGCCGAGCCGGCGCTGGGATTGATGACCACCATCGAACCCGGGGTGAGCGTCGAGCCCGCACCGGGCGACTGGGCCGCGACCGTGCCCGGGGCGCGGCCGGAGTAGATCGCATCGCCGACCCGCACGGAGAAGCCCGCGTCCTGAAGGATCTGGGTGGCGGAGCTGACGCTGCGACCGACCACGCTCGGCACCTCACGCCGCTCACCCAGGATGGTGCGCTCGGTCGGTGAGGCGAAGCCCTCCGCCGGCAGGCCCGCCATCGCGACCGTCATGTACTTCTTCCACGTGGGTGCCGGCACCAGCCCGCCGTAGATCCGGCGGTAGTAGGTGCCGTTGATGCGCACTGGGGCCATCGAGATGTCGGCATCGCTGTGGCCGATCCACACCGCGGCGGCGAGTTGGGGGGTGTAGCCCACGAACCAGGCGTGGTAGTTGTTGTTCGCGGTGCCGGTCTTGCCGGCTACCGGGCGGTCACCGAGTGCGGCCGCGGCACCGGTGCCACCGGTCTTGGTGACCTCCTGGAGCGCGTAGTTCACGCCGTTGGCGATCTCCGGGTCGATCGCCTGGGTGCACGTGCTCTGCGGGACCGCGAGTTCGGCGCCGTCCCGCGTGGTCACACGGGAGATCGACACGGGGGTGCAGTAGACGCCGTTGTTCGCGAACGTGGAGAAGGCGCTCGCCATGTCCAGCGGGGTGATCGTGTTCGCGCCCAGCGCCATCGAGGGGATGATCTGGAGCGGCTCGCCGTTGCCCCTCTTCAGTCCCATGGCCTCGCCCACCTGGGCGATGCCGCACAGGTCCATCTGGCTGGCCATCTCGACGAACGCCAGGTTGATGGATTTCCGGGTGGCCTCCAGGACGGAGACGCGATCGCCGCCGACGCCCTCGAGGTTCTTCGGCTCGTACGCGGAGGTGGGGACGTTCTCGGGGGCGCAGGAGATGTTCCAGACTTCACGCGGGTAGCTGCGCTTGTTGCCGTCCACGATGTCCGAGAGCGAGTGCCCGGTCCGGAGCCACTGGGTCAGCACGATGGGTTTGAAGGCTGAGCCCGTCTGGAAACCCTCGCCACCGCCGTGGGCGCGGTCGGCCGTGAGGTTGACCGACGTCATCGTCGGATCCTCCGCCGTGGCGTTGTTGCCGTAGTTGGTGTTCTGTGCCATCGCCTGGATGCGGCCGGTCCCCGGCTCGACCGATGCCAGGGCCATCTTCACACCGGACGGGTCGTTGACCGGGACCGTGGAGGTGACGGCGTCGTAGGCCGCCTGCTGGCGGGTGGGGTCGAGGGTCGTCTGGATGACCAGGCCGCCGCGGAGGAGCAGGGCGCGGCGGTCGTCGATCGTCTCGCCGAACGCGGCGTTGTTCAGCAGGTCCTTGACCACGTACTCGCAGAAGTAGGCCGCCGTCCCGGCGGAGCCGCAGCCACTGGAGGTGGTCTGGGGGTGGAGCATGGCCTCGATGGGGGTGGCGAGCGCCTCGTCGTACTGCGCCTGGTCGATGTACCCGAGTTCCAGCATGTCCGCCAGCACCGTGTTGCGGCGGCCCATTGAGTTCTCGGGGTTGCGCAGCGGGTCGAACTTCCCGGGGGCCTGCGGGATCCCTGCCAGCAGGGCGGACTCCGAGAGGGTGAGCTCGGCGGCGCTCTTCGAGAAGTAGTGCCGCGACGCGGCCTCGACGCCGTACACGGACGCCCCGAACTGGGCGATGTTCAGGTATCCGGCCAGGATTTCCTGCTTGCTGCTCCGCTGCTCCAGCGCGATGGCGTAACGCGCTTCCTGCAACTTGCGCCCATAGCTCCGTTCGGTGGCCGCCGACACCTGCTCGGTGTCGTCCGAGACCCTGCCCCGCTCGATGAGGATGTTCTTGATGTACTGCTGGGTGAGGGTGGAGGCGCCCTCCGTGGAGTCGTTGAGGAGGTTGTTCACGAAGGCGCGTGCCATGCCCTCGGGGTCCACTCCCTTGTGCTCGTAGAAGCGCCGGTCCTCGATGGCGACGATGGCGTCCTGCATCGTGACGGCGACCTGGTCGAGCGGGACGACGATGCGGTTCTCGTAGAAGAAGGTGGCCAGCACCGAGCCGTCACCGGCAAGCATCACGCTCTGCTCGGAGGGCTTGTCGATCTCGAGCTCGCCCGGCAGTTCGTTGAAGATGCCGGTGGTGGCGTTCGCCACAGCTCCGGCGCCGGTGACGAACGGAACGGCCAGGCCCGCGAGCATCACGCCGCCGGTCAGACTGACGAGGAGGAACGCAAGCAGCATCGCGAGCACCTGCGGGGGGCGCAGCACACGACTGCTCGACCGGGAAGACATGGTACAAGGGTACGTGCCCGGAGGTGACCCGGCCAGCAGGGGATCTGCGAGTCGGAACACGGTCAGTGCCGGCCATGGGTCTCCGAGCCCCTGACCTCGGCATGTTGCCACCAAATTGCCACGAGCATTGCTTTTTCAAAAGGCTATTGGGTACGGTCAGCTGAGGCTCTATTCCGGAGGAACCATGAGTGTCAATGATGACCAGACGTGGGCAGCTCGAGCAGCGTGCGCAACTGCGCCACCTGACTCGCTTTTCGTGCGCGGTGCCGCACAGCGAGAGGCGCGCGGGCGCTGTTTCGGCTGTGAGGTCCGCATGCAGTGCCTGGCCGATGCGCTCAATTCGCGAACCACGTTCGGTGTCTGGGGGGGATTGACGGAGCGCGAGCGTCGCGCACTCCTGCGGCAGTACCCGCACGTCGAGGACTGGACCACCTGGCTCGCCGGTGACGACGCCGCCGCCGCCGAGCTCCGCAGCCCGGTCGCGCCGCGCATCATCACGCGCCTTCGGCAGCAGCAGGCGGGCCTCCGTAGCTGCTGACCTATGATGGGCGCCATGACCACATGGGAATACGCCACCATTCCGCTCCTGATCCACAACACGAAGGCGATCCTCGACCAGTGGGGCGCTGACGGCTGGGAGCTCGTGCAGGTGGTCCCCGGGCCGTCCGGGTCCACCAACCTCGTCGCCTACCTGAAGCGGCCCAAGGCGTGAGCGTCGCCGCCCGGCTCGCCCTGCTCGGCATCGAACTGCCGGCGGTGGCGGCGCCGGTTGCGGCCTACGTGCCGGCCCTCCGCTGGGGGGACCTCGTCCACACGTCCGGTCAGCTGCCGTTCGTCGGCGGTGTCCTCGTGGCGACCGGCCGTGTCGGTGCCGAGGTCAGTGTGCCGCAGGCCGCCGACGCCGCCCGCACCGCCACCCTGAACGCCTTGGCGGCCGTCGCGTCCGTGTCCGGGGGGCTCGACGCCGTCGCGCGCGTGGTCAAGGTGGTGGTCTACGTGGCCTCGACGCCCGACTTCCACGCCCAGCCGGCCGTTGCCAACGGCGCCTCCGTACTCCTCGGCGAGATCTTCGGCGACAGGGGTGCCCACGTCCGCAGCGCCATCGGTGTTGCGGCGCTCCCGTTGGGTTCGCCGGTCGAGGTGGAGCTCACGGTGGCGCTGGCCTGGCGCGGCGCTCGCCTGGCGCGGCGCTCGCCTGGCGCGGCCGTCGTCCCAACCGGGCGGCAGGCTACCGGGCGCGGCGGCGCAGGCGGTCGACGTCGAGCAGGTGGACTCCCCGGCCCTCGAGCCGGATCCAGCCGCGCGAGACGAACTCGGCGAGGGACTTGTTGACGGTCTCGCGGGAGGCCCCCACCAGCTGGGCGAGCTCCTCCTGGGTGAGCTCGTGCGGCACGTGGATGGTGGCGTCGTCGGCCCGGGTGCCGAAGCGGTCCGCGAGGTCCAGCAGCGCCTTGGCGACACGCCCGGGCACGTCGGAGAAGACGAGGTCCGCGAGGGCGGTGTTGGTGCGACGCAGGCGCTGGGAGAGCGCCTTGAGCATGTGTTTCGCGAGTTCGGGCCGGGAGTCGATGAAGGTCATCATCGCCTCGTGGTCCAGCTGCATCATGCGGGTGGGCGCCACCGCGGTGGCGGTGGTGGAGCGGGGGCCCGGATCGAACAGGGTGAGCTCGCCGATCATCTCCCCTGGGCCGAGGACGGCGAGCAGGTTCTCGCGCCCGTCCGAGGAGGCGTGACCGAGCTTCACCTTGCCCTCGACGAGCAGGTAGAGGCGGTCGCCGGGGTCGCCCTCGTTGAACAGCTTCTCGCCACGGCGGAACACCACTTCGCTCATCATCGCCGCGAGCTGGTGTTGGTCGTCCTGGTCGAGTGCCGAGAACAACGGTACGGAGGCGATCAGGTTCTCATCCACGTTCGTTTCCAATCTGTCGACTGGGTCAATACTGCCACCCCGTGTGACGTACAGCACCAAGAACGCCGCGTGTTGCCGAACGTAGGCTGGGGGTATGAGGGAGAGCCGGAGGGCGTTGCGCGCCCGCGCGCACGAGATGGACCAACGCCTCGGCGAGATCCACCCCGAGGCGCGCTGCGAACTGGACTTCGTGAGCCCCTTCCAGCTGCTCGTCGCGACCGTGCTGTCCGCGCAGACCACGGATGTGCGCGTCAACCAGGTGACCCCGGAGCTGTTCGGGCGCTACCCCGACGCCGATGCCCTCGCCGCCGCCCGCCTCGAGGACTTGGAGGCGATCCTGCACCCCCTCGGCTTCTTCCGCGCGAAGGCGAAGGCCGTGCAGGGGATCGGGGTGGCGCTCGTGGAACGGTTCGACGGCGTCGTGCCGGGGACGCTCGCCGAGCTGGTGACGCTGCCGGGGGTGGGGCGCAAGACGGCCAACGTGGTGCTGGGCAACGCGTTCGGCGTCCCGGGGATCGCGGTGGACACGCACGTGGGGCGCCTCGCTCGGCGCTTCGGCTGGACGAGAAACACGGATCCCGTCAAGGTTGAGGCGGACATCGCCGCGATCCTCCCGCCGGAGGATTGGACCATGGCGTGCCACCGGATCATCTTCCACGGCCGGCGGGTCTGCACGGCGCGCAAGCCGGCGTGCGAGGCGTGCGGCATCGCGGACCTCTGCCCCCGCATCGGGGTGGTCGCCACGACGAGGGGACGAGCACGGTGATCGAGTTCAGGAACGTCACGAAGCGGTTCCCCGACGGGACGCTGGCCGTCGACGGCGTCTCCCTCGTCGTCCCGCCCCGCCGCACCACGGTGCTGGTCGGGACGTCCGGGAGCGGCAAGACCACCCTGTTGCGCATGGTGAATCGCATGGTGGAACCGACGTCCGGCGCCGTCGAGATCGACGGGCAGGACGTCTCCACGAGGGACGCCGTCGAACTGCGGCGCTCCATCGGGTACGTCATGCAGAACGCCGGACTGATGCCGCACCGCACCGTCGCGGACAACATCGCCACCGTCCCGCGGCTGCGCGGGGTGGCCCGGCGCGAGGCGCACGGGCGGGCGCTGGAACTGATGGACCTCGTGGGGCTGGACCGCGCGCTCGCGCGGCGCTACCCGCGGCAGCTGTCGGGCGGGCAGCAGCAGCGCGTCGGGGTGGCGCGGGGACTCGCCGCGGATCCCAACATCCTCCTGATGGACGAGCCCTTCGGGGCGGTGGACCCGATCGTGCGTGCGGACCTGCAGCACGAACTCCGCCACCTCCAGGACACCCTCGGGAAGACGATCATCTTCGTGACCCACGACATCGACGAGGCCTTCATCCTCGGCCACCAGGTGGTGGTGCTGCGGACCGGCGGCACGATCGCGCAGCACGGCACCCCCGCCGAGATCCTCGCGGACCCCGCGGACCAGTTCGTGGCGGACTTCGTGGGCCTGGGCCGCGCCCGGCGCTCCTTCCGGCTCGAGACCACGCCACGCGGCGTCATGGTGATCGACGGCGACGACCGCCCGGCCGGGTACCTCCGCGACGGCGGCGACGCCGGGACCGCGAACACGGCACCGTGACCTGGGTGCTGGCCAACCTGGGCCTTATCGGGGAGCGTACCCTCGCGCACCTCCTGCTGGCGGTCCCCGCGATCGCGCTGGCCCTCGTGGCCTCGCTCCTCATCGGGTGGGCCGCGCACCGCTACCAAGCCACGCGTGGGGCGATCCTCACCGGGTCGGGGTTGTTGTACGCGATCCCGTCGTTGCCGCTGTTCGTGGCGTTGCCGACGCTCATCGGCACCGGCGTGCGGGACCGCGCCAACGTGATCGTGGTGCTCACGCTGTACGGGATCGCGCTGCTGACCCGCTCCATCGCGGACGCCCTCGGCGCCGTCCTCCCGGACACGCGGCAGGCGGCCACTGCGGTCGGGTACTCCGGCGTGGGCCGGTTCTGGCAGGTCGAGCTCCCGCTGGCCGGGCCGGCGATCCTCGCGGGGCTGCGGGTGGTGACCGTCAGCACGGTCAGCCTCGTGACCGTGAGCGCCGTGCTCGGGGTTCCCAGCCTCGGGCTGCTCTTCACGGACGGGTTCCAGCGGGGGATCGTGGCGGAGGTGGTGGCCGGGCTGGTGGCGACGATCGCCGTCGCGCTCCTGCTCGATGCCGTCGTGGTGGCGGCCGGGCGGCTGCTGATGCCGTGGACGCGGGAGGGGGCCCGATGAACCAGCTGGCGGCTGCGTGGGGGTGGATCATCGACCCCGCGCACTGGGCGGGACCGGACGGCATCCCCGTCCGGCTCGGCGAACACCTGCTCTACACCTTCGCGGCGGTCACGCTGGCGGCGCTCGTCGCGATCCCGCTCGGGCTGCTGATCGGCCACACGGGCCGGGGGCGGGCGCTCGCCGTCGGCAGTTCCAGCGCGGCGCGCGCGGTGCCGACCCTCGGCCTCATCACCCTGCTGGCGCTGGTGTGGGGGGTGGGGATCAAGGCCCCCATGGTGGCGTTCGTGGTGTTGGCGATCCCCTCGATCCTCGCCGCCACGTACGCGGGCGTCGACGCCGTCGACCCCCAGGTGCGCGACGCCGCCCGCGCGGTGGGGATGACCGGCCGGCAGGTGCTCGCGCGCGTCGAGGTGCCGCTCGCGCTGCCGATGATGTGGGGCGGGATCCGCTCGGGGACGCTGCAGGTGGTGGCGACGGCGACGCTCGCGGCGTACGTGGGCGCCGGCGGTCTCGGGCGCTACCTGTTCCGCGGGCTGAAGACGCAGGACTACCCGCAGATGCTCGCCGCGGCCCTGCTCGTGGTGGCGTTGGCCATCGTGCTCGAACTCCTGCTGGGCCTCGCCCAGCGCCTCGGCGTGCCCCGCGGCGTGCGCGAGCAGTTCAACGGCTGACATGATGAAGGCTGACCAGGACACGAGGAAGGGATGACCATGACACTCACCACCAGGAGGCGGTGGACTGCGGCAGTCCTCGCGGCCGCCGCCCTTGCCCTCGCCGGCTGCGGCACCTCCGACCCGCTCAAGGAGGGGTCGGCCACCGGGACGGCGCCCGCCGCGACCATCGTCGTGGGCTCGCAGCAGTACTACTCCAACGAGATCATCGCGGAAATCTACGCCCAGGCGCTCGAGGCGAACGGGTACGAGGTGGAGCGCCAGTTCCAGATCGGGCAGCGCGAGGTCTACCTCCCCGAGCTGGAGTCCGGCGCCATCGACATCCTGCCCGAGTACACCGGGAACCTGCTGCAGTACTACGACAAGGAGACCACCGCGGCAACCCCCGAGGAGATCCTCGCCGCGCTCGGCCAGGTACTCGGCGAGCGCCTCGACCGCCCACGGCAGCACGCTCGCCACTGCGCGGCGGCGGGGCGGCGAACCGCGCATGGCCTTGCCGAAGCGCACCTGACACACCCCGAGGGAGCCCAGCTCCGGCGCCGCCGGATTCGTCGTGAAGTCGGTCCGGTCCAGCATCGTCACCTCCCGGCAGCGCAACCCCCAGCCGTAGGTCAACCTTCAACAGCGTGGCGTCGGCGAAACGC
>JADGOQ010000026.1 GCA_017882885.1 Actinomycetales bacterium | reverse complement strand
CTCGGGCGCCACGCTCGACGGCGGTTACATCGCCCTCGACGACACGCAGATCCAGGCGGGTGCCCGCCGCGTGGTGGACGAGGCCGTGGCGCGGGCCGGCGCCGCCGTCGTCGTCACCTCCGCCGTGGAGACGGGCGACTCGACGGGTGTCCTCATCGAGCTGTCCAGGCAGGCGGGGCTCATCGTCATCGGCAAGGAGGGCGGCACCGCCTTCGCCGACCGGCTCCTCGGCGCCGTGTCCACCAGCCTGGCACCCCACGCGCACTGCCCCACCGTGATGGTCCCGGTCCACGGCGAGGCGAAGCCCCTGCGGCTCCCCGTCAAGCGGATCGTGGTGGGCGTGGACGGCTCCACCTCAGCGAAGGTGGCCCTCAAGCGGGCCATCCAGGAGGCGGAGGTCTGGGACGCCGAGCTCACGGCCGTCGCTGCCGTCCCGATTGCCCAGGGCGCCGGCGCCATGGTGTGGCTGCCCGGGAACATCGACCGTGACGCCCTGCTCGCCGACGTGCGGGAGGGGCTGAACGTCGCCGTCGACCAGGCGCTCGGGGACAGCAAGGTCCGCGTGCGCCGTCACGCCCTGGACGGCAGCCCCGCCGCCCTGCTGACCGAGTTCAGCACCGCCGTCGACCTGCTGGTGGTGGGGACGCGCGGGCGCGGCGGGTTCGCGGGCCTGCTGCTGGGCTCGACGTCCCAGACCGTGATCGCGCACTCCGACTGCCCCGTGATGGTGGTGCCGGCAAAGCTCGAGGAGGAGGGCGCGTTCCCGACCCGCTTCCCCTGGCAGCAGTAGCCCGGCCCCGCGGGTCAGCGCCGCGCCGCGGGTCAGCTGCGCGCCGCGTGCAGCGTGTCCGCGAGGGCGTCCAACGCCGTCGCCAGCTCGTCACGCTCGATCACGAGTGGGGGAGCGAAGCGGATTGTGGAGCCGTGGGTGTCCTTCGCGAGCACGCCGCGGGACTGCATTCCCTCGCAGATCTGCCGGCCCGTCAGGCCGAGCGCCGGGTTGGCGTCGATGCCCGCCCACAGCCCGACGTGCCGACTGGAGCTGATGAGCCCGTCGTCGACCAGTTCCGCGAGGCGCTCCCCGAGGAAGCCCTCGAGATCCCGTGCGCGCTGCTGGAACTCGCCGGTGGACAGCATGGCCACCACCTCCATGCCGATCCGGCACGCCATGGGGTTCCCGCCGAACGTGGAGCCGTGGGTGCCCACGGTCATGAGGGAGAGGACGTCGTGGCGTCCGACGACCGCAGAGACGGGCATGAGGCCGCCGCCGAGGGCCTTGCCGAGGGTGATGAGGTCCGCGGCCACGCCGACGCGCTCCTCGTCGAGGGTGTAGCCGGTGCGCGCGAGGCCGGACTGGATCTCGTCCGCGATCAGCAGGACGTCGTTGTCCGTGGCGAGCGCGCGCAGGCTTGGGAGGTACGAGGGGGCGGGGATGATCACGCCCGCCTCCCCCTGGATGGGTTCGATCAGGATCGCCACCGTGTACGGGGTGATTGCGGCGGCGACGGCGTCGGCATCGTCGTAGGGCACCACGGTGAAGCCGGGGGTGTAGGGGCCGTAGTGGTCCCGTGCGCTCGGGTCCGTGGAGAAGGAGATGATGGTGGTGGTGCGGCCGTGGAAGGCGTTCGCGGCCACGATGATGTCCGCTTGGTCCTCCGGGACGCCCTTCACCAGGTAACCCCACTTGCGGGCCGCCTTGATGGCGGTCTCGACGGCCTCCGCGCCGGTGTTCATCGGCAGCATCGTCTCGGTGTCCGTGAGCATGGTGAGCGCCTCGGCGTAGGGCAGCAGCAGGTCGTGGTTGAAGGCACGCGACACCAGGGTGAGGCGTGACGCCTGCTCCTTCGCGGCCTCGACCAGCTGGGGGTGGGAGTGCCCGAAGTTGAGGGCCGAGTACCCGGCGAGGCAGTCGAGGTAGCGATGGCCGTGGATGTCGGTGAGCCACACTCCCTCGCCGCTGCGCAGCGTGATGTCGAGGGGGCGGTAATTCGGGGCGAGGACGCTGCGGTGTGGCACGGGGACCATGCTAGGGGACGAGGGAGACGGCAGGTGCGCCGGGGCCGACGTCACGGCCCGGTTCGGGTAAACTTGGACGCGCATCACCTGGCCCCCGTAGCTCAGGGGATAGAGCACCGCTCTCCTAAAGCGGGTGTCGTGCGTTCGAATCGCATCGGGGGCACAACTACATCGTCGCAGGTCAGGCCCGGTGGTTTTCTGGTGGATGCGTCCGCTCAGGCCCTTCCAAGGCCCCGTTTTCGGCCCGCGTGGCCAGTGAATGGCCAGTGGCGGGCGGGTTGACGTTTTCTTGGCCCGTTCCGGCGCCCAGTTCAAGGTGCGGCAGGTGCTCCATCGCGCGCCACGGGGCGTCCTCGAAGAGGTGGCCGTAGAGGTCCATCGTCATGGTGCCGGAGGCATGCCCGAGGAGGCCCTGGACGGACTTGATATCCGCCCCAGACGCGATCAGGAGGGATGCTGCCGTGTGGCGGAGATCGTGGATCCGGGTTCCCGTGAGGTTGGCCTTCTTCAGTGATTGCGACCATTTGGCGCGCATCCGAAAGTTCGTGTTGGTCCAGATCGCCCCGGTGGGTGACGGGAACAGGTAGGCCGTCTTCTGGCTGTTCCGGACACGTTCCTGCACGTACTCGAGGAGCGGGGCGGGGACCGGGACGGTTCGGGTGAGGTGGGTCTTGGTGGATCCCATGACGGCTCGGCTCGATGTCTTCGATTGCGGTGCGGCGCGATGGATGCGGACCCCGAGTCCATGCCGGGTCTGGATGACATCGCCGACTGTCAGCGCCGCCATCTCCGAGAATCGGCACCCGGTCAGTCCGAGGAAGAGCACGACGGGCCGGCAGTGTTCCGGCACTGCGTGCACGAGGTCCTGGAGTTGCTGGGCGGTCAGCCATCGGGGTTCGTGCCGGACGGGGCCGCGCGGCTGCTTCACCTGCTGGGCGACGTTCTCAGCCAGCCGCTTGTCCTCCACGGCTCGCTGCATCACGAGTCGGATGACGGAGAGCGTTCGCCGCTGCGTCGCGATCGCCAGGCCCTTCTTCGTCATCGAGGTGAGGACGTTCTGGACGTCGATGGGGGAGATCGCGGCCACCGGTAGGCGGCCGAGCTTGGGAAGCACGTACCGGTCGAGCAGGAAGCGGGTGGTCTCCTGGGAGCGGACGGCGAGGTGCTCGCGCGAGTCCTGCCATTCCTCTGCGACGTCGGCGAAGGGGATCTTTCCGCGTGTGGGAT